>WRIX01000048.1 GCA_009782495.1 Treponema sp.
GGCTTTAATCAGGGAGTATCCGTTTCATAAGGTTCGCTTTCAATACCGGGATCTTCGCGCTGCTTCTTGTACTGCAAAAAATCCCAGCGTGTAACTATCCCGGTTAATGCACCGGCTTCAACAATAGGAAGATGCCCAATGTGGTGCTTGTAAAAAATCCGCTCGACTTCCCTCATTGTAACATCCGGGGGGGAACTGACAACGTTTTTTTTCATATAGGCGCGTACCGGAGCATTCATCGCCGAAACACGGCGGGCCTTCATAATATCCTTCAGGCCGATAAACCCGGTAAGCTTCCCTTCATTATTCAATACAGGAATCCCCGTATGATTAACCTCTTCCATAAAAATAGAAGCATTCATAATCGTACTGTTTTCGTTTATGGAAAACACCTTCCTGGTCATAATATCTTCGGCACGGGTTGCAAATATCAGTGAACGCCTAAGATATTCCATAAAATCCTCGTAAAACTTCGGCCCTTCCTGATCCCGGAGCATGAGCGAAGAAGCCAGTTGATGTCCGCCTCCGCCGTATACGCTTAACAGGACATGAAGGTTTATTTTCTTTCTCTGGCTTCTGGCAATGACCAGTATGGTTCTGGTTTTCCGCACAAAGAAAATGGCAAAATACGCATCAGGATTTTCTATGTCCATGATTTTTTCTACCACAGGAGCAAGACCCGGAACATTCTCGCCTATCTCCAGATAGGAAACAAGAATTTCATGCCCGCGTATCAACTTCTTCTGAACCAGCAAAAGAAGCTGATTAAAGATTTCTATCTGATCGTCTTCTTTAATCGTTTCAAGAAAACTCTTTACCAGCTTTAAGGAGCCCCCCATATCCAAAAGCCAGGCGGCAACCACCAGATCTTCGCGGCATACATTCTCGTATATAAACCTGCCCGTATCGGCATAAATCCCCGTAAGCGCTATGGTAGCCTCTTCGCTTCCCAGAGTTATTCCCCGTTCCATAACAAGCTTACCCAGATAGCTTGTATTGGATCCCCAGTTTTTTCCCAGAAGCTCTGCACCCTGAATGTCGCAATTTTCCTGCGGATGATGATCATAAATGGTAATCTTCGGATCGGAATTGCGTATCCAGTTAAAATATTCCTTAACTCTGTCTGTACTCGAAGTATCAACAATAATTATGTGATCTATCTTTTCCTTTTCCAAATCCTTAGGGTAAATACAATTAAAATAATCCTCGTACAGATTGTAAACACTGTACGCCGCAGGATGTATTATCCTGCTTCGGACAAGGATATGTTCCGGAAAGAGTTTTTTTACCAGGATAAGGGAACCCAGGCAGTCCAAATCCATGTTAGAATGACCAAAGGCAATATCCACAGGTTCAGTATAGCAGAGCAGAGCATGAAGTAATAGCATCCAAAGTTCGCCTGTGATACACTGTACTATGACCGTTTGGCTTGCATCGGGGAACAAACATAAACAACAAGAATTGGCCGCCATCCTGGGAGGCTGCAAACTTAAACTTCCGGCCGAAGCGGGAATACATAACTTTGACCCGGAAGAAACAGGAACCGCGTTTGCAGAGAACGCCCTTATAAAAGCCGAAAGCCTTTATCGTATTTTAAGCACGGCAAATCAGGATAAACCGTATGCGGTACTCGCCGATGATTCTGGACTTTGCGTAGATGCTCTGGAAGGAAGGCCGGGGATTTATTCCGCGCGCTATTACGGAAAAGATTCCTGGGCCGGCAACGGCGCCTTTATTTCAAAACCAAACGCAGACAAACTCAGCGACAGCGAACGAAACATCCTGCTGCTGGAAGAATTGGCTGCACAACCCGCTGTAAATGCAGTACGAACATGCAGATTTGTTTGCGCTATGGTTCTCTTTTTCGGCCATGAACGTTTCTACCTGGTACAGGAAACTATGGAAGGGGAAATTGTTTCATCGGCTAAAGAAATCTGCGGACACGGAGGTTTTGGGTACGACCCTGTCGTATATCTTCCTGAATTAAACCGTACCGTAGCGGAACTTTCGGAAGAAGAAAAGAACCTCCTCAGCCATCGAGGTAAGGCTGGCAAAGTAATGGCAAAGGTGCTTTGTTGACAAAGCATAAAAAGTGGCATATTTTGAAATTGTGCTATAATTAAGCAGGAGGAAGATTATGGCTTTTACATTAAACAGTTACCCTGTTGTTTACCGGGCAAAGTATACAGAAAGCGGAGGCTGGACAGAAGAATTTATAGAAAAGCCTCACAAAACTCCCCAAGAAGAAGCGCAGCTTCCAAAAACAGAAGCGGCGGCTTTGTCGGATTCCCGCAATTTTTACAGCGATATGCCGCTGGTTAATTACACTACCCAGTACGGCCTTGGCTGTTTTGAAGGGCTTAAAGCTTTGCCCCAGAAAAACGGCGGCTTTGCAATCTTCCGGCCCGGCGAAAACGGCAAACGTTTCCACAATTCCATGAAGGGTCTTTTTATGCCGCCATTCCCGGCAGATACGTTTGTTAAAGCTGCGGTAGAAATGATCCGGCGTAATATAGAACTTGGTTTTTGCCCGTCATATAACGCTGAATGGGAAAAAGACTCCTTTATGAATGCCGATTCCATATACATCCGCCCCTTTACCTATTCCGAAGGAGGAATCGGGGTAAATATTTCAAAAGAGCCGTGGGTAATAATGATCGGTACTCCGGTAAGCGCCTACTTTTCGGGCGGAAGTCCCGATGCATTGGTTACGGATCGTATCAGAGCCACACCAAAAGGAACCGGCTGGATCAAGGCCGATTCCAACTATGTAATTGCAGCATTGGCCAAGCACGAAGCTGTTGACCAGGGTTACATGGAATGTATATTCCTTGATGCAGTGGATCGCAAGTATATCGAAGAAGGTTCTTCCTGCAACATTTTCTTTTACCTTAAATCCGGGGAACTTATAACACCCGAACTGGGAGACACAATACTTCCGGGCATTACACGTTTAAGCCTGATGGAACTGGCCAGGGACAGAGGGGTAAAGGTTGTTGAAAGAAAGATTGCTATCGACGAAATATTTTCCGAAGCAAAAGAATGTTTTGTCAGCGGAACAGCTGCCGGAGCAGTTCCGATTTCATCAATAACCCATAACGGAAAAAAAGCATCCTTTACCTTTCCAGGTGAATTAAGTTCGGAACTGCAGAAGACGCTTAAAGGTATGCAATACGGGCTTATACCGGATACCAAAGGATGGCTTACCAAAATCTAGGGTTTTGGTACATCTGTTGTATGAGCGCCTTCGGCCCTCAAGTGCAGGGGAATTACCGTAATTCACCGCAAAAGGGGCGTGTACAGTACAATTGTTCAAGGCCGGTTTTTTTTGCTTTCGCAATCTTCCTGGTTTTTTGTATTTATCCGCTTTATTCACAGGATGAGAATGACCCGTCCGGATACATTTCTTCGATAGACATAATTGGATTAAGGCGTACAAAGAACCATGTTGCCCACTATCCTCTGGAAAAATACATAGGCAGGGAAGCATCTTCGCTGGATCTTAACGAAGTATACGCAACAGTAAAAGACACCGGGATTCTGGAGCTTGTTTCGGCAGAGTTAATCGAAACAGAAGAAGGCATCGTATTGCGCCTTATTGTAAAGGAAAAATGGGCTCTCTTTCCCGTTCCTCTGGTATTGGCCGGTTCGGGGGGAAGTAATTTCGGCTTTTTTCTGGTAGACAGAAATGCGTTTGGACTGATGGATCAGGCTGTAATCGGAGGCATGTACGGAACTGGAGGAATTACGGCTGTTGCCATGTATAATCATGCCCCGAATCAAAAAGGACAGCCAGGCTGGAACAGTTTATTTATGTACGGACGGCGCGAGCGTGAAGATCAGGACAAAGACGAAAAAACACAACGGCTTTATACCACAGACCAGCTTCGTTTTTCCTTTGGTTTATATTATCCCTTTACCGGGCATTTTACCGGTTCTGCCGCACTTTCATTTTCGCATATATCCCTTCAAAAAAAAGACATAAACCCTCCTCCAGACGGAGCAATGTTACTTGGTTTTACACCGGGAGTTTCCCTGCGTTCCTCTGACTGGGACGGTTACCTCCTTTCCCAACAGAGTCTTTCCCTGACATATCATTATAACTTTGCCATCCAGGGAACTTCTTATCATCAGATGGAGCTCAGAGCTGTCTACGAAAAATCCATTATTCCGGGGTTTCGTCTTGCCGTAAAGGGCGGAGCAGTCTGGACGCCTGGATCGGATCCTCTTAACGAAGGGGGTCCTCAACGGGCTCAGGTAGACATACTGCCCAGAAATTTTTCCGCCAGGCATTATGCAGGTTTTTCCGCAGGGCTGGAAAAGCATCTTGTCAAATTCCAGATGGGAGCGCTTTCCGTTTTAGGTTTATGGCAATGCGTTTATTCAGACGGCCCAATCTCGGGCAATGAATTTGATTATGGCCCTTCGGGAGGACTTCGTTTTTACCTTAGCCAGCTTGCTCTGCCGGCTATGGGAGCCAATGTCGCATATAACCTGAATTCCGGCCTCTATCAATTCAGCTTTTATCTTGGCATGGATTTTTAACCTTTTCTTTTCCGCTGAAATATGCTACAATTACAGTATGAAATTCTATCCCCTTTTTTTAGCCGTTTTTGTAATAACAGCTATGTCTTGCGTTACCGGGCCGGTACAGGTTCCGGAAGATATGCCGCCAACAAAGATCATCCAGAGGGCACAGGAAGCTACGGATGACAATAAATACAAAATAGCCATTCAATATTATCAGATTCTGCTGGAACGCTACGGTGATATTAATGAATATTACGTTATAGGCGAGTACGAAATCGCCTTTATACATTACAAGAAAAAAAGATATACCGAAGCACGAAAGGGCTTTGAACATTTACTGGTGTTGTACCAGGCAGAAGGCGGAGAAACCCTGCCGCCCCAATTCAGGGTGCTTTCGGAAAAGGTACTGGCCCGTATGGACGAAAAGGCGTATTAGTACGGGATGCGAAAACCCGTAGTACCGCGTTTTTTATTACTGCTCTTCCTGTATGCTGCGGTCTTAATTACACTGGTTTACTTTCAGTTTGCCAAAAAGACCAACTTTACTCTGCGGGAAGGAGATCTGGTTATCCAGGGAAATTATGATAAAAATCAAAAAAGCCTGTCAAATACACACCCCCTTGCCGGAAAAGCAAGTGTTTTTTTCGGCGGTATGGAATTTATCCTAGGAGACGGGCTGGAACTCTCCGGCTTTTCTGCCAATACTCCTGCACTGCCGAAACTGATGACATTAACAGATAACGAAGTGTATTTTCGACTTAGCGAAGGACCGGGGCTGGTTTTTACGACACAATACTCAGGCGGGGCAATCGAATTGGTAATACGGGCCGACTTTCTGGCCGGAACCGGTATACTGGCCCCGGCTGACATTTCTGACACGTATGCCGAAGACAGTTACAACGAAGCCATTGCAGACAATGAATTAATTTCCAGTACTGACAGCTTTAAATATCATTCGCTAAAAATTCCTTTTAAAGCCTTGCCAACAAGCATAGTCCAGGACAACGGACAACAACTATTGGTTAATGCAAACGGCAGCAACTATACATTCAGCAGAAGCGGTGCCGGTTTTGCCGGCGTGGGAAGAGGTTTCGTTCTTCTGGAAGCTCAAAGTCCTGCGATCAGTTACCGGGTAGTTCCGGATAAAGAATCTGTTAATCCCCGCGATTTTATTATTCCAGCAGCCCTGGACAACGAAGAATATGAAGCAGCTCTGGCTCTGTGGCTGGATCAGTCCTATATGCTTTGGAACCGTACCGTAGCTTCCGGGGGAGAAGTGAACGGAGATCTTATAAACGCATATATGAGTGAAGCCCTGAAGAGAGGTACATTCAAAGCGGCGGCAGCAGCCGTGTCGGCGGCCTGGAATCCGGACAATGTTTTTTATGAAGCTTCACCGTTCATTGGCCGCCTGGATACTGCCATGAAGACCCTTTCCGCCAATGAACGGGAACAATCGGGCCGTATTGCAAGGCTCTTTAATGAAAAGTCGCTTGATTATCTGAAGGAATCAGGCATTATTGAATTCCTGGCAATACGGGGATACGGCAACCTGATGGATGACGCTGCAGAAATATTACGGACTCTTGATCCCGCAGCAATGACAGCAGAACAGGCCGCAGGTATTCTGGAAGGGCAGCTTGCATGGAACCGCTATGTTCCGGGCAGATATAATCCATTTGAACGATTTGTTGATCAGGCCCTGTTTGTTGTTACGGGCGGTCTTAGGAAAAACCCGCGGGCAGACAGTGTTCTGGTTTTTACCAAAAGCGGGAATTCTGACGAAGAAGCAGATATTGGATTGAACTTAAGGCTTGGAAGGAGTCTGCTTCAATATGAAGACGAAACAAGGAATACGCTGGGAAAAACCCTGATCCTTTCTGTTCTTTCCCTGGCAGACAGAGCAGGCGCCGTTCCCCGCAGAGTCCGGAAGAATTTTACCGGAGAAGGAGAAAAACTCGATTCACAAAGGGTGTACCGTATTTGTTTTGCGGGAGAAACATACGCCCGCGCCCAGGCTGCCGGAAGGGGTTTTTGGGCATGGACAGCCGCATCATCCGTTAATGGAAGCTCAGATGCAGGAAGACTGGAACTCAATGTGGAATTTCCTGCCGGTGAAACTCATTACATGATAATCAGGGGAATCAGGCCTTTTACGACGCTTCAATTCAACGGTATCACCTATAATCAGGATAATCAGTTTGAACGCTATGATTATTCAGGCTGGGTCTATTCCGCTTCAGACCAAAGCTTGCTTGTTAAAATCCGTCATCGTTTGCCAACAGAAAGAATTATTATTATCTTTTAATATAGTATATATCCGGGGATATATGATTTTGTTTGACTTTTTAAGACCTATAGTTTAATCTCGTTGCAGGAGTTTGCGTGACGAAGAAGGATTTCCCTAAAATCCACTTCTATGACCAGGATTTTGTAGATATTTACGACAAAACATGGGCCTGGATGCAGGATTATTGGAACAGCAGAGGCGAATCAGAGACAATTGAAGGAAAATTCTTCACATATCCCGGATCTTCAACCATAAAACAGCTGGACTCTATTCTTTCTTCATTTTTTCTTGTTTATTCTAACCGAATTTATCAGGCTTTTCCCACTTTGGACCTGTTTTACACACGCCAGGAGCCATCGGGTGCGATCCGTTCTGTATATTCTGTCAGTACCGGTTCGCCTATAGTGGAAAAACAGAATCCAGAAGGACTTAGCCTTCCGCTTTTTGCCTGGGCTGAATTCAACCTGTACCATAAATCAGCCAATAAAAAACGTGTTAAGGATGTAATCCCCATACTTCATCGTTACACCGAATGGATAGATTCCGTGTGTAAAAAAGAAAACGGCCTTTACCAGGTGCCTTTAGCAGCAACGGAAATGGGTAATGCCCCGCGGGAAAATACCGCATATCCGGTGGATTTTAATACCTGCATGGCGATTAATGCCCTCTACTTATCGGCTATGGCGGATATACTTAATGATAAAGAAACAAGCTTCCAGTACAAGCGGCGCTACTTTTCCCTTAAAACAAGAATAAACGACCTGATGTGGAACAATGATGACGGTTTTTATTATGATATCGACAAGAACGAAAATCAAATAAAAGTAAAGACTCTGGCCGGTTATTGGCCGTTATTGGCGGAAATCCCAAACGATGAAAAAGCCGAACGTATTATCAATAAACTCCAGGATCCCAATATTTTCGGCGCTCCTCATCCTTTTCCTTCGCTGGCAGTCTGTGAACCGGCATTCGATGAAAACGGAGACGGCTACCGCGGATCGGTTTTTCCCCACCTGACCTTTATGGTTATTAAAGGCCTGGAAAAATACCAACGCTGGGGACTGGCAAGGGAATGCGCCATACGGCATCTGTACTTTATATTGGATTCAATGAATCCCGACGGGAATCATCACAAGGGGAAACTTTGGGAAGCCTACCTCCCCCTCAAGGAAGGTCCTGCCAGGTGGCATAAAAATCCGGATTTTCCCAGAGAACAGTATTTGGCATTCGACGCCCTTTCAACAATTTGCCTGACTATTGAAAATATTGTGGGTCTTTTTATATCCCTGCCAAGAAAAACCGTTGACTGGATTATTCCAAATCTGGAAATTATGGGTATAGAAAATCTGTCCCTGAAAAAAAACATGATCACAATACTTTCCAATAAAAGCGGCAGGGGCTGGGAAATCCATATGGAAAGCGAAAAACTGTATTACTTTACCATTAATATACTCGGAAAGAAAAAGAAAACACTTCCCATTCCTTCGGGAAAGTGTTCCATGCTGATAGACAAACTGTAAACTTAAAAAAGTGCTTTTTAGGGAACGCAGCTTGCATTGCGCATAGTGTACTATAACTGCAGGAGGTTATCCGAAGATGCTTCTGAAAAGGAAAGAAAGTGTTGATGTTGAAAAATACTGGAAAGATTACGAAGCATCAATAGGTGAAAAAGTACTGGCTAAATCCCTGGGCCAATACCTGAGCGGCTGGACCGAATACACTCAGCCTCTCTGGGGTCTGATTATTGCCACTTCGGGAGGTTTTCGTTTTCATCATTTCCCGCACGAAGGGTGGATCATGGCTCTTTCCAGAGCTACGACTGGCGGTGAAGCTCCAAAAGAAAAGACTTTTTATATTCCCAATGATTCCATAAATTCTGCCGTAATAATATTGGAAAAACGCTGGTGGAAAAAAATTTTAACTCCGTCAAATCCAACGGTGGTAATTCACTGCACTATTAACGGCAAAGAAAGAGAAGTGATAATTGAAGCTGACAGGAACGCCGTTTCTGTTGTTGAGGCGCTTAACAGCAGAAACGGGCAATCGCTACAGTCTGATGATTCTGGAGTTGGTTAACACTTCTCCGCCGTTTTCTGTAACAAGAATATCATTTTCCAGACGGCAGCCCCCCAGTCGCGGATCGTAGAGTCCGGGTTCTACTGTAATTACCATTCCTTTTTGCAGAATCCATTCGTTGTCGCTGCGGTTACGAAGATAAGGGCCTTCGTGAGAATCAAGGCCTATACCATGCCCCAACGCATGAGGCATGGCTTTCCCGGATTTGCTGAAAAAAGCATCTACAGCCTTTGCAATTTCTTTTCCGTCTGTTCCTGCCTGAACCATACCAAGGGCAAGCTTGTAGGCTTTTTCAATCAATGTTAACAGCCTGTCCTGGGCTTTAGTCGGTTCAGTTGCCACTGTGAGCGTTACATCAGTGGTATAACCGCGGTACTTTACGCCAAAATCCAGTATAGAAAGTCCCGGGGTTCCGAACGGAGAAGTAGTATAGGCCGGAAAAGAATGGATTGCCATGCTTCGCTGAGGCCCGGCTGCAAGGGTTTCAAAACTTGTTCCTTCACAGTGTTTTTTCCTGCATTCTCCCTGAATAAGCTGGACTGCATCGTATTCTGTTTTTATCTTCCCTGCCTTTAGTTGTTTTTCCAGAAGATCAATAATACTGTTGGTTATCGCTGCGGCCTGCCTGCATATATTGAGTTCTTCATCATCTTTAACAGCTCGCAGCTGTTCCAATACCCCTGCGGCGCTTTCTTCAAGTCTGCAAATAACATCAAAATCTGTCAGGGTTTCTATAAAACGGAGGAAACGCGGGTAGGAAGTAACAGAAGGAATTTCTATACGCGAACCATGCGGTATTTTTAGCAGCGAAGCCGCTTTAAGACATGCTTTAACGGGAAGCCGATCAAACTCGGTATAGGCGCGGATATAATCCGCACTGGCATAGAGTTTGGCAAGATTAATGTCCCACGGAACCAGGAGCGCCTTCCTTTCCACCGAAAGAAAAAGCAGTGCATCGGCAGGCATACCCGAAAGCCAGCGGAGATTTGAATCCCTGCGTCCTTCCGTGTCTTCGATCATCAGAAGACTTATCCCTTCACGGGCCATCCAGTCGTAGATACGTTCCCGGCGTTGCTGGTAAATTACCTGTTTTTGCAGCATTGTCTGTTACACTTTCGCCGGGCTGTCAGATGCATCTTTGAAAACAGAACGGCATGCTTCTGTAATTGCTTCCATTTCTTTGTCGCCAATCCAGTGGTGAGTAACAAAACGGAAAATGAACTCTGTTTCGCCATTCTGCATTTTTAACTCGGGAGCATTTATTATAATTCCCCTGCTGCGGAATGCATTGACCAGCATCCCGGCAGATTCTTTTTTTGCTGTCCAGCTGAAAAAAACCATGTTGATGTTTCCCGTATCTGCACTAATTCCCGGAATTTCTGTCAAAGCTTTTTCGAGTTCTCTGGCCCTTTTGTGATCATCCGCCAAAAGCGAAGGATGTTCCGTTAAAGCAATAAGACCAGCCGCCGCCAAAATTCCTGCCTGGCGCATTCCGCCGCCCATAATTTTCCGTTTAAGACGGGCTTCATCAATAAAACTTTTTCCTCCCGCAAGAAGGGAACCGACAGGAGCGCAAAGTCCCTTTGAAAGACAGAACATTACAGAATCACAGCGTTTGGCTATATCGGCGGCGCTGCAGCCAAGGGCAGTTGCGGCATTAAAAATACGGGCGCCGTCAAGGTGAACAGGAAGATTCCATTCATTGGCTATTTTCCGTACTTCATCCATAGCTGTTAAAGACACTGTTCTGCCCATAGAATGGGCATTTTCCAGACAGATAAGTGAAGTTGGAGAAGCATGGAGATCCTTCTTCCTTAGACGAGTCAGCAATTCCGGGCCGGTAAGAACGCCGTCCGGTGCAGGGATTGTCCTGGTTTGTACTCCGGCTATAACCGAAGCTGCCCCTGCCTCATGCTGGATAATGTGGCATTCTTCTCCCAAAAGGACTTCCGTGCCCCTGGGACAATGTGTAAACAGAGCCAATTGATTCCCAAAAGTCCCTGACGGCACAAACAGAGCCGCTTCTTTACCCAGGAGTTCCGCACCTGTTTTTTCCAGCTCGTTAATTGTAGGGTCATCGCCGTAAACATCGTCCCCCACATCCGCTTCTGCCATAGCCTTTCTCATTGCAGCAGTAGGAAAGGTCACCGTGTCACTGCGAATATCAATGGTATTCATAAAGATATTTTATATAAAATATCCTTTTTTGGTAAGATTAGCCTTACTTATATCCCTGCAAATGAGGTGCGTATTGTTTATCCGATTCAGCAATATGAGTAAGAAGCCATTTTTTTAAAAACCGTGCCAAAGCGATAGGTTCGGATTCTCCTTCTTCAAAATTCTTAACGGAACCTATCACTGTACTGACAAACGAATCATGTTCTTTTTTATGTATTTCAAAGCCCGGGTAGTTGACCGCTTTCATGTATTTTTCTTCGGTATAAAAATGTGTTTGAGCATATTCAACAGCGCCGCGGATTGTCTGCATAAAGGCGACATCTGCTGCTGTACTTCCCTTTTTACAGCCTTCAAAAAGGACATTGGTCATGCGAACCAGTTCTTTATGCTGATTATCAATTAATTCAAAGCCAACAGAAAAATCATCGCTCCAGAAAACAGAATCTTCGTCCATTTTTAACTCCTTTTGTAATATTTGCTGATATTATTAATATAACTAATTTTTGCAAGAAAAACAAATGTTAAGGATTATCGTCCCGGGAAACAGAACCTTGTTTGGTCAAAGCGCGGGAAATCTCCAGATAAATGCCGCGGAAAAAACCTATAAGTGCAAAACCCCAAAAGCCAAAAAGTACGGCAAGCTGAATATTCCACACGCCCAGGAAACCAACAAACAATACCAGCATAACGCTTACAAAACTCTTTTTTCCCTTAAGCAGTCTGTTAGCCAGGTGCGGATAACGAATTCGGGTTACCATGAGGATTCCGCAGCAAAAAACCGAAAACGGAAGGAGCCAACTGGTTAAATCCATTAAAAAAGAAGACAGCTCCGGCCAGCGGCCGGCGATTCTTACAATAAAATCTTCCTGAAAAATTACAAGACTCACAATTACTCCGGCCGAAGCGGGGGAAGGAAGGCCGACAAAATTCTGATGGTGAACCAGATCGACATCGTTTTCTACATTAAACCGGGCAAGACGGACAACCGTACAAAGCATATAAAAGATTGCTACAAATAAAATCCAGCTTCCGGCCAACTGAGCCAATTGTGCGTTTACGCTTGGAAAAGCTTTCCAGAGAGACACGGGAAAAAAGAATTTCCTTACAAAAGTCTCAAGGCCAAAATGCAGCTCCATTATCTTGAACATAAGAAAGGCCGGAGCAACGCCAAAACTTATTACATCGGAAAGGCTGTCTAACTGTCCTCCAAAACTTGAACTCGTCCCGCTCCATCGTGCTACTTGTCCGTCCAGTACATCCGCTATCATGGCAAAGAGAATCAGGTAGCCTGACAATGCAAAAAAGGTAACTCCGGTTTTACGGAGCACAAACACTTCCAGAAAGATCCCCGGTCCCTTACTTGCATAAACAATGGAAAGAAAACCGCAAAAAGCATTCAGCAGGGTAACTGCCGTCGGAAGGACTGCAATATACTGAAGCCTGCGAGGTTTACGAAAAACCTTTTCTGTCTGTACTTTCTCTTTTCTCCGGACGGTAGTTTTTCTTTCTGTTGATTTAGCCATTAATATACCTTACAAGCGGGGTAATTCCCGCATGAACATGGTCGCCGATTTTAACCTTCAGTTCATGGGTTCTGTCTGTAACAGGAAAATACAATTCGGTGCGTGAACCGAATTTTATCATACCAAAAAGATCCCCCTGTTTAAGCTCATCCGTTTCTTTTACCCTGCAAACTATGTTTCGGGCAATGGCTCCGCTGATCTGTTTAACCAACAGTGGATCTTTTGGTTCTGCAAGACGCCTTAATAGCAGAGTATTCGATTCGTTCACACGGCTTGAATCCGGATCCCGGGCATCTTTAAACATTCCCTTTTTATAGGTAATACGATCTATTGTTACCGAACAGGGAACACGGTTTAAGTGAACATTAAAGATACTAAGAAAAATTCCAATCCTTAAAAGCGGGCCAAATTCCTGATCTTCCACAGGGGTAATATCCGTTACTTTTCCGTCTGCAGGAGAGTAGAGTATGGACTCATCTGCTATGATCTTGCGGGGAGGGTTACGAAAAAAAGACAGCATCCAGAACATTACAAGGAACAGCACGGCTTCTGCGGCAACTATCCAAAAAAACTGCCGGTAAAATATAAGAAGAACGGTCATTGCGGCGGCGGGGATAAGGGGGAAGATCACAACCTGAGGAAGACCCCAGGGTGTCAAACGATTATACGACAGAAAGCGGATTACCAAAAACAGAATGGTAAGAATCAGCAGAACAAAAAGAATAATGCCTGCTACCCGGATTGGGCTGCGTACCCCTTCTCCGAAATAGTACACCAGAAAGAACAAAGTGTTGGTGCTAATCAACGCTGCGGTAATGTCGTAGAGGGCAAAACGGCGCAGGGGAAGCCCTAAAAAACCAGATGTCATAAAAAGAGTGTTCCGGGCGCCAAAGGGAATAAAGCGGCAAATAATAAAAGTAAGAAAGCCATGATTATCCAAATGCCGGTGGATCAGGTTCATTTTTCTTTGACTAAACAGACCATCCAAAAAGCTTGCTTTAATGGTACCTTTTCGCACCAGGGTTCCCAGGTAATAAGACAAAAAATCGCTGCTGATTACCCCTATATAGATTGCTAAAAGGCTGGGAACCAGCATTCCCCTGGTTACCGGAACCTCTGCCTGTACAATTTCCTGGTTAAGGAGGGCGCCGGTAATTATAACAAGGTCTTCAGATATGGGAATATTAAGGCCCGCGAGAATCATACCTACAAATGCAGCCACGGGATAAAACTCAACATAATTACTGAGAGAAGAAAAAATATCCATGATATACCTAAGGCATTATAGAGAAAGAAGCATTCTTCGGCAATGGGGAGGAATAAAAATACTGTTACTCGTCAATTCTTTACAGAACGCTCTGGAGAAACTGCCGGGTTCGCTCATGGGCAGGGCTGCTGAATATCTTTTCAGGTTTGTCCATTTCCAGGATTGAACCTTCAAACATTACCACTACTTTATCCGCCGCTTCCCGTGCAAAACCCATCTCATGCGTTACCACCAGCATGGTCATCCCTGCTTTAACCAGATCCTTCATTACCGCAAGAACTTCTCCGACAAGCTCGGGATCCAGGGCGCTCGTTGGTTCATCAAAAAGCATGATCCGGGGTTCCATGGCAAGAGCGCGTGCAATGGCAACCCGCTGCTGCTGGCCCCCGGAAAGCTGAGCCGGGTAAGCATCAACCTTGTCCGACAGGCCAACCCGGTCAAGCAACTGTAATGCTTTTTCCTTTGCTTCGTTTTGCGGGATTTTTTTTACATGCATCGGAGCAAGCATCAGGTTTTCCAGCGTTGTCTTGTGAGGAAAGAGGTTAAAGTTCTGGAAAACCATACCAACTTCCAGAAGCGAAGTATTGAATTCCTGGTGTGAAAGATGAACGTGGTTTACTCCCTTTATGCAGTCAAAAAGTAATTTTTCTTCGATGTAAATTTTACCCGAGTCAATGGTTTCGAGCCTGTTCAATGTCCGCAGGTATGTTGATTTTCCCGCTCCGGAAGGGCCAATAATGCAGACTACTTCCTTCTGTTCTACCGTCAGGGAAACATTTTTCAGCACTTCGAGAGGACCCCTTCCGGGCTTACCGTGGAAGGTCTTACATACATCAACTGTTTTAACCATAGTCATGTGCGGGCCGCCTACAGGTAAACCGAATATTTCTTTTCCATTTTATGAAAGATAAACGAAAAGACTGCGGTGATGATCAGGTAGAGGATCATTGCCGGTATATATACAAGAGATGATGCGGTGGACGACTGAATGGATCTGGTTTGCTTTGTTATATCCGTCAGAGCGATAATCGAAACCAGGGATGCATCTTTCAGTACCATAATGAATTCATTTCCTACCGGCGGAATAAGCCGGCGTATCGACTGGGGAATAATTATCAGGAACATGGTTTGGGCATACGACAAACGAAGAGCTTTGCCGGCTTCGAACTGTCCTTTATCGATACTTTGGATCGCGGCCCTGATAATCTCTGCACAGTAAGCGGCGGAATTAAGGCCGAATGCAATAAAGGCTGCAACAAAACGGTTGTTTATTGTTAAGGCTGTCGAGATCATGGGAAGCCCGAAATAAATAAAGTAAAGCTGCATTAGAAGCGGTGTGCCCCGGAAAAAGAAAATATAGGCCGAACAACTCTTGTTGATAAAGATGTTTTTGGACATCTTTCCCAGTGCAAGAAAGAGGCTTAATACCAATCCTGCCGACACGGAAAGAATAGTAAGGGAAATAGTAACCCGGGCGCCGCTAAGAAGCGGAGGAATCCATTTGATCATTCTTTCAATAGTATCCAACAAGATCCTCCACTTCCCAAACACTCCCTGTAAGCATCAGTCTGCTTTTTGCCAAAAAACCTATTTCCTTGCGGGAGAAACTACATCGGTACCAAAGATGTTTTGTGAAATTCTCTGGAGAGCTCCTTCGGCATAGAGTTCGTCCAATGCCTTGTTAATTGCTGCAGTAAGCTCATCATTGCCCTTCTTTATACAGATAGCCAGAACTTCATCATCGCTGACCAGGGCAGAAATCTCAAAGGGATTTCCCGGTCTGGAAAGATACTCTGCAGCAACGACACTGTCTACCAGGATTACATCAACCCGGTTCAATGAAAGGTCATCAAAGCAATTCATTACCTTATCGTAGGGATAAGTCTCCAGCCTTATTCCCGTCTTTGCCGACCAATCCTGATACAGTTCATCGGAAGTGGTTTCTCCCTGAAAAGTCAGGCGAAGACCCTGAACATCTTCAAGTGATTTGGGCTTTGCCTGTAAATCGTTTCGAACCACCAGGTACTGGGCGTTAACTACATAAGGCGTGGAAAAGTTATACCTTCCGGCCCGTTCACTGGTATAGGTTACAGAAGACATAATGCAGTCGAATTTGTCCGTATCCAAACTGGAAAAAATTCCATCCCAGGCGGTATCAATAAATTCAGGTGTAAGTCCAAGTTTGGCAGCAACAGCTTTTCCCATTTCCACATCAAAACCAATGGGAGTTTTTCCGTCTTCATCGAAATACTCCATGGGGGGATAGCCAATTTCCATGCCAATCATTAAAACATTTTTCTTTAAGGTCATTCCTCCGGATTCAACTTTGGGCTGGCAGGCAATAATACATACCAAAGCCGCCACCGCGCCCAACAGAGCAAATTTCTTGTTTATCATCCTTTTCTCCTTTATTAAGAATGTAAAAATATACCAAACCTTACCGGTTTCTCGGGATTTAGTCAACATTGATGCATTTATGCATCATTCAACTTTAAACTTGGAAACTTCCCTCATCAAAGCATCAATGCCTTCACGGTTCTTCCCGCTTATCTCGTTGACATGATTCACCGCAAGGTTAATCTGATCCGCACCTGTAGCCATCTCGTTCATCCCCGACGTGATCTCCTGCGTAGCCTTCTCTAAATTTTGGCTCTCCTGTATTACCTCTTTCGACCCCTCAAGCATCTCCACCGAGCCGCTGCGCACATGACGCGTTATCTCGTTTACTTCGCTGACCCCGTCAAGTATTTGTTTGCTCCCTATCCCCTGTTCCTCCATCGCACGGCGTATGTTGTCTTCCTGTTCCGACACGATCCTGACGCTTGAATCAATAGCCTCGAATTTGTTCAGTACGTTTTCTGTCGAGCCGGTGATCTTGTCGATCGATTCCTTTATCTTCTTTAACACATTGCCTATGGTCTTGGACTGTTCGCTGGAGTTCTCCGCCAGCTTGCGTATCTCGTCCGCAACAACCGCAAATCCC
>WRIX01000049.1:0-5783 GCA_009782495.1 Treponema sp.
ACGGCTAACGCTGTCTCCGGTATGCGGGAAATGTTTATAGAAAAAGGTTTTAATGATTTTCTTGCCAAACCCATAGACATATCAAAACTTGACGAGGCGCTTGACCGCTGGATACCAAAAGAAAAGCATGACAAACAAGCAGCGCCTCCTGCCGAAGTTTCAGAGAAGCGCGGTTCTTCCGCTGTACAGGAAAAGAAGCTTATCATTCTTGTAGACGATGATCCGGCGAACCTTAAAAGCGGCAAAAGCATACTGTCGGAAAAATACACCGTTGCTACCGTTCCTTCCGCGGAAAAAATGTTCAGCCGGCTGGAGAATGTGCATCCTGCATTAATCCTTCTGGATATCGGCATGCCGGCAATGGACGGCTATGCGGCTATAGAAATCCTCAAATCAAAACCGGAAACCGCGGACATTCCGGTGGTATTACTGGCAGAAACAACCGGTTCCCGGGACGAAGAAAAAAGCCGCTCATGCGGAGCAGTAGATCATATCACCAAACCTTTTGATCCGGCGGCATTGATTGCCTGTATTGAAAAATACCTATAAACTGGAGCAGGTATGGAAAGCGATAAAGATCTAATCATTCTGGTGGACGATAATCCGGCAAACCTTAAAATAGGCAAAAACATACTGTCGGAAAAATACACCGTTGCCACCGTCCCTTCGGCGGAAAAAATGTTCAGCCGGCTGGAGAGCGTGCAGCCTGCATTAATCCTCCTGGATATCGACATGCCGGAAATGAACGGTTATGAGGCGATAAAAATCCTCAAGTCTAAACCGGAAACCAAAGACATCCCGGTTATCTTCCTTACTGCCCGGATGGAGTCGGATGATGAACTTGAAGGACTTTCTCTTGGGGCTATTGATTACATAACCAAGCCTTTTCAGCCGTCTCTGCTCCTTAAACGAATTGAGGTACATTTGCTTGTGGTAGCGCAGCGGGTAACACTGGAAAAGCAGGCTGCGGAACTGAAATACTTCAATGATAATCTGCGTAAGGCTTTTTCTACCTACCTGTCCGAGGAAGTTGTTGAAGAAATTGTCAGCGATCCTACAAAGCTCCAGCTGGGCGGAACAGAGCGGCATATGACTGCTCTGTTTACCGATATCAAGAACTTTTCCGGTGTAGCGGAATCTTTGGCCCCGGAAGAACTGGTTGAACTGCTTAACTACTATCTTTCAACCATGAGCGATGTAATTCTTGAACACAAAGGAACGATAGATAAATATGTTGGGGATGCGATTATTTCATTTTTCGGCGCCCCCCTTGAATTGTCCGATCACGCTCTGCGGGCCTGTAATGCAGCCATATTAATGAAGCGGCTGGAAGAAGAATTAAACAGCCGTTTAGCAAAAAAAGGAATGCCTTCGCTTATTACCCGGATTGGGATTAATACCGGCGAAATGATAGTGGGCAACATGGGAACGCAGAAGAAGATGAACTACACGATCATCAGCAATGCGGTAAATCTGGCCTCCCGTCTTGAAGGAGTAAATAAACAATACGGAACCCAGATTCTGACATCGGAAGATACGGTAAAGGAAACACAGGGGCAGATTCTCTTTCGGCAGCTGGACCGGATCAGGGTAGTCGGAATTAACGAACCGGTGCGTATTTATGAAGTGTTGGACATAAACGCCGATGCTTCAGCGGCTATGCATGATATGGTCGATCTCTTCAATAAAGCTCATGCTCTTTTTGAATCCCGTAACTGGGAAGATGCCCTGAGTGAATTCAACCATGTTCTGAAACTATTTCCCGATGACGGCCCTTCCCTCTTTTATCTGGAGCGCTGCCGGCAATACCTTCAATCTCCGCCGGCAAATGACTGGGATGATGTGTTTAGCCTGGAAGAAAAATAAAAAAATTATTTTCTGAAAAGGTTATTATAAATATTCTGAAAAACTCCTGGCAGCCCTTTCTTTGATTTTACAGTTTCCCGAAAAGCATCGTCATTGCGGGCGTCTTGTTTTATCTCACCTGGTTTATCGGGACTATTGCCGTTGTATTTTTTTTTGTAGTAGGACATTCTTTCATCAAAAGACATCGTTGCCAGGTCGGGAGAAGTACCGTGTTTTCCGGAAGCGGCAGCCGTTTTTGTTTTTCCGGAAGAATATACAGGCAAGTCTGATTGCGCCGGCTTTTGCGATCTTCCGGAATTCCGGCGCTTGCCTGCATTGATAGATTCTCTGCGACCCGGAACATCGCGTCCCGGTTTAGCGGCTCTGCTGTTTTTGCTGCGAATGTTTCTTTCCTGACCGGCGCCTCTTTCCCTGTCATCATAAAAATCTGTTCTGATTCGGACACCTTCGCTCTGGTCTTCGCCATACAGGGATTCATCTGCAATTATGGATGGTATTTTTTTGCCGATGTATTTTTCAATGTCCGGCAGTTCGTAAACATCCTGTTCGCTTGCCAGGGTAAGGGCTTTGCCTGTTTTACCTGCACGGGCTGTCCTGCCAATACGGTGAACATAGTTTTCCGATTCAACGGGTAAATCAAAGTTTACTACCAAAGAAAGATCTTCTATGTCCAGGCCCCGCGCAGCAACGTCGGTTGCAACCAGATAACGGGTATGGCCGGATTTAATATCATCTATTATTTTAAGCCGTTTTACCTGCGGCAGATCGCCTATTATAAACTCACATTCAATACCATTCATACGCAGTCTTTTGGCGACAATTTCCGTATTACGTTTTGTATTACAGAAGACAATGGCGCTTTCAGGCTGTTCCCGTTTCATGATCCCCAAAAGAAGCTTCATTTTGTCTTCGCTGTGAACATGGTAGAGCAGCTGCTCAACTTCTTCTACAGTTACTGTTTCCGGCTCTATCTCAATTTCTTTTGGGTTTTTGGTATATTCCCATGCAAGGTTTTTTACCCAGGTATTAAGTGTTGCGCTAAAGAGCATGGTTTGACGGCGTTCTGCCGGAGGAACCACACGAATGAGTTTTCTAAGGTCAGGATAGAATCCCATATCAAACATACGGTCGGCTTCGTCCAGTACCAGGAAGGCAATGTTCATCAGGTTCATGCGGCCGGACTTGTTCAGATCCAGCACGCGGCCGGGAGTTCCTACAAGGATACTTACATTGTCTTTTAGAAGCTGATGCTGCTGAGAATAACCTACACCGCCGTAAAAACTTCCCGCTTTAAAAGGAAGATACTTCCCAAGGCCTTTTGCTTCTTCTTCTACCTGGACGGCCAGTTCTCTTGTAGGTACCATGATGATCGCCTTCTTACCTCCAAGCATGGACTCGGTAAGAAGGCGCTGGAAAATCACTATCAAAAAAGCAGCTGTTTTTCCTGTTCCGGTTTGAGATTGCACATACAAGTCCTGGCCGCCAAGTGCGCAGCTCAGAACCTGTTCCTGCACCGGCATACAGCTGGTATACCCCATATCTGAAATACCCCGCTGTAAATCCGGATGCAGTTGTAGTTCACTAAACTCCATAAGCTTTTCTAAGTATAGCGTTTATGGGCTTTAGTGAACAAGCTTTACTTCTGCCTGCTCCCGGTATCTTTCGGCGTAAAAATCATTACCTGAACCAGGAGCTGAAGCGCTGTGGCAAAAATAAAGACCAGCCAGGAATATTTAAAACCAAGGGCAAAGCCAAGAGCGATAAAAAGGCCCACGGCAAAAATCCATATTGCGCCGGAAAACATGCCAAAGCGTGCCGATTGAATAGGATCCTGCCAGAATTCCGGATTCAGCATTTCTTTATAGTGATTAGCAGCCCACGGTTTACGCCTGTTCTTCTCTGTAAGGCAAAGAAAGACCAATAGACCAATGCCGGGAATTAAGAAGGGAATTTCTGCCGGCAGTGCCGCTACAAGTCCATGTTCTGCAATAATGGATGCATAGTGATTTCCTTCCGGGAGACCGTAATCTTTGGATGTGGCAAAAAAGATAACCGGAAAGAGGATAATGCCAAAAGCCATAAGCCCTGCCGCCAGAGTGTACCAGACGGCCCGTTTTTTGTTGATGGGATAACAATCGGCAGTTTCCTGAGTAATGCCCAGGAAGGTAAACCCCGCAACAGCAGCAACAAAAAAAGGCAGCAATGCAGCGGAAGCCGCTACCAGGGATTCGCCATTGTACCAAAAACCGGAATGTTTAGCGGTGCTAAAATAAACTATCAGGGCAGCGGCAATTCCAAACACCAATACAATACCGAATAACACATAGGCCGCCACTCGCCGCGGAGTCATATACTGTTGAATTCCCAGGTAAGCATCCTGGTAAACTTCCTGGCGCCGCTTTAAACTCATCTCATCGGCAAGGACACTGATGTCTCCCAGCTCTGCAGAAGCCCTGGCAAAAGCTTCTTCTTCCGCAAGGCCTTTTTTTATCAGATTCGCTGTCCGTTCTTCCAGATTGCTCTGGATTTCTTCCATAAAATCCTTAAGAGCCGCCGTTTCTTCAAAATCCTTAAAAAGCGATTTTACGTAATTCTGTGCATTCATATTAACTCCTTTTGGCCCTGCATTTTTGATACAGGAGCTTTGTCTGTGGTTTCATCGTTTCCGATCTGATGCGGGACAAAGGCTCTCATCAGATCATCCAGGATGTTTCGGGTAAATTCCCAGTCCTTTATGTTTTGGCTGTACATTTCCCTGCCTTTGTCGGTCAGGTGATAATAACGCCGCCGTGCCCCCTGGGTTTCATCGCCCCAGTAGGAATTGATACAGCCTTCGTTTTCCAGCCGTTTATAGCTGGAATAGAGGGTTGTTTCCTTTAATTCGTAGCGTTCTCCGGTTCTTTCCAGAATTGTGTTGTAGATTTCAAAACCATAGGCATCGCCCCGGTGCAAAATCCCCAGCACGATTGTTTCCGTATGGCCGCGGAGCAGATCCGAAGACAGTTTGTTTTGCTCCATTCCTTATACCTCCTGTGTAATTTAATAGCTGGTATACTCGCTTTAATATAATATATTATATATCAAATTATTATGTCTGTCAAGTATATTTTTAAAAAAAAGATAAAAATAATGCCTTCCAACACCTAATTAGCGCTGGAAGGCCTTTATACGAATATTTTGCCTCTAGGCAAAAATTACGAAGTGATTTAGTAGTCCATTCCTCCCATACCGCCCATTCCGCCGCCGGGCATCGGGGGCGGATCCTTCTTTTCGGGGATATCAGTAACGGCACATTCGGTGATTAAAAGGAGGCTTGCGATAGAGGCTGCATTCTGCAGGGCAGAGCGGGTTACTTTTGCAGGATCGATGATTCCCGCCTTAACCATGTCCACCCATTCCATTTTGGCAGCGTCAAAACCGATGCCTTTCTTTTCGCCTCTGGCCTTGTCGGCAATAACGGCGCCGTCGAGTCCTGCATTTTCGGCGATTTGCCGGATCGGTTCCTCCAGGGCACGCTTTACAATCTTAAAGCCGACTTTTTCGTCGTCGGTAAGACCGGCGGTATCGGCTTTGTCCAGAGCGAGCGCCGCCTGAATCAGGGCAATTTCGCCGCCGCTTACAATGCCTTCTTCGATGGCCGCGCGGGTTGCAGACAGGGCGTCTTCTACACGGTGCTTCTTTTCTTTAAGTTCCACTTCGGTAGCGGCTCCAACATTAATTACAGCAACGCCGCCGGCCAGTTTAGCCAGCCGTTCCTGGAGTTTTTCCCTGTCGTAGTCGCTGGTGGTGTCTTCGATCTGGGCTTTAATCTGGGCAATTCTGTCCTGAATGTCTTTCTGCTTGCCTGCACCGTTGATGATTGTGGTGTTGTCTTTGTCGATCTTGATGGTTTTGGCCTTGCCGAGCTGGGACATTTC
>WRIX01000049.1:6315-16096 GCA_009782495.1 Treponema sp.
GTGATAACCCCGTCTTTGCCGACTTTTTCCATGGCATCAGCGATGGTATTGCCGATTTCGCCGTCGTTATTGGCCGAAACCGACGCTACATGGGAAATCTCTTCCTTATCTTTAATTTCCTTGGAATTCTTCTTGATTTCCTCTACAGCGATTGTTACCGCTTTGTCGATCCCCCGCTTAAGCTCGATGGGGGTCATTCCGGCAGCTACCGACTTTAGGCCTTCTTTTACCAGTGAATAGGCCAGTACTGTTGCTGTGGTGGTACCGTCTCCGGCCACGTCGTTAGTTTTGGTAGCCACTTCTTTAAGAAGCTGAGCTCCCATGTTTTCGTACGGATCGGCCAGCTCTATTTCTTTCGCGACCGAAACACCGTCCTTGGTGACCGTCGGAGCCCCAAATTTTTTGTCAAGAAGGACATTTCGTCCCTTGGGCCCCAGAGTTACCTTGACGGCCTTGGAAATCTGCTCAACCCCGGCAAGCAGCTTGCGCCGGGCGTCTTCGTTGAACAACAACTGTTTCGCCATAATAATCATCTCCTCTGTTACATTTGCCGGGATACCCGGCTTACAGAGTATTCAGTAAGCTCAGAACCCCGGAATTAAAGATATTTTGTGGATTTACCCGAATAATGGGATAATCGACTTTAAAAATACCAAAAAATGCCTTAAAAAGTCAATACCCCCTCAGATAATCATTCGCTTATGGCAAAACAACGCTACATATAGTGGCCTAACCCTTGAACGACACCAGACAAATTCGGTGTCAGCTGTCTTTGCGGGCCAGCATGGAAAAAAAACGCTTTTAAATTTTACTAATTTTTATCAAATATCATCATTATCAAACTGTTTAGATAAAAATATCGCACTTTAATATAACAAATCATTATGCTATTAATAGTAAAATGCTGGATAAACTAACCCAAAAATTTTCTGATGCATTCCGGTTCATCGCCGGTAAGTCACAGATCACCGAAAAAAATATAGATGACGCGGTAGAAGCGATTAAGATGGCCCTGTTGGAAGCGGATGTAAACCTTAGGGTAGTCAGGCGCTTTGTCAATTCTACCGTAGAAGAAGCAAAGGGCGAAAAAGTTCTGCGATCGGTAGATCCCGGTCAGCAGTTTATCAAAATCGTTCACGACAAGCTTGTGTCTTTTCTGGGAGGGAGCGGCGGCGGCGAAGGTCTTAAACTAAAAGGACCGGACACAATTTCTACTGTTTTGATGCTGGGTCTGCAGGGTTCGGGAAAAACAACAAGTTCTGCCAAGCTTGCCCTGCGTTTAAAAAAAGAAGGCCGCAAACCCTTACTGGCAGCCTGCGACCTTATACGTCCTGCTGCGGTGGAACAGCTTTCTGTTTTGGGAAGCCAGATTGACGTACCGGTCTACAAAGAAGAAGGCGCCAAAGATCCGGTAGCAGTTTACAAAGGCGCTCTGTCTCTTGCAAAAAAAAATCTCTATGACACGCTGATCATTGATACAACAGGCCGCCTGCAGATCGACGAAGCAATGATGGCGGAATTAATACGGCTTAAGGATGCCGCAAAACCCGACGAACTTCTTCTTGTTGCCGATTCTATGACCGGTCAGTCTGCGGTTGATATTGCCAAAACGTTTGACGAAAAGATCGGACTTTCCGGAGTAGTGCTGACCAAGTTTGATTCCGACACCCGGGGCGGCGCTGCGCTTTCCCTGAAAACCGTTACCGGTAAAGCCCTTAAGTTTGTCGGAACCGGAGAAAAACCCGAAGACTTTGAACCCTTCCGCCCCGAACGAATCGCCGGCCGTATACTGGGCATGGGCGATGTCGTAAGCCTTGTGGAAAAAGCCCAGGAAGTAATTGATCAGAAAGAAGCCATTGAACTTCAGAAAAAAATGGAGAAGGAAACCTTTACCCTGGACGACTGGCTGAACCAGCTGCGCTCGGTAAAGAAAATGGGTTCTCTTCAAAAAATGCTGGAAATGATCCCCGGTATGGCAGGTCAAATAAGCGAAGATGATATTAACAAAGAAGATTTTAAACATCAGGAGGCGATCCTTTCTTCGATGACGTCAAAAGAAAGAAACAATCACCTGATAATAGGCCCTTCCCGGCGCAGCCGCATTGCCAAAGGTTCCGGTACCTCCGTTGCAGAAGTCGGCAGGCTGATTAAAAAATTCGAAAAGATGCGCACCATGATGAAGAAGGTGTCAAAGATGGGTAAAAACCCGCAGGCACTACAGCAAATGATGGGCGGCCGAATCTAAATCTACAAAACCCTAATTTGTCGCTGAGCATCTGTCATAAACAATCGCTTGCAGTATGTTTTGGAAAGGGGTGGGCAAAGGCCTCGGAAAAACCATGTGGAATTCACCGCCAGAATAGATCAGCGAGTAAGAGAAATATTTAACACAAATAAGCCAGCATCTATTCTTGAGTAAATATTATTTAGGTAAAAAGAATTCGAGTTATGCAAAAAATTGGTGCTGGAAAGCTGTTCTGGCGGATTCAACACGCGGTTTTTTCGAGGCCTTTGCCCACCCCTTTGCTTAATATATTGCAGGTATTGTGTATGTCAGGCTCAGCGACAAATTAGGGTTTGCAGTACTATTCGCTGTCCTGAATTTTTATAAAGCTGTTTATTGCATCAAGAATAAACTCTTGATACTTGGGCTTAAGTGTGTCGTAAAGGGCTACTATTTTATTATAACGGCTGTCTTTGTCTTCTACAAATATTTCACCTTTCCCTGTCCGCAGCCATTCGCCATTAATTTTAAATGAATCACAAATGAGCTTGATCGTACGATCGTTTACTACACGTTTTTCTGTTTCAATACAGGCAAGTTGTCCGGAAGAAATTGTAATAACAGAAGAAAACTCATTTTGGGTAAGTTTAAGTTCTTTTCGCAGCTTTCTAATCCGCTGATTCACTGTCTGATTCATATTAATAAAATACAAAAAGATACTTGACTAAGCAAGTAATATTTATATTTTCTTTGATTTTCTTTGATTTTTTTTTATTTTTATTGCGAGTGAAGTATTTTTTTATTTTCCTGCAAAAAAAGAGCTGTTCAATTGAACAGCTCTTTTTTTTACTCTCAGTTTTTTCCAAAAACCTTTGATAAACTATTAAAAAGAAAACACCAACTACAAGCCCAGCAAGTACTGGTTAAATACATTTTCCAGATACTCTTGCTTACCTGATGTTACACCTGCTTTACCGTATTTCTCACCGCCTACTTTAGCAAGATCTGCGAATGAAAGCTCGCCCTTTTCGAACTTGGCACCGTCTCCCGAATTGTACGAAGCATAGCGTTTTTTGACAAAGCCGGGAATCTTACCGTCTTTGATAATACGATCCGCAATTACCAAACCTACAGCAAAAGCATCCATACCGCCAATGTGTGCGAGGAATAAATCCGCCGGGTCTATTGAGTTACGGCGTATTTTGGCGTCAAAGTTCAGGCCGCCCGTAGTAAAGCCGCCGGCACGGAGTATGGCATACATAGCCATAGCTGTTTCGTAGAAACTAAAGGGGAACTGATCTGTATCCCAGCCGTTAATAAAGTCCCCGCGGTTGGCATCCACTGAACCAAAAAGCCCAAGTGCAGCGGCGGTTTCCAATTCATGGCAGAAGTCGTGGCCTGCAAGTTCTGCATGGTTTGCTTCTATATTCATTCTGAAGTCTTTATCCAGACCATAAGTTTTAAGGAAGAGAGCAACGGTTTCTACATCGTAATCGTATTGATGCTTGGTGGGTTCCATTGGCTTTGGTTCAACATAGAACATACCTTTGAATCCCTGCTTGCGTGCATAATCCCTTGCAAGACCAAGGAAGCGGCCTAAATGATCTTTTTCTTTCTTTAAGTCGGTATTAAGAAGGCTCATGTATCCTTCACGGCCTCCCCAGAAAGTATAACCCTGTCCTCCCAGTTCTATTGTGGCATCAATGGCGGATTTTACCTGATTGGCTGCAATGGCCAAAACGCCGAATTCCGGATTGGTAGCGGCGCCGTTCATATAGCGGGGGTTGCTGAACAGATTGGCTGTACCCCAGAGGAGTTTTACTCCCGTATCTTTTTGAAGTTTTTTTGCCTTTTTAACTATTTCAAAAAGGTTCTTCTCGCTTTCAGCGGGAGTATTTCCTTCGGGAGCTATGTCCCTGTCATGGAAACAATAAAACTGAACGCCAAGCTTTGTAAAGAATTCAAAAGCCGCATCCATTTTATGTTCCGCCGCTTCCATGGGATTAGCGGCATCCGCAATCCAGGGATGGGGATGAGTTACGGAACCGAAGGGATCTGTACCATCAGCGCAAAAACTATGCCAGTAAGCAATGGCAAAACGGAGATGATCCTTCATCTTTTTTTTGCCGACAAGTTTTTCCGGATCATAATACTTAAGAGCCAGGGGATTATCGCTCTTTGGCCCTTCGTATTTTATTTTTCCAATTCCGGGAAAGTATTCTTTTTTTCCCACATAAAAATTCGCCATATCTTCCTCCATGTGTTATTATGTTATTTGTACAGGGGACTCAAAGCCCCTAAATACCCCGAATAAATTGAATACGCCTTATCATAGGCGGCGACAGCTTCGCTTTCCGGCTCTACTAAAGCGCCTTCGGTTACCACATGTTCATCACAGAGTTCGCCGATAGCTGTACTTAAACCTGAAACGCCGCTATGCGCAAGGCACCACAAAGCCTGGATTGCTCCGCCCATAGCTGCTGCCTCGCCGCCGGAAGGAACACGCACCGGAAGCTTACACACATTGGCGGCAATGTTTTGCCATAACGGGCTTTTTGCACCGCCACCGATAAGCCGGATTTCTTTTGCTTTAAAGCCCAGCTTGTTAAAACCTTCCATACCTATCCTCATCCCAAAGATCGCCGATTCCAAAGCAGCCCTGGCGATATTTCTTTTTTTAAAGTTTGCCGCTGTAATTCCATTAACGCTGGCCCTGCCGTTGGGAAGATTCGGTGTCCGCTCTCCGTTAAAGAAGGGGAGCAATACAATACCTTCCGCACCAACAGGCGCTTTGGCAGCCTCGGCGTCAAATGCTTTTACATCCAAACCAAAGAGGCCGCGGAATTCTTCGCTGGCAACGGTACAGTTCATCGTACAAAGCAGGGGAAGCCAGCCGCCGGTTGAAGAGCAGAATGCGGCGAGATCCCCGGATGGGTCGATTACCGGAGCATCCGAATAACCGTACAATGTTCCGGAAGTTCCCAGGCTCATGGTAAGAAAACCGTCTTTTACCGTACCGGTTCCCACGGCGCCCATCATATTGTCTCCGCCGCCTGATGCTACAGGAATCCCTGCGGGTATTCCAAATGCTGCCGCAGCTTCGGCGCTTACCGTTCCGGCGCTTTCTTCGCTCTTAACGAGTTTTGGCAGGCAGTCAATTATCGTTTTATCAATAAGCCCGGCAATAAAAGCAGACCACTCACGCTTGCGTATATCAAAAAGAGCCATACCGGATGCATCGCCGTATTCGGCCGCATAAGTTCCGGTTAAGAGGTAATTAACATAATCATGAGGAAGGAGTATGTGAGCCAGCGCTTTAAACTCCTGTGGTCTGTGATTTTTTAACCACATTACCTTGGGTGCGGTATAACCGGGCCGCATGGGAAGTCCTGCCTGGGCGATAATTTTGTCTTCGCCTCCGGCCGCTTTGGTAATTTCTTCACATTCGGCGGCGGTGGATGTATCGCACCAAAGTTTAACGTTGTACAGAGGCTTTCCCTTTTCATCAAGCGGAACAAAACCGTGCTGCTGTCCCGAAACACCGATTGCAGCGATAGTTTTTCTGACATCTTCCGGCAGTGCGGTAAAGCAGCTTTTTAACGCTTCTTCGTACCATTCGGCTTTTTGTTCCCGTGTACCATCGTTTTCTGCTATTAGTTCAATCGCAGCCTGGGAACTGGCAGCGATCTTTTTCGCCTCATAGTCGTAAAGAACCACTTTACAGCTTTGGGTTCCCAGATCTATTCCGCATACGGTCTTCATAGTTACCCCCTAATGGCGTATTAGATACTACTGAAATTACAGGATACCATGCTTTTTTCGATTCTCCAAGTATATCTTTGTTTTTTTATTTTACAAATAGATTAAAATAATATATCTTGTCATTGAGAGGTTTATTGTATGTCTTTGTTTCGAAAAAAACCGCCAGAACAAACTATCGGTCCCGACACTTCCAAACCTGAAGCAGAGACTGACAAGCAAATTAAAACGCTGAAACTGGAAATTGCCCAACTTAAGGCGATTCAGTCAGCCATGCCGGATCCTTATTATGTCCGGGATATGGACTATAATGTTGTTCTTTGGCCGGATGCAATAGCCAAGCTTACCGGTTATACCGAAGCGGAAGCCGGAAAATTAAAATGTTATGATATGTTTAAAGCCTGCGTTTGCCCGCCGGGAAGCCAATGCCCAACCCAGCAGTGCATCCAAACCAGGCAGTTTTTAAGGGATGTTGCGGTTGATGTTTACCACAAGAGCGGGGCCACTGTTCACACACTGGTATCAAACGCCGGAGTATACGACGAAGACGGAAATGCAATAGGGGCCGTGGAAATAGTAAAAAACAATACGGTAATTCAAAAATGCATGGATTCCATCGGTCAAATAATAAAAAACCTGGATGAAGTATCAAACAACCTGACCGCAGTAATCGAAAAAGTAAGCGCTACATCCGGAGCGGTAAACGAAAAAGCATCCGAATCTCTAAACAGTGTTGGAACAGGAGTGCAGGCCGGCAATAGTATGTATGAAAAAGCCGAACGCAGCAGCAAACATGCCGGCAGCATCCAGACCAATATGCAGACTATCAACGAATCGATGAAATTATCCGTTAACAAAATTTCCGCCCTTAAAGAAAAATCGGAAATCATAATTCAATTTGTAACGGTAATTCAGGACATAGCCTCCAAAACCAACTTACTGGCAATAAATGCTTCGATCGAAGCAGCCCATGCAGGGGAATCCGGCAGAGGATTTAAGGTTGTTGCTGAAGGTATCAGGGAATTATCCAAAAATTCCAGTGAATCTGCTCAATCAATACAAAATACCATACAGGAAATTATCGGATTAATCAGAGAAGCAACCGACGCTCTTAATGTAACCGAAAAAAATGTCAATGCCGGAAAAGACAATATTTCTGAACTACAGGAATATGCCGGCGACATAGACAATGCTGCGAAAGTTCTTTTGAATACATTAGGTACTATAGAAAATGCAGCAACTACTACTTCCCGGCTTGGTGAGGAACAAAGCGCATCGGTCACAGAAGCGAATAAGGCCGGCAATAATCTGGCCCAGATTTCAAAAAACCTGACGAACGAGTTCGACAGAATCTTTAAGGCAATCCAACACGCTGATATGGGATAACTCAGGAGTCAGGAGACGGCGCCAGAAAAGCTGGCGGGACATGTGCATGAAACTCGTACAATTCGGCGCCGGCAATATAGGCCGTTCTTTTATCGGGCAGGTTTTTTCCCGTGCCGGTTGGGAAGTGGTTTTTGTCGATGTAGACGAAAGCCTGGTAAAACTGCTTAACGAAAAACAGTACTACAATGTTGTAATAAAGCGGAAAGGCCAAACCGATGAAGTACGCCGCATAGGGCCGGTACGGGCGGTAGATGGACGGGATACGGCAGAGTCGGCAATGGAAACAGCCGGCGCTGACATTGTCGGAACTAGCGTTGGAAAAAATGCCCTGCCAAAAGTGTTGCCAGTTATAGCCAAAGGTCTTGCGATACGCCGGGATCTGGAAACAGGGCTTAATGGTGAATCAACACCCGGATGTCCTTTGAACATTATCATTGCGGAAAATGATCGTGAAGCGCCGGTTCTGTTCCGTTCGGTACTGTCCGCAGAGCTTGGGCCGGAGTATCCGCTGGATCGCCTTGTAGGATTGGTGGAAACCAGCATTGGTAAGATGGCGCCAATTATGAAAGCAGCGGACCTTGCCGCAGATCCGCTGCAGGTTTTTGCCGAAGAGTACGAAACGTTGATTGTAGACAGGCGGGGATTCCACAGCTCGTTGCCATCCATTCCTGCCCTGTTTCCGGTTGACCCAATAGCCGCCTATGTTGACAGGAAATTGTTTATCCATAATCTTGGTCATGCAGCAGCAGCGTACATGGGAAATACAATCAGTGATACAACGCTCACAATACCGGAAGCCTTGGCTGTGCCCGGCGTGGAGCAAATTACCCGCAGTGCAATGAATGAAGCTGCTGATGCGCTTATAAAAGAGTACCCGCAATCAAAATACCCTGGCAGCTATAGCAGGGATGATTTATCCGGCCATATCGAAGACCTGCTTTTCCGTTTTAAAAACAGCGCTCTGGGTGATACAATTCATCGTGTAGGCCGTGATCTACGGCGCAAGCTGGCCAGAGAAGACCGCATTACCGGAGCCATGCTGCTCTGTGCCAGGCATCAGCTTCCTTTTGGAACAATTGCAAAAATCTACAGAGCGGCCCTGAATTTTACCGCTCCGGCAGAAGACGGAACACTTTTTCCGGCAGACGAAGCATTCCGGAAAACCTATGGGCCTGACAGCTCTGACTGTACACCTGAACAGATCCAAAGAATCCTGCGGGAAGTGTCGGGATTGGACAGCTCAAATCCGGATGATGCTTTGGTTATAGAAAAAACAACCGAGTTGGAGTTACAATCCCAGGCACATTTATAACCCGGCTCTTACCGCATAAATCGCTACCTGAGTACGATCCCGAAAACCGGTCTTTTGCAATACCGAAGATACATAGTTACGAATCGTTCCTTCGGTAAGCGAAAGCTTTTCGGCTATTTCCTTATTGGTATAACCCTGGCCGACATAACTCATAATTTGCATATCTGAAGGAGAAATCGTCTTTGGCAGCTCCACCATGGAATCACAGGTATCTTTTTTTAGACTCTGTTTTCCCTTCCCAAACTGAGAAGATCGAAGATCTCCTCTGGACTTTAAAACATTTTCTGCCATATTTTTGGCAACTGTCCGGAATTTAACCATAAATTCAGGGGAAACAAGGCTCCCTCCATAATATACAGCCCTGATCGCATGGCATATCAGTGTACTGTTTGCCTGGTTGTTGATAAATCCCGAAATACCGCTAGAAAAAACAGAAAAGACCCTCCTTTCCCTGCCATCCCCTCTGATAATCACCGAAGTTTGAGGGGAACGGTATTTTATAAGCGAGGCAGTTTTTATTCCATCATCCAGAGGAAGATTCATATCCATCAAAACTATATCCGGCTTATGCTCCTCTACCAGCTTAACTGCTTCATAACTGTCGCCTCCCGAACCTACTACCTCAAAATCATTTTCATTTGACAGGTATTCATAAAGAAAGTTCCGGTACGAATCCTGACCATCAACGATAACGATACGTATCATTAAGCATACTCCAACAAGAATTTTTGACTTTTTGATATTTTTATCGTTTTTTATAGTATGTTTTTGGAATTATTATTTTTTATCGTATATTTTTTATCGGTTTTTATGGCTACCATTAGCTTTATTAAAAAAAGAGAATATTACAATAGTCAACAGCTATTGGCTGTTATTGCTTCTATTGGCTGTATTAATAATATCAAAAATTATCCTTGACAGCACGGGTTTGGAATGATAGAATTACAGTAATAAAAGGGAAAAACAAGTAACCAGGAATAAATCCTGGAAAAATACAAATTCTGGCTATTGGACATAATCATGCAGTACTTCGATACTCACGCCCATATAGGGCTCATTGTTGATGACCCTATTGAACAGCTTATTGTTATTCAGGAAGC
>WRIX01000050.1 GCA_009782495.1 Treponema sp.
AATACCCGGTATCTGCCTCTACCAACGATCCCTTTAACGGTTTCTTTTTCCCGGTTACTTTTTTCATGTTCTCTTCAACACTATCAAGCATCTGCGTGAAACACCCGCTCTCTGCTCCAGAACTTATCGCTTCGGCTGCGATTATCACCTGATTCCCGGAATCTGATACCACTATTCCATTATATCCCTGTATATAGCCATGAGGCCCTTTTATTCGTGCACTTTCACTGTCAGTGATGTTCGTTTGTACTTCCTGTCCGGATACCCCCTGTTTCGGTTCCGCTGTCTGTAAAAACGTATTGAGCCTTTTCAGTTTCTTCTCAAGTCGCTGGATGCTTCGCTGCCTTCTCTCCCTGTCATCACCCATAGTCTTTTTATACGGAGACTGTATTTGTTTAGCTTCCTCGCTCCGGTCAAGATCCTGGTGTCGTAATAAGAGCCGTACTATGTGCTTTTCCAATTTTGCTTTCTTCTTCTTTAAAGTGGCTATCGTCCCCGACCATTCCTTCGAGGCGTTTGAGGGTAATTTACATCCGTCTATAGCAAACATTTCCCCGGTTATCAGATTTAATTCAGCGCATTGTAATACTACCTGAACAAATAAATCTTTTACTCCCTCTTTATTGATACAGATAAATGCAGCTATAGTGGCATGGTCAGGTTCCGCATCACCTGCTAATGATTTAACAATAATATGTTGCTTGCATGCCTGTTCTATTCGGCGGCTGGACAATATTCCCCGTGAATAACAATACATGATCACTTTCAATAATATCTTCGGCGAATATGCAGCAGCGCCTTTTTCGTCGTTATAGTAATTTTGCTCGAATAATGTCACATCCATCTTGTCAATTAAATAATCAAGCGTCCATTCAAAGGTGCCAGGGAATAATTGTTCCTCCAGATTTATTGGGAGGAATACACCTTGAGAATTATCGTTGTATTTAAATCGTGCCATAGTGAATATAGTTTAACATGGTTCTTTGTCTCTTTGTTAATTATTATTTAAAACTAATACATTTTTTACATTTTCGACAGTTTCAACGAGGTTGCAGAAAAAGACACAATGTCGCATAACAAATAAGAAAAAGGATCGACACAGAACCACAGTCGAATTTATAAAAGATTAAAAATAATTAAAGTAAACGTAGAAATTATATATTGACGGAATAATTAATATGATAATAAAATAGGAATATGGAACAAATTATAGATGTTAATTCTATAAAAATATGGACAGAAACTTTTGGAAATTATAATGGAAAAGCAATTATTCTAATTTCTGGGGCTATGGCTCCAGGTATATTCTGGGATAAAACATTTTGTAACGAACTGGCAAAATCTGGATATTTTGTTATACGTTTTGACAATAGGGACATAGGATTTTCTACTCATTTTGAGCCATGCCGTCCTAATAGTAGTATACAAATGCCGTATAGCATAGGTGATATGGTAGAAGATGTTTATGGAATATTAAAGTATTACAATATAAATAAAGCAAATATTGTGGGACATTCTCTCGGATGTACCATTGCGCAATTATTTGCTATAAAATATACAGAAGAAACGGGAAATTTGTTTTTAATTTCTTCCCCAATAATTGCAACAGGCAAAAATAAATATGTGGAAACAGATGAAAAAATAAAAGAAAAAATGTGGGCAATATTAATGTCAAATAAAATGTATCAAGATTACGAACGTGGAAAAAATGAATATTTCCGCATTTGGAAATACCTTAATGGAAAATGGCATTTTGATGAAAATATGGCAGAAGAATATACAAAAAGGCTTTACAAAACGGAATATATAGAACCGGCATGGAATCATACAAAAGTTCAAGAAAATATAAAAGATATTTTTATGGAATTAAATAATCTCAATAAAAAAATACATTTTATATATGGTGAAATTGATTATTTGCCAAGTAATTTGGAAAGTATAAAAGTATTGGTAAAATCGTTGAAAAATGCAGATTTGGAAATTATTCCAAATGGTGGACATATGTTTTTCAATAAAAATATATGGGAAGATATAATAAGAATATTTAAGGAAAAATTATTGTAAATGGTGTATGGGTGGTATTTCGCATACAAACGGTTAGCGTAAGGTTCCTGCTAACGCAGTAATTTAAGAGCCTTACGGCGGCTCGGGTCGCTAACCTAGAATGTTAGGCGTAATACGACCAGAAATAGTTGACAATAATATAAAATAAGGATATATTGAGTATATTATGGATTTTACAATCGAAGAATTGACAATGAACGCATGGCCATCACTTCAAACGCTCTTATTAGACGGTTGGATTATTAGAATGGCTGGCGGTTACACTAAAAGGGCTAATTCTGTTAATCCCATATATTCTTTTGATAAAAATATTGATGAAAAAATTATTTATTGTGAAAATATCTATAGAAATAATAATTTACCGGTTATTTATAAAATTATTGAATGTGATGAATATAAAATATTAAACAAAAGACTTGAAGAATTAAATTATGAAAAAATAGACTTAACATCAGTTCAAATATATAATAATATTAAAGAAACAGATTATAATAATAAAAATATTACTGTAGATAATGTTTTTTCAGAAAATTGGAAAAATTGTTTTTTTTATTGTAATAATATAAAAGACAATATAACAATAGATATAATAAATAATATGTTAAAAAATATACGGCATAAAATAATAAGTGTTTATAAAATGGAAAATGGAGTATTTGTTGGATGCGGGTATGGTGTAATTGAAAAAGGTTTTGTTGGATTATTTGATATTGTGGTAAAAGAAGAATATAGGGGTAAAGGGTATGGTAAAGAAATAGTTGAAACAATATTGGCAAAAGCAAATGAAACCGGAATTAAAAAAGCACATTTATCAGTTGTAATTAATAATATTAAAGCAAAAAATATGTATGAGAAAATAGGATTCAAAGAAATATATAAATATTGGTATAGGAAAAAAGATTAATAATGGTCGTAATTCGCCCAAAAAAGTTGCAGAAAAAGGCCCAATGTCGCATAACAAATCATTCCAGGGATATTAGAACATACTTTACATATGAATCTTTCTTATTCGTTAGCCAGTGTCACAACCCGGCAGTAGCGTTTTTTTCCGGCCCGTAAAACAAGTTCCCCGGCGGTGTCCAACGCATCCGCACCGACAACTGCCTTTACATCGGAAATTGATTCACTGCCGACAAAAGCGCCGCCCTGTTCTACCAGGCGGCGGGCTTCGCTCTTTGTGGCGGCAAGTCCTGCATCGGCAAAAAGGTCTGTGATATTGTAGCCTGCTTCAAACTTTGAGCGGTTTAACGAAACGGTCGGCATTGCGTCCCGATCGCCGCCACCGCCAAAGGCAGCTTTTGCCCCTGCCAGGGCTTTGTCAGCTTCGTCTTTACCGTGAATCAGAGCCGTTATTTCCCAGGCCAGACGTTCTTTTGATTCGTTGGGATTTTTTTCTGCGGTACAGAGTTTTTCACACTCTTCCACCGGAAGAAAGGTAAACATTAAAAGAAAACGTTTTACATCAGTATCCGGCACATTGCGCCAGTACTGGAAAAAATCATAAGGGCTGGTTATTGCCGCATCAAGGAAGAGAGCGCCCTTTTCGGTTTTACCCATCTTTTTTCCGTCAGAAGTGTTTACAAGCGGGAAGGTCATACCAAACACTTCTGCGCCTTCAATGCGGCGTATCAGGTCTACACCGGCGACAATGTTTCCCCATTGATCATCGCCGCCTATCTGGAGCGTGTTGCCGTAACGGCGGAACAATTCCAGAAAATCATAACTTTGCAAAAGCTGGTAGTTAAATTCAAGAAAAGACAAGCCTTGTTCCAGCCTTTGTTTATACGCTTCAAAACTCAGCATACGGTTTACCGAAAAATGGCTGCCGATTTCCCGGAGAAAATCAATATAATTCAGATTGGCGAGCCAGTCCTTGTTATTAGCAAAAATATGTTCGCCGCTTCTATTGGCTGTTGAGGCTGCTGCCACAACAGCAGCGTCTGCGGCGGCGGTATTTGCAAGAAAACGGTTTAATTGGCCGGACACCAAAGCGGCATTTTCATCAAGTGTCTCGTAACTGAGGATCTTCCGCGTCTCGGTTTTTCCGGAAGGATCGCCGATTCTGGCAGTTCCGGCGCCAATAAGGGCAATGCCTTTGTGTCCTGCATGTACCATATGGCTTAATGCAAAGAAAGGAACCATGTGCCCGATATGAAGTGAGGGCGCTGTCGGATCAACGCCAATGTAAAAGGTAACCTGGCCGCTGTCCATAGCTGCGGATAATCCTTCCGTGTTGGTACATTGGGATAAAAATCCCCTTTCTTTAAGAGTAACAATAGCTGTGTTCATTGAGAAAAACTCCCGTTACAAATGTCCTTCGTCCAGAATAACGATATCCACCCTTCGGTTGTTCATTCTTCCTTCGGCTGTATCGTCTCTGCTTATAGGCATTGTAGCAGCAAAACCCGCAACCTGGAAGCGGTTCTCGTCCACTCCTATATCAGCAAGGTAGTGGAGTACCGCAAGGGAACGGGCTGTGGAAAGTTCCCAGTTGGAAGGCCAGATTGTTGGATCTGTATCGGAACCGTCTGTATGTCCTTCAATTCTGAAACGGCGGTTTGAAACCTCCTGGGAATTCAGAAGAGAACCCAGCCGGAGCAATATGTCACGGCTGTCTTCGTAATTTATTTCTGCACTTGCAGGGGCAAAGAACAGATCCGATGCAAGGCTTATAATTATACCCCGTTCTGTAGGAATAACCTTGACCTTGTTCGATTTTACTTCCGGTTCAAAAAGGCTATGGGCTCTTCTGGCAGCAGTGCCAAGTTGCCGCCCTCGATCCAAAGAAGGCATTTCCATAATGGTATTTCCAAGGTCGGCGCTTTTTCCCGGAGAAATAGTATTCCCGCCGGTAGAAGCCCCCATGCCAATGGCGTTAAAAGCGGAGATCATCTGCTGAAGCACAATAGGGTCGGCATCGTCGGGATTAAAGAGAGCGACAAAGAAGCAAAGCATAAGCGTAACCATGTCGGAATAGGTTACAATCCAGTCGCCTGATGCTTTTTTAGCTTCTTTTTTTGCTTTCTTTGCCATTATTCTCGCTAATCCTTCAGCACTTCATTTTCTACTGCTTTACGATCTGCCGGTTCCAGATAGGACAAGAGTTTCATGGCAAGTATTCGCGGGTTATCTCCGGCTTGTATGGAAAGAACCCCTTCTATCTGCATTTCCTTTACCAGGGTTTCTGCAGCATCCTTTCCGGATAGTTTTCCGGAAATAGGTATTAATATTAAGTTGGCCATCATTGAACCGTACAAAGTAGTAATAAGAGCAACAGCCATGTTCGGTCCCAGGGCGCTTTTGTCTTCCAGATTTTTTAACATACCAATAAGACCGATAACCGTCCCCAACATTCCAAGGCCGGGCGCAAGCGTGGCCCACATGTTAACAGAGCCGATTTTTTCTGCATGGCGGCCCTGCAGCTGACTTAGTTCATTTTCCATAAGGGTACGGATAATTTCCGCATCGGTGCCGTCTACCACGAGCCTTAGGCCCTTTTTCATAAATTCATCGTCAAGATCTTCCAGTTCTTCTTCCAGAGCCAGAAGTCCTTCGCGGCGGGCTTTTTCCGACATACCCATAAGTTTGGTGATGATTCCTCTTTCGTCGAAAGAAGTCACCTTCATGGCCAAACTCATTATATTGAAGATTCCCAAGGCTCCGGATATACCGCTGAAAGTAAAAAGGGCAAACCATGAACCCAGTACAACGATCAATACCGAAGGAATGTCCACAAAGGTAAGAAGACCAGAACCACCGGTAATAATACCGAGTCCAATCATGGCAAAACAGCCGGCCAGGCCGATTATGGTTCCTATATCCATATATTACCTACTCCTCGTTTTTAAAGGCGCCAATCTGTTTGCGGTATTCCACAATCCGATTAATCAATTCTTCCACGGTTTCCCTGACTACAACATGCTTTCCGGATAACATTAAAAGCGTTGTATCAGGATGAACTTCGATGGATTCAATCTGATGGGGATTGATGTAATATTCCTTTTCGTTCAGTCTGGTTACTTTTATCATCGCTTCAATAAAGTGGCGTGTAAAGAGTAAAGAGCAGCATCCGCTGAGTAATCAGCATTCTGCCCTTCACTCTCTACGCACTAAGCGAAACTCACAGCTGAGCTTCGCTTAGGACTTCACTTCTCCTTATTACTAGCGTTTCAGCGACAGGAGTTCCTGCAGCATCTGATCCGCTGTTTGTATGGTTCTGGAGTTTGCCTGGAAACCCCTTTGAGTTACGATCATATCAACAAATTGATCGGCCAAATCCACATTTGACATTTCCAGTGTACCGGCAATAATTTTTCCCTTACCGGCCACACGGGCAGGTCCTATATTCGCCAGTCCCGAGTTGGTGGACTGCATAAACATATTTTCCCCTGCTTTTTCCAGGCCTCCCTGGTTAGTAAAACTTGCCAACGCTACTTGGCCCAGCACCCTGTTGGAACCATTACTGAATACACCGGTAATAATCCCGTTTTGGTCAATGTTGAAATTATCAAGATATCCCATAGGATAGCCGTCCTGTTCTACCATTTTGCTGGAAGATTCCCTGGCATATTGGGTGATATTCCGCTCATAGCCGCCTACAGTTCCCAAATCCAGAGTAAAAGCCTGCCTGACAGGAGCGCCGTCATCACCGGGAGTAGTACTTAGCACATCAAAGGCGACATTCATTATTACCTGTCCTGCTCCGCCAGATTCGTTTCCCGCTCCGTCCTGAACGGAAAGAAGAAGACCGTCGTTGTCAAAGTTTATGGTAAACATATTGGGGCCGCCAACTGCAGGTGCATCCGCTCCAAGCCCAATTGCCGCATTGGTGGGCGGATCACTTTCCGGATCCACCACTACCATAGCATTCCAGCTGTTATTAACGCCTGGTACCCGGGTAAATGCAACCTGAAGTGTGTGCATGTCTCCGAAGGAATCATAAACTTTTATTGAAGTATTCCAGGTGCTGGCTCTGACCTGGCCGGGGGTGGGATTTTCCGGAAGTTCAGGTATCCTTTTATCAAGGTTACAGGCAAAATTTACAAAGGTAGTGGCTCTGGCGGGATCCTTGGAACCTACTGGGATAATAATGTCTTCGACATCTCCGGAAACATCCAGCATTTGATCCGCAGCCATCCAGCCCTGAACCCTCATACCATTACCGGGATTTACCAGGGTTCCCTGATTATCAAGGCCAAAATTCCCTGCCCTGGTAAAAAAGGTCTGGTCTCCGCTTTTCATTACAAAAAAGCCCGTTCCTACCATTGCAAGGTCTGTTTGAACTCCGGTACTCTGGAGAGCTCCCTGAAGATGAATCGTATCTATGGAAGCAATTGTCATTCCCAGACCAACTTCTTTGGGATTAATACCTCCCAGATCCTCGGTTGGTCTGGCTGCACCGGCCAGCTGCTGATACAGCATATCCTGAAAATTTACCCGGCCTTTCTTAAAGCCTGTGGTATTAACGTTAGCAATATTGTTTCCCACAACATCCATACGGGTCTGGTGATTTTGAAGTCCCGAAACACCGGCAAACAATGAACGCATCATAATTGGTACCTCCTACTCAGACGCTTCCGTATTAAATACTTCGATTACCTGGCTCCAATTGTAGTAGTAGCCATTGACCATAATCTGGGGATCTCCTCCCTTGGTAACCGAATGGACAACACCTTGCATGGTTTTGTCGTCTCCTACTGCCAATTCGACCGTTTTTCCCAACGCCGAATTAGCTTCGGTGCCTGAAATCATATCTGCAATTCGGGCAAAATCTCTGCTTAAACTGCCCGAAAGGCTGGCAAAACTTTGAGACATGGCGGTCATTTGTTCCAAACTGGAAAATTGCGCCATTTGGGCAATGAATTCCTTATCCTCCATAGGAGACAGGGGATCCTGATAGGCAAGCTGCTTCATCAGGAGCTGAAGAAAATCTTCTTTTCCCAGATCCTGTTTGGGCATTCTGCCGTTTTCTTTGCCGTTTACAAAGCTTTCATAATTAATTCGATTGACTTCCATGTCCAGCAGAGCTTTTTCCTGCGGATCCATCCGCCACGGGCTTTCTACTGATGACACTGTAATACTCCTTATCGTTACATATTCAAGCTAAAACATTCACGGTAGAAAATCCAAACCCTGTTGAAAATTCCATCGTGCTTGATTCTTCGTAGGAAGCAGCAAAACGCCCGGAATAAAAGGGTGTTACCTCTTTTTCTTTCCAGCGCTGTCCGCCATCCTGATAATCCAGGGCTGCATTCAGGGACGCTTCAAAACCGGAATCCCTGAAGGACTGCTCCAGGGTATGAATTTCCTGCTCAAAGGCCCGCAAAGCTTCTTCGTTTTCAACGAAAATAAACCCCGATATCCTGTTTTCGGCCATTTCAAGGTGTATCTTTACCTTCCCCAGGGTTTCAGGCTTAAGGGAAAGCTTAATCGTACCTTCTCCGCCGTCACGGAGTACAATTGCCGCTTGTCTGACGATATCCGCCGAAAGATCTCCCCGGAATTCTCTTGCCAGTATCTGTTCAAAACTTTCCCCGGCAGGGGTTTTTTGCCCTGCTTCCAAAGGCTTTTCACTCCGATCCTGCTCCGGACGCAAATCCACGGTTATTTCTCTTTCAGAAGAGTTTCGGACTTCTTCCGCCGCCTTAAGTCCCCGTTCGGTAATAGTTCCGGCTTCCGCTCCGGTTTGAGTACGAAGGTCATGAACATCTACAGAAAAGGAATTTCGCTTTTTACCGGCTTTTTTGGATTCTCCTTCTGTCTGCAAAGGCTTTTCCGTTGGTTTAGCATTTGGTTGAAGGGATACATTCCGGTTTTCTTTCTGAGGGGTATTTTCCGGTAATTCACCTTTTTTAAAGGGAACTTTGCGCTCGGGAATATCCTTGATCTGTCCGGAATTGCCGGTTTTTAGGGTTACTTGTTCAAAAGTAAAGGGTTTTGTTTCCTTTACATCCGTTGGAAAGAAACGGGCAAATTCAAAGTTTAAAGTAGGAAGTTTGTCAAAACCCTGATTCGAAACCGTTTCTTTTTTTGGGTTTTCCTTTGGAACAGAAAGCCTTTCTTTGGGCTTATCCTGTTTGTTTAGCTCCTTTGCTTCTGTTAAGCGAGGGAAAACCGTTTTTTTTGTTCCACTCTCAGCGGTTTTGCCCGGAATTAATCCACTTTGATTAATTTTTGGGCTAATTTCGCTTTGTTTGAGTGGTTTTTTACTGACGAGCCCTTCGAGTAACTTGGCAAAAGCTCCCAAACCGTCTTTTTTGCGGTTCTTTTTTGGGATTATTCCGTCAAGCCGGTTCTCAGTACCTTCACTGCGGGCTGCTTTCCCTTCGGAAAGGGAAGTGTCAATGTGGGTGGGATTGTGTTCAATAGCTACCATCGCCGCCCGGCCTCCTTTTAGATTCCGGAACGGCCTTGAGCGTGCTTAGGGAACGTCGGATACCATTTTTCGCTGCAACTCTGCTGCCCTTGTTGCCCCTTCCTCAGTCGCTGCCATAAGGGAAAGCCAATAAGGCACCAGATTGCCGGTTCCGTCGCGCACGGCTATTTCTTCGGTCTTCCGGAGTACGCTGACGGCATTTTGATCGGTCATGGCCATTATTATTGCAACCGCTCGCTCCGGCTGCATATTGGTCAACCTTTGGGAAACACCTTCAACGTTTCTATCTATATTTTCGGCGCTTGCGCGGGCTTGATTTATCGAATTTTCCATTTCTTCGACAGCTTTCCGGTCTTCTTCAATCTGCTGGGCCAGTTGGTCCAATTCTGCCTGGCGGGCGGTTAATTCCTCATCCCGTCTTTCCAGGTCCAGTTCTTTCAGGGCATGAGCTTCCAGAATAACCGCAAGCCGTTCCGCATCCAGGTTAAGGAACATATCGTCATCAATTACCCCGCCGGTACGCGGCGCCCTGCCAATAAGACGGAGCAGGGGGGCGAGCACCTCCTTGGCGTCGATTACATTAAGGTAATCGAACCAGATTATGCCCCCGCCGACAAGCACGAGGATCAATACCAGCAATACGATTATTCTCCCCAGCACGGTTTCCCTCCCGGTTTCAAATCAGCATAATACACTATACCAGAATACCCGTCAACTTGACAAACCAAGGCCTATCAAATTAAAAAAGCTTACATTTCCGGAAAGACATGGTATAATATGCAAAATTACGCTTTTTCTTCGAAAGTCTGGTTTAATACCCAAGAATTCGCTTACGCAGGGGGAGCTTCAGGGCGCGGCTGTTAATTGAGAAAATTATTCCTAAGGCGGCAGGTTTATGAACCAGTCAACATTAAATAAACAGAAAAGCAGAATCGCAAAGCGTTCCAGAAACATGAACACAATCCTGCTTGCTCTGGTTCTCTTTCTGATGACTATCATGGCAGCCGTAATAATCAACGGCATCAACAGTGACCGCGCCAGAAATATCGTCCGTACCTATTCGATGGAGGCGGCGGAAAAGTTCTATGCATATATCAGCCAGGACCTTACATTAGTACGAAAGGCGGCGCATTCAAAAGCATTAACTGCCTGGTTTGCCGATGAGGAGGATCAGGCGAAAAAAACGATGGCTTTTAATGAGTTAATGGACTATGCCGCCATTATGCATGGTAATCATTTTTATCTCGGTATCCAGAAATCTATGAACGAATATTCACTTATGCAGGGGGAAGATCACGGGCACGGGCATGAGTTGGCCTTTAATGATGTTGTTTCCCATGCCAAACTTAATCCGGCAAAAGCGGAGGATGCCTGGTATTTTGAATGCGTTGGATCCGGCAATGACTATTCCATAAAAATCGACATTGAAAAAGCCTTCCAAATGTGGCATATGTGGATTAATCACAAGGTAATGGCAGACGGAGACCTTGTGGGAGTATTTTGTTCGGGTTTAAGAGTTCCCGATGTGTTCTATGAGATATTTGATGAAGAAAAATATGACGAAAAACAGGTTGTAGGATATATCATCGACAGACATGGTGTTATACAATCGTCCAGTGTTAATCATGCTATTTTCTATGATGAAGACAATAACCATATTCATGAAGAAAACTCTGATCCTGTGTTTTCTGCAATACTCGGTTCATATCTGGGAAACATCAACGGGGTTTTTGGCCCTCATTCACGTCCGGAGGTAATTAAGCTTGCCAAAGGGCCCTTTCAATACGCTGCCGTTGAACCAATAAGCAGCACAGACTGGTCGGTTGTTGTCTTGTACAACACCCATTCACTTGCCGGCATAGCAAACATTATGCCGCTCTTGATGGTTATGCTGGCAATCCTTCTTATTTATGTGGTGGGCAGAAATGCCCTGATGAACCATCTGATTTTTACGCCTCTTAACCGTCTGACTCAAAGTGTATCAAAAGGTGATTTTGATTTTTTCGGCAGCGGCCGCGACGATGAAATCGGTGAACTGGCGCAGACGATACAGGAAATGCGGGATGGACGGCGGCGGCAGGAACAGCTTCTGAATGCGGTAAACAGCACTGCGGCGGTTCTGCTTGCACCCTCGAAAGAAGAGGATTTTGAAGCTTCGCTCATGGAGAGTATGGAATTTATAGGTCACTATGTGGATGTTGATCGTATTATAATTTGGCGGAACGATACAATTGACGGAGTTTTCTATTATGTCAAACAATTTCAGTGGTTAAGAAGCGATGCCGGCCGGGTGGGAAGACCCGCCGTTGCAATGCGCCCTTACAGCGAGATCCCCGAATGGGAAAGAAAATTCCTGATAAATGAGTATATAAACGGACCGCTTTCCATGCAGACACAGGAAGAACAGGATATTCTGGGACCGCAGGGTGTAAAATCCATTTTAGCAATTCCGTTGTACTGGAACAGACAATTTTACGGTTTTTTCAGCTTTGATGATTGTCACAAAGAACGTACCTTTACCATAGATGAAGTCAACATCCTGCGTTCAGCGGGATTAATGATGGTCAGCGCTCTTAACCGCAATTTGCAGGCAGTACAGCTTCGTCAGGCGCATCAGTACACACAGATTTTACTGGACACAATGCCGCTTACCTGCACACTTTTCCATAAAGACGCCAAAATTTTTGACTGCAACGAGGCAGCGGTTAATCAATTCAAAGTAAAAGATAAACAGGAATTTATTGACAGATTCTGGGAACTCAGTCCGGAATATCAAAGCGACGGACAGTCTTCCTCCGAAAAAGCCGGAATGTATATCAATAAAGCATTTGATGAGGGCAGTGCCGTTTTTGAATGGATGCATCAGTCGTTAGACGGGACACCATTACCCATGGAAGTTAAAATGGTCCGTGTCAGGCTAAGGGATGACGATGTTGTAGCGGGCTACGCACGTGATCTGCGTGAATACAAGCAAATGATGAATGAGATTGAGCGGGGCGCCAATCTGCTGAATACTGTAAATCAGGCAGCTACTATCCTTCTTCAGTCGGAAATTGATGAATTCAAGAGTAATATACATCGCTGCATGGGTATGATAGCCAAAGCTGTAGGCTTTGATCGCGTAACTATCTGGAAAAACCACACCACGGACGGGCGGCTATTCTGCAGCGAAATATATGAGTGGACGGGCAACGCCGAACCGCATATACAGAACAAAACTGCCATTAATGAGCCATACGATGAAAAAATACCTGGCTGGGAAGAAATACTGTCACAGGGAAAATGCATCAAAAAGGTGATAAGCGAGATGTCGGCGGCGGAACAGGCAACGCTTTCCCCGCGGGGCATATTATCGATTTTTGTAGCGCCGGTATTTGTACATGATACATTTTGGGGTTTTGTTGGTTTTGACGATTGCCATAGTGAAACATTGTATACGGAAAGTGAAGAATCTACTCTCCTCTCCGGCAGTATGCTGATAGCCACAGCATTGCTGCGCAACGAAATAATGCTGAGCCTGCGAACTACCGCTGCCAAGCTGGAAACCGTGATCGCCAACTATCCGGGGGTTATTTGGTCTGTGGATCAAAATAACATGATAACGCTTTTTGACGGACTGTATCTTAATCAACTTGGTTTTACTCAAGAATTTTTTAAAGGCAAAAAGTTTGATGAAGCTTTGCAGGAAGAACAATTTTCGGGTTTTTCCGAAAGCGTTTATAAAACATTTACTGATGGTCCCCAGGACTGGAATTCCGAGATCAATAACAAGGTATACCGCATACGTACTACGCCTATTTATGACAACAGCGGGAAAGTAGCCAATGTGATGGGCAGCTTTGACGACATCACGGAAAGAACCCGGCTTCAGGCACAACTAAAAATTGCTCTGGATGAAGCCCAGAAAGCCAACAATGCCAAAAGCAGTTTCCTGGCCAACATGAGCCATGAAATGCGAACACCGTTAAACGCCATTATAGGCCTTTCGGAACTGACCCTGGATGCCAGCGAACTAAACGAAGAAGCCAACCTGAATCTGGAGAAGATATATAATTCCGGCATGACACTCCTCTCTACGGTAAACGATATCCTGGATATATCCAAAATAGAGGCAGGTAAGCTTGAGCTTGTACTGGTCGAGTACGACATTCCCAGCCTGATCAATGATGCCATTACACAAAGCATTATGCGTATCGGAGAAAAACCCATCCAGTTCAGAATGGATATTGATGAGAATCTGCCAACACGCCTTTACGGAGACGATTTACGGATCAAACAGATTCTGAATAACCTTCTGTCAAACGCATTTAAATATACCAAAGAAGGTACGGTTAAACTGGACATAAGCTGCGAGCGGGAAGAAGAATCAATTTTGCTGATCATCCGGGTCAGCGACACCGGCATAGGCATACGGAGCGAGAATCTGGTTAATTTGTTTACCGACTATACCCAGGTGGACACAGCATCAAACCGTAGAATAGAAGGTACCGGCCTGGGGCTGCCCATTACCAAAAGGGTTGTCGAAATGATGGGCGGTTCAATAAATGTGGAAAGCGAATACGGAAAAGGCAGTGTCTTTACGGCAAGTGTTCGTCAGAAGTTTGTTTCAGATGCCGTAATTGGAGCGGAGGTTGTAAAGAACCTGGAGAACTTCCGGTACTCGGATAACAAACGCCGTAAAGAATCGCATATATCACGCATCAAATTACCTTATGCACGGGTACTGGTAGTGGACGATGTAACAACCAATCTTGATGTAGCCAAGGGTATGATGAAACCTTACGGTATGCAAATTGATTGCGCAACCAGCGGACAAGAAGCCATCAATGCCATTCGCGAAGAAAAAATCAAATACAATGCTGTATTTATGGATCATATGATGCCCGAAATGGACGGAATAGAAGCAACCAGGATTATCCGGAAGGAAATCGGAACCGAATATGCCCAAACAATACCCATCATCGCCCTTACAGCCAATGCTATTGTGGGAAATGAGGAGATGTTTTTAAATAACGGTTTCCAGGCTTTTTTATCCAAGCCTATTGAAATTGCCCGCCTGGACACTGTAATCCGGGAATGGATACGGAATAAAGATCTGGAAAAGAGCCTTGCTCAAATCAGCGAAGATGAGCAAATGGTTTCGGACAGGCGAAAAGGAAATGACAGGCGCAAGTTTGGCAGAAAAACTGAAACCAGCCGGCTAACCTCTGGAAAAAAAGTAAACGGACTGGATTTGGATAAGGGGATAGAACGCTTTGACGGTGACGAGGAATCATATCTGCAGGTACTGCATTCTTACGCTGCCAACACTCAGCCATTGCTTGAGGAACTTAAAGAGGTTACTAAAGAAAATTTAACATATTATGCAATTATTGTTCACGGAATAAAGAGTTCCAGTCAGGGTATATGCGCCGACCGGGTTGGCTCCATGGCAGAGGCTCTGGAAAAAGCGGCAAAAGAAGGAAATTACAATTTTGTATCGGCTAACAACGGTGACTTTATAAAGACAGCAGAAAAACTTATAGAAACTATAAATGATATGCTGCAGCAAATGATTCTTGACAACCCAAAACCAAAAAAGGATAAACCGGATAACATAGTATTGTCGAAAATTCTTGCCGCCAGCAAAACTTATAATATGGACGAAGTTGATGCTGCCATGACGGATATTGAGAATTGGGAATACGAGTCCGGCAGCGAACTTGTGGCATGGCTCCGGAAAAATGTCGATCAGATGAATTTTAAACAAATCCGGGAAAAACTTTCAACTATAGTAAATTAACGGAGATAATTGTGTCGCTGCGTGTAAAAGTTGCCCTTGTAATTATGTCGATTGTTTTTGTCGTAACGGCGGCCTACTTTTTCTTAAGCTTATCCTTTACCCGGCAAAACCTTGTTAAAACCGTAGAGCAGGATTTGACTCTGGCCATAGCCATAGCCAATGATCTTGTCTCCACGAAAATTAACCTTTTAAAATCAGATGCTAACACTGTGGCGGAACGTCTTCTTAAAACAGGCTCGCTCGAAGAAATGACCGAACTCATGAATTCCCAAATAGAAGAATTTCCCGAATTTATTTCGCTGACCGTTTATAACCGGCACTCCATTGCCGCCAACTGCGGCGAGCCCGTTTCTCATGACGTTTTCGAGACCGAAAATAATTATATACAAGTGGCGTTTAACGGGGATCGTATTATTTCCAGTGCACACTATAACAGTATGTCAGGATCTTTTGTCATGCATGTGTTTGTGCCTATGGGGAGGGACCGGGTGTTGTCCGCTACCTTTCCGGGAATGCTTTTTGCCGACCTTGTTTCGAATTACAGG
>WRIX01000051.1:0-1748 GCA_009782495.1 Treponema sp.
TCAATAAATTTTTGTCCCATTGTTTTGTATGGATGTCCATAAGGCCAAAGGTGGATGCGGCAGTATGATCCCCTATGGATTTGCCGCACAGTTTTTTTATGATATAGTCCTTGGAACTTCCCAGAACACAGTTGATTCGCTTATATCGTTCTTTTTCATGATTTCTTAACCAAAGGAGCTTGGCAGCGGGAATAGAAGCGTCCATTGCGTTCCCTGTAATTTGCCTGATATTGTCTTCTCCAATAAGGGAATTGATGTATGCAGATTCCTCTCCGGCGCGGCCGTCACTGTACAACACGGCATTTCCCAATGCTTCCCCGGTTTCATCCAAAGGAATCAGATCCTGCATCTGGCCGCTCATAACGATCCCCCGAATCTTTTCTGCAGGAACTTCTTTAACCATAAGAGCCGAAAGGTTGCAAAAAACCTTGTACCATTCTTTGGGATCCTGTTCTATATGTTCTCCTGAGGAGATCGTTTCCAAAGGGAGACTATGCGCAAAGGCTAATTCTTTTGAGTCAGAAACCAACACTCCTTTTAAAGCGGTGGTTCCCAGATCAAAGGCGGCGGTATAATTCATCAAAACTCCTTTGATTTATTTTTTAAGAACGGCGGAAACATCCCGGATTAAAGTCAATAGTGCCTTTTCAGATTCGTTTAAGGCATTTAAAAAAGCAGTACCGATTATTACTCCGTCAAAACCTTGTTCCATAAGCCGGCGGGATTTTTCCGCCGTAGCGATTCCGAATCCGGCATAAATCTTCAAGCCTGGAAATGTTCGGGCCATTTCTAAAAAAGGCAAAGGATCTGATTCCGTTCCGGCCGAACCGGTTTTTCCCACATATAGCTGATAATAAATACTTTTGTGTTTTACCGCTATCTTTTTAAAATAATCCAAAGGCATCAAAGGATTAACAAAGCCCATTACCTCAATGCCTTTTGGGGCAAGTTCATCTGCAAGATTCGCCCGCTCTATATCGGTACAATCGGGGAGTACAAAGACATCATTCAATCCAAGATCTGCAAATGTACGGTAAATTCCCGAATCAATCAGGTCTTCTTTGTATGCGATTATCCACAAAGGCTTTTTGATTACAGAACGGAGCTTTTTCCAATATGAAAGATCCGGACAGCCCTGGCTCATCACTTCTTTATGAGCTTTTCTGATGACTTCTCCGTCATTAATCGGATTTTTTGAAGGGTATCCTATTTCTAAAATATCAAGATCCGATGCCGCTTTTTTAAATAAATCTATAGAAGCATCTTCACTTGGATATGCCCCCAGAAAGTATCCTGTTAGTAGAGCGCTCATGCCGGCCGGGTTTCCTTGCTCAATTTGGGAACCACAACGGCAAGAACGATGATAGAGCCGGTGAGTACATCCTGGAGAAAAGTCGGAGCCCGCATAATAGTAAGTCCGTTTGCCAGTATACCAAGAATAGCAGCTCCTACAAAGGTTCCCCATATATTGGGGACGCCGTTTTTAAACATTGTTTTACCCAGAAATACCGCTGCATAGGAACTTAGCAGCATTCCGTCTCCGCTGGTAGGTGTAGCCGATCCGATTCTGGAGGCCATTAAAACCCCTGTAAAGGCAGCCAGTACGGAGCAAAGACCATAGGCCAGATTCTTGTTCAGATTAACTTTAAGTCCCGCTATTTCAGAAGCGGTTTGGTTTCCCCCTATGGCGTACAGTTTCCGTCCGAAAGACATATGTTCCATAATGAACCAGAAAACAAGTGCCAGTA
>WRIX01000051.1:1848-15658 GCA_009782495.1 Treponema sp.
CGGTTTACCCGGTCATGCATTTTTTTCCAATTGATCCGTAAACCTTTTTTTTCATAGTCCATTCCAAGATATACATTTTCCATTACTGTAAAAGAAGGAATAAGGTATCTGTCCTGGTGGATTACGGTAATTCCAAGTTCTCTGCTCCGCCGGGGATTGGTAATGGACACAGGTTTTCCCTGCCAAATAATTTCCCCTTTATCCGCTGCATATACACCGCTCAGGATTTTGATAAGTGTCGATTTACCTGCACCGTTTTCCCCCACCAAGGCGTGGAATTCCCCTGTGTTGATGTTAATGGAAACATCTTCAAGAGCATTCGTGGAACCAAATCGTTTGGTCACGCCTTTAGTCATCAAAATCATTAGAGCTTCCTCTCAAGCCATAGAGCTAGAATCAGGTTTCGAACGGAGCATTTGTTATTTCTGATAAAGCGTAGCCGGTGCATATTTATCGCCCCGGGTCAGTTTTACGCCGTTAAAGTGCTGTTCCAGCTGGTCAATAACAATTTCTGCCATGCCGGAAAAGTTTTGTTCTATTGTACCAATAAAAGCGCTCCCCTGATCAATATATTCTTTTGCCTGGGCATTACCGTCTATGCCGGTTACGATAATTCCCTGCCGGCCTGCATCGTTAATCGCCTGGACTGCTCCGATTGCCGCTTCGTCCCATGCACACCATACAGCGGTTATTGCTCCGTCACCGGTGTTGCCCAGCAGTGTGTTTTCCATTACTGTCCGGGCATTATCAATGGGGTTGGGTACATCAATATGCTGTTCGGTTACTACTTTGATGTTGGGGTTATGGGCAAGAATCTCGTCAAGCTTTTCGTTCCGCCTGAATATTCCGGGATGCGGCCGGTGGGTCAAGATAACAAGGTTCCCGGCATGATTCATCTTGTCGAAAAGAAAATTGGTAATAAGTTCCGACATTTGATAATTATCACTGGTAGCGTTTACCGTTATACCCTCAATAAAGCCGCTGTCGCAGCCGAAAACCGGAATGCCAGCGGCATCGGCCAGGAGGATCTGATCGGCAATCTGAGACGGATCGGCGCTGATGATCACAATGGCGTCGACTTTACTGGTTACCAGGTCTTCCATGCGGCTTGCAAGGACGGCAAAGTCATTTTTGGTATCCACTGTGATTGGGTTCCAGCCTTTTGCTTTGATATTCACTTCAAGAATATCTGCCATTTGCTTTGTAGTTGTAGACGACAAATATGGGGTAAGAATAGCTACAGTCTTGGCCTTTTCGTTTTTACTGCAGCCCGGGAGAATGAACACTGCCAACAATACCGGGATTGCAGCCAATAAACAAAGTTTTTTCATAACAACCTCCAAAAAATTATTTAAAAAGGTATTCCCTTTTTTATCAGGAATCAAGAAGCGCCCTTGCTGTCTCTGAATTGGTGATCAATTCATGGCAGAGAGTAGTGCGCAAAGCCGCTCCTATTGCAGCGGTTTTTTCATTTCCCGCAGCAATAACCACTACATTGGGACAAGCTTTTATCTCGTCATATCCAATGCCGATAAAACGCCGGCTCAGTTCAGTTTTTACCAAATTTCCGTTTTTATCAAAAAAAGAACCGGCTACAGCAGCTACAGCGCCGTTTGTTTTTAAAAGATTTAAATCATCTTTTATAAGAGTACCGGATTCCACCAGGGTAGCTTTTGTATCAATTTGGCCAATACCCGTAAAAATAACGTCACATTCCCTGAAATACTTATATGCCCGTTGTATGTTTTCCTCTTGAATGAGGGTTTTTTGCATTTCTTCATTTTGTACAAATAACGGAGCGTTCAAAAGGTATGCTTTTCCGCCGGTTTTTTCAGCAAAACGCTGTGACATATAATTGGCATGCCATTGAGCGCCCGCTGTTCCCATTCCGCCGACAAGGGACACGAATGTAATTTTTCCGGTATGAGGAAGGACAGCTTTATTAAGTACAAAGTAAATCGACTTGCTGCTCATAATTCCTATTGTCCTGAAGGTGGACAAATAATAAAGAATTCTGATTTCCGCATTTTTTCCAATCATTTCCCATGCTTCATAATCACTTTTTAGATGTGTGTTTGTGACCAAAGCATACCGTAATCCGAATTTGTTCATCAGTTTTTGTTCAAGAGCATCTTCTTCGGCATACGGGTTGTTAATTCGTATGCTTACCCACCCTTGCTGCCGGGCATACGTTAAAGCTCGCGAAATTTGAGGTCTTGAAATAGCCAGTTTAAACGCTATCTCTTTTTGACTCAGATTGTCGTCGTAGAATAACTTACAGATTTTTATGATTAATCTATTGTCTTCCATTAACCCCATATCTGCGACCTGGCTGGTTATATTCTTGAAATTAATTTCATGGCTGCAACTAATTTCATTGTTTATTATAATCATATTAATCAACTCTCGTCAATGATTTTTGGTATTTTGCCCTTGTAAAAAGAACTCTTTTAATGGTAGAATGAATTCAGGGGTGTGATATGTCCGATCAAAACCAGTTAGTCACCTTTCAGCTTGGTGAAGAACTTTACGCTATCAATATAATGGATGTAAAGGAAATAGTACGGGTACAGGAAATCCGGGCGCTTCCAAATGCTCCTTCCTATGTAGAGGGGATTTTTAACCTTAGAGGAGAGATTATCCCAATCATCAATCTGCATAAGCGCTTTCATTTAAAAAAAGCCTTTACTTCGGAAGAAGATGAGCTGTTGTCGGGATTTATTATCATAGAAATTGATAAAATGAAGCTTGGGGTGATTATCGATCGAATTTCCCGGGTGGTTACCATAGAAAAGGAGAATGTCCAACCCCCGCCCCAAATGCTTACCGGAATAGGGGCGGAATACATTCAAGGGGTAGTTCGGCAGGAAGAAGGGGGGTATTTGATTATCCTCAATATCAGGGACCTGTTTAACCCCAGAGAATTACAAAAAATTGTCGAATTAAGACGCTGATTTCTCCGGATAAATGGTGTTTTTACGCTAGTTTTTGTACCTCCAAATATGATATCATGGTTTTATGAAGATAGAAGTCTATTCTCCTACCATCAGACGGAAGGAGATGGATGCGGTACTTACGACAATGGTAGAGGACCGGGTTGGTCCTGGTGAACACACACAGTTTTTAATCCATACTGCCAAAGAAATTTTTGGTTATGATTATTGTCTGGCTTTGCGAAGCCCTGTTTTTGCACTGCAATTAGCCCTTGAAGCATTTTTGTTAAAGAATTTACCGGATCCCAAATCTGTTGTGGCAGAAGATACCAGGCAGGAAGCCCGGGATGTTTACACGGGAATGTCCGGGGATACAGGAGATGAAAAAATCCCCAAAGGAAAGGGAGTTATTATCTCTGCTCTTTCTCCGCTTTATTACGAACGGGTTATCCGCGGCTTGGGCCTTTTTCCCATGTACTGCGATACTGCCAATGATTCACCCCTCATGGCCGGAGATAAAATCAATGCCCTACTGGCGGCCAAACCGCTCTGTATTGTTTTTCATCATGCACTGGGCTATCTGCCCGAAGCGGAGATGCTCTCCGAATTAGGTATTCCTGTTATTGAAGATTGCTCTCAAAGTGCGGGAACTTTATTGAGGGAAAAAAAAGCCGGTTCCTTTGGAACTCTATCCATTTTAGGGCTGGAAGAAAGGGATATGATTACTGCGGGCGGAGGGGCATTGCTTTTTGCAACAAACCGGAGGGATGCTGCTGACCTTCGTTCCCTGGGGGAATTACCGCCGGAATACCTGCTTCCCGATCTAAATGCCGCCATGGCAGCTGTTCAATTGAGGGAGGCAGAAAAAAACCTTGCACGCAGGAGAGAACTGGCTCAAATATATATTCAATCAGGTATGCAAACCAGGCATAAACGATTCAGGGAAACAGAAGGCCTGGAATACAACAATTATGCTTTTTCACTGATACTGACAAGCGGGGCAAAAGATGTTAAAGCTTATGCAAAAAAGAAGGAAATTGCCGTAGAAGAAGCTTTTGATGCAACTCTTGCGGGAAGCGGGGCGATTCCCTCGGCACAATGTCCTTGTGCTTCTTCATTGGCCTTGCGGACCATGCTTTTCCCCCTTTATCCACGGCTTGGCGCCCAGGCTGCAGATCGGGTAGCCAAATTGATCATGACTCTTCCATAAGAACCGGTAAATGAGTAAAAAAGTACTTTTGTTTGTTAATAATAAAAAGCCTGAATCGAACAGTCTGGCGAAAGAGATCTGTGAAAAAATTGCCGCCCGGAATTATAGTGCCGGGATTTTTTCCATTGATAGTAAAACAGAACAATGTAATCCGGCAAAAACAGATCTGAGTATCAGTCTGGGAGGAGACGGAACCGTACTTTTTGCATCGCGGGTTATGGCGCCGTTGGGAGTCCCATTGATGCCGGTAAATCTTGGTACGCTTGGTTTTATTGCGGCGGTTTCTCCTTCCCAATGGGAAGAAACTTTTATTCAATGGGAGCAGGGGAAAGAAGTTATTTCCCGGCGGCTTATGCTGGAAGCAACAGTGGAACGCGGCGGTAATACTGTTTTTCAAAGCTGTTGTTTGAATGATGCGGTTGTCTCAGCTGCCGGGATTGCAAAACTCGTCAAACTAAAACTGGAAATGGAGACCGCTTCGGGAGAACGGATAGATCTCGGCCCTTTCAGGGCAGACGGACTTATTGTGGCAACTCCGACCGGATCCACCGGTTATTCGGTTGCTGCCGGAGGGCCTATTATGGATCCGGAGATGGATGCGGTGATAATTAACCCTATCTGTCCGTTTACCCTTGCCAACAGGCCCATAGTAATTTCTTCTGACGAGCGGATCATTACCCTGGTAGAAAAAGAGCAGCGCAGCGATGTTATTCTTACGGTAGACGGCCAGCTTACATTTCCCCTTGAATGGGATGACAGAATCGTTGTCCGCTGTTTCCCGCATACTTTGCAATTGATTGCTTCTGATCGCTGGGCCTTTTACCGGGCTTTGCGGACTAAACTTGAATGGTCGGGAGGGCATTCGCTTGCTTGAAGAGCTTTCCATACGTAACTATGCCCTTATCGACAACCTTTCGATCTCATTCGGGGACGGCCTTAATATACTTACCGGGGAAACAGGCGCCGGGAAATCAATCATTGTCGGCAGTTTGGGCTTTCTTCTGGGCGGTAAAGCGGATGCGGATGTAATCCGGACAGGTTGTGACGAAGCAGGGGTTTCCGCAGTGATAGGTATTGCCAAAAATAATACTGACGCACTGGAATGGCTGGCAAGCCGCGACCTGAATGCGGAGGACAATGCGATTGTTGTCCGGCGGAATATTAAAGCATCAGGCAGATCTGCCATTTATGTACAGAATGTTCCTGTTACGCGAAACGACCTTGCGGAACTAATGGGGCTTCTTTTTGATCTTCACGGTCAGCATGATCATGAGTCTCTTATGCGCAAGGATATGCACCGGCGCTGTCTTGACCGCTTTGCCGGTATTGAAACCGAGGTTACATCATTTCATGAACTTTTTACTTCTTTAACTGAAAAGAAAAAAGCTCTTGAGCTTTCCCTGAACTCACAGCGGAACAGGGAAGAACGAATTGAAATCTTAACTTATGCGGTAGACGAAATAACCAGAGCTGCCCCCAAAGCCGGAGAAAGCCGTGAACTTGAAGCGGAAGCTCAGCGTCTTGCTTCTTTTGAAAAACTTAGCAGGGAAACGGGGAATGTAACTTCGTTTCTCTTTGACGGAGAAGCATCGGTACTGAATCTGGCTCGTAAAGCGCGAAGTTCTCTGGAAGCGGCTTCCGTAATGGATGAATGCCTTCTGCCGTTCTGTAAACGCATGGATGATCTTTATTTTGAAGCCGAGGATCTATCAGAAGAACTCCGGAGTTACCGCGATGGTCTAATGTACGAACCGGGCAGGCTAGAAGAAGTAGAAGAGCGGCTGGGTCTTCTCTTCCGTCTTAAGAAAAAATACGGCCAGCGTGCTGAAACAGACCGTTCTTCAGGAACCGGAGAAGGTCCGGGTGATAACGGCAGGGAGATGAGTGACGAAGAAGCGATATTGGCCTATAAGGCGGGAGCCGAACTGGAAATAGAAGCTCTTTCTCAATCCGAAGAAAACAGAGACCGTCTTGCTGCGGAAATTTCAACGCTGGAAAAAAACATGGCTGCCAGAGCCGCAGAATTGAGTTCCAAACGAAATGAAGCTGCCCAAAAATTAGGGGCACAGATAAACGCCATACTCAAACGGCTTGGGATGCCTAATGCGCAATTTGCGGTAAACGCTGTTTCCAAGGGGAAAGGGCCTGGGGGAAACCTGATTTGCGGCCCGTGGGGGTCGGACGATGTGGAATTCCTCTTTTCCGCAAATGCCGGCGAACCACTTAAAGAACTGGCCCGAATTGCTTCCGGAGGCGAACTTTCCAGGGTAATGCTGGCAATAAAGGCTGTGCTGGCCGAATCGGACGCCATTGAAACCCTTGTTTTTGACGAAATAGATACCGGTATAGGCGGGGAAGTAGCGTTGGCAGTGGGAGAATACCTGAAAAAGATGGGCGCAATTAAGCAAATTTTCTGCATTACCCACCTTGCAAGTATAGCTGTCAGGGCTGACAACCATATTTTTGTGGAAAAAAGAGATACCGCCGGCCGTACTCAAACAACGGTACATATGCTTTCGGGAAAGGGAAAACGGGAAGAAATTGCCCGAATGCTGGCTGGTGATTCGGCGGGGAGCGCGGCTCTTGCACATGCCGATGATTTATTGTCAAAATACAGTAAGGGGAATTAGAGAATAATAATAAGGCAGCTGTTTCAGAGTCTGACATTTTGAAACAGCATCAGGGAGACCGGATGGCCAAGATTTCCATTGAGGAAAGACACCAATACCAGGAAAAAATAAAACCTTATCGGGATAAAATCGTAGAAATCGGTGCGCAAGAAAAGTCGATTCTTTTGGCGATTCAAAAAGAACCCTCAACCGCTGCATTTAAACGCATTACCCTGGTGGATGAAATGCTGAACCTTGCCTCATATCAGATCATAATAAATCATGTCTCTCAATTACGACTTAAGCTAAAAGAAGAAAATGCGCTTAATGACGGACGTAAATCACTCTATAAAAGCGTTATCTATCTTGAAGAAGTGGTGAGTAATTATGTTGATGTACCGTATGCCGATTATGAGGACAGACTGGCTGAAATCGCTTCACTGGATGCAGCTTACCGGTATAACCTGATAAAAAAAATGGGCCTTGCAATAGAATTGCTGGAAAATGCCTATGGGGATAATACAAAGTGGAGATGGACTTTTGTGGAACTGGAAGGCCGTTTTGCGGCAGTAGCAAAAAATATTATTGACCTTAAAAGCGCTGTGTCCAATACAGACCCCCGATCCCCTAACTATGAGCCTACGGTTTATCATTTGCGTATGATCAAAAAACTCCTTAGCCAGGCGGCGGACCGGTACCGGGAAAAATACGAATTATCCACCAACCGTGTTGATGATTTTAAACAGGGAATTAATTTTCTTGGATCCCTGCGGCGGCTTCATGTGCTTATGGGAGACAGAGAAGACGCAGAAACAGTTAAAAAGAAATATGAAATCTGGTCAGCCAAGCTTGAGACCGATATGAAGCGTATGGAAGCCCAGAAAAAAGCGTGAAAGAAAACCGGCACTCTGGTATAAAAGAGTTTAAGACCATTTTTCCCTATTTAAAAAAATACCGCTTTCCTTATGTATGGGGTTTTATTTGCCTGATTATTGTTGATGCTGCACAGGCGCTGATTCCCCAGTTTATCCGCAGAGCGGTGGATCGTATTACGGCCGGAAATTTTGAAATGATCGACATAATACGGCCCTGTCTTGCCATGCTGGGTGTTATGCTCCTGGTTGCTTCGGGCCGTTTCCTGTGGCGTTATTTTATCCACGGCGCTTCGCGGAAAATAGAAACCGAATTAAGGGACAGGCTTTTTTCCCATCTTCTTACCCTTTCTTACGATTTTTATCAAAAGCATAAAATAGGCGACCTTATGGCCAGGGCAATTAATGATATCAGCGGAATCCGAATGGCTCTGGGCTGGGGTCTGGTTACGCTGGTAGACGGTACAATCATGGCAACAGCCATACTTGTTATCATCTTTATTCAGGATCCCCGTACAGCCGCTTTTTGTATCATACCTCTGCCTTTTATTACCCTTATGATGCTCATTTTTGGCAGGTCAATAGGCCGCCGTTTCTACCGGGCCAACGAAACATATTCTGCAATGAGCGATACAGTTCAGGAAACTTTTGCCGGGATACGGGTGGTCAAATCTTTTGTAAAAGAATGGTGGTTTACCAAGAAATTCGGAAAGACAAATGACGATTACCGTGATGCCAATATGGAATTGATTAAAATCTACGGCACCTTTTTTCCTCTTGTAAGTTTTTTTGCAGGGCTTACGACAATAATCCTGCTTTTGGTGGGAGGCCGCCGGGTGGTAATGGGTTATATCAGTGCAGGGGAACTGGTGGCGTTGTTCAGTTATCTTCAAATGCTGATTTGGCCCCTTATGGGAGCAGGTTTTATGGTAAACATGATCCAGCGCGGAGCTGCAAGCATGGGAAGAATCAATGAACTGCTCCACAGCGAGCCTTCTATCAGGGATTCCGAAAAACCGCAAAGAGCGCTGCAAAGCAAAGAGCCTGTTATAGAGATAAAAAATCTTTCATTTTCCTATCCGGCTGCAATAACAGAAAAAAATGATAAAGAAAAACCATCCGTTCAGGTATTAAATGATATTTCACTATCGATCCCTGCCGGTACTGTTTTTGGGATTACGGGCAGAACCGGATCGGGTAAATCAACCCTGATAAAGACATTTGTGCGGATGGTTGATCCTCCGGCGGCTTCGGTTTTTGTTCATGGGATTGATGTTCGTGAACTGGAGTTACGTGAATTGCGGCGGCTGTTTGGGGTAAGCCCTCAGGACAGTTATCTTTTTTCCGATTCGATAAAAAGCAATATTGCCTATGGTAACAAGGATGATGATGAAAGTGATTACACTGCATTGACACAGGCAGCTTTTCTGTCTGCCCTTGACGGCGACCTTGCTTCTTTTGCAGACGGCTGGGAAACCCTTATTGGAGAACGGGGATTAACCCTTTCGGGAGGGCAAAAGCAGCGTGTTGCAATAGCCCGTGCACTATTATCGGCTCCGGAAATACTTGTACTGGATGATGCTTTTTCGGCAGTTGATGCGGAAACCGAAAAACGTATTCTTACCGGAATATTGGAAGAACGGCATGGCAATAATTCATTAAAAACCACGATAATTATTTCCCATCGGGTTTCTACCTTAAGCAGCGCCGGTATGGTTGCAGTTCTTGATGAAGGTACAATTAGTGAACTTGGAACACCGGAAGAACTGCTTGCATCGGGTAAGTTTTTTGCCCGTATGGCAGAACTCCAAAGGCTGGGCGAAATGGTAGAGTCAAGGATAGAAAGTGGCTGACATAGACTATTTTGAAACCGAAGAAGTGGTAAAGGAATACGATTCCAAAATTACCGCCCGGATAATTTCTTATTTAAAACCTTATAGATTCCTCGCTCTTCTGTGTTTATTCGCCTTGATTTTTTCTACCCTTGGTGAACTCGTTGTGCCGGTGCTTCAACAGAGGCTTATCGATCGTGCTATAATGTCACGATTTCTCCTTCTGAAATTGGATAATCGAACTGCGCTAAATACAGAAACGCAGAAAACGGTAGATGATCTTGTTGCTGTCCGGGGAGTTTTGGAAATCGGGGAATATTCTTTTGTTCCTATGGATGAAAAAATCCGTATTTCCGGCCGTGACGAAGAAGACTTAAAAACAAAAGGGGTGCTGGAACATGGTCAATGGTATGCATTTTCATTCCCCGATGACAGTGAACCTGTTATTTCCCTGATTGAAAAATATCCCGGGCGTTTTGTAAGGGGAGATTCTTCTGCGGCAATTAAAATCGAAGACCTTGCTGTTCTGACGCCGGAGGAAAAAGAGATTATCCGTTTCCGGGATCTTTCCTTAATTGCAAAAACCGTAACGGTGATCTTTGCTATTCTTGCCGGGGTATTTGTTTTTACATTTATTCAAACATGGACTTCGACACTGATTGCACAAAAAGTAATGAAGGACATCAGGCTGGAACTCTTCAAAAAAACAGGTTCGCAGTCTACGGCTTTTCTTTCCCGGCATCCGGTGGGAAGGATCGTAACACGGCTTACCGGTGATGTGGAAACCATTAATGAATTTTTTACCAGCGTTCTTATTGCTTTTATGAAAGATCTTTCCGTTATGGCAGGCGCTCTGATTACACTGTTTATTCTTTCCCCCAAATTGGCGGCAGTTGCCATTCTGACCCTTCCTCCGGTGCTGGTAGTTACAGCTTTTTCCAGGGTCAAGGCCAGAGATGCGTTCAGGCAGCAGCGGACAGCTTCTTCCAGGGTTAACTCATATCTTTCGGAACGGCTTTCCGGTGTTCAGGTAGTACAGCTTTTTTTGGGAGAAAAACGAAGTGAAAGGGAATTCGGCAAGAGGGATGAAGAATTTCTTAAAGCAAACATGGCGGAAATGTATGTGTATGCTACATTCAGGCCGATAATTGACTTTCTTTCCACGCTCACAACCGCAGCGGTAATTGCCGTGGGAGCTAATTTGGTGTTGAATTTGTCTCTTTCCCTGGGCGTGCTGATTGCGTTTATTAACCTTGTAGCCCTGTTTTATTCCCCTGTAATGGACATTGCGGAAAAATATACCCTTCTTCAGTCGGCTATGGCCGGAGGGGAACGGGTTTTTGCATTAATGGATACAAATGAAAAAATTCACGACAACGGGAAACATCACATCGAAAGCGAAACAGCGCAGGAAAATAAAACAATTACCCGGAGTACGGTTAGAGGGCATATTCAATTTGATCATGTTTCTTTTGCCTATAAAGAAGGAGAAGACGTTCTTAAGAATTTGAGTTTTACCGTTAAACCCGGAGAGATGGCCGCCATTGTCGGATATACCGGTGCCGGAAAGACCACCATTACCAATGTACTTACCCGGCTTTGGGATATTCAACGAGGTACGATTACGCTGGATGGAATCCCCATTGAGGAGATCCCACTTCCCGAATTGCGCCGTTCTGTACTGCCGGTTCTTCAGGAAGTATTCCTCTTTTCCGGTTCGGTAGCGGAAAATATTTCTCTGGGCCTTCCTTTGGACAGAGACACTATTGTGGAAGCGGCACAGGCTGTTCATGCCGATGAATTCATTAAAACCTTGCCGCAGGGCTATGATACGATTCTTTCTGAAGGCGCAACCAATATTTCTTCGGGCCAAAGGCAGTTATTGAGTTTTGCCAGAGTGATTGCCCACAATCCTGCAATGGTGATATTGGACGAGGCAACAAGTTCCATTGATACAGAAACTGAGCGGCTGATACAATTGGGAATACAGCGCGTTCTTTCCGGCAGGACATCAATCGTTATTGCCCACAGATTATCTACCATACGCCATGCCGACCGGATACTTGTCCTGTCCGGAGGCGTTCTGGCAGAAGAAGGAAAGCACGATGAACTGATCGCTCAAAACGGCCTTTATGCCGGCCTTTACAGGCTGCAGTTCAGTGAAACTGCATAAGCCCTATACAGAGCTATCCAAGCGGTAGATTTTGGTTTACCGTCCGTGACAATGCTTGTACTTTTTTCCCGATCCGCAGGGGCAAGGATCGTTGCGGCCAACCTTGGGCTGGGCACGTACTACCGTTGCGTTTAGTCCTGCTTCACCGCGGGCGCTTTGCGAAGGCCGGGGCATTGGGGCGGAACCCTGTGCTACGCCTTGACGCTGGCCGCCCGTTGAGGCGCCGCCTGAAGATCCGCCGCCGAAAGCTGTAACTGTTCCGTGGTTGGCCGATTGAATTTGTATGCGGCCCCTGGTTTCACGATCACCTGCCGCCTGGATTCGTACAAGGTGGATACGGGAAGCAATTTCCTGGCGTATGTTATCGATCATCGTGTCAAATATTTGGAACCCTTCCAGTTTATATTCGGTAAGCGGATTTTTCTGCGCATAACCGCGTAAGTATACGGCTTCGCGCAGCGATTCCATATTTTCCAGATGATCCAGCCATTGCCGGTCGATAAACTGAAGGTACTGGGCGCGGATAAACGCATTGATCACTTCGGGGCCCAGAAGCGTTTCCTTGTTCTTAATATCTTCTTCCAGATCACGCAGGAGTTGTTCTTCAAAATCAGGAGGGTTTTTGATAATTCCGTCTGAAGGAAGAGCACCAGACGGCGGAATGTAGTTAAACTTTTCTTTAAGATAGCCCAGTAATTCCTTAAGGGCTCCGGCGTTGTCTCGCTTGGACGTTGTTGAATAATTGTCAATGACTGTGCCAACCATGTCGGCGGTAGCGTCGTTTACCCGCTTCTTTAAGTCACTGTCATTCAGTATGGCATCGCGTTGTTCATAAATATACTTGCGTTGCTGGTTGAGCACATCGTCGTATTCCAAAAGGTGCTTGCGAATTTCAAAGTTGCGTTCTTCTACTTTTGTTTGAGCTTTTTCAATACTCTTGTTAAGCCAGGGGTGGTAAATGGGTTCGCCGCCTTCCATGCCCATCCTTGCCATAATCCCTTTGATGTTTTCTCCGCCGAAAAGCCGCATCAGATCGTCGTCCATGGAAATAAAAAACTTTGACTTACCGGGATCTCCCTGACGGCCCGATCGTCCCCGCAACTGGTTGTCGATACGGCGGCTTTCGTGGCGCTCGGTGCCAATCACATAGAGGCCGCCAATGGATTTAACTTCTTCGTAATCGGTTTTCCATTTTTCGTATTCCGCCGTATAAGCCTGTGTATACACTTCCGGGCTTGCATCGGTACCGGCACGTTTGCGGGCGCGGTGTTCCGGGTTGCCGCCGAGTTTTATGTCCGTGCCGCGGCCTGCCATGTTGGTAGCGATGGTTACAGCTCCCCTGGAGCCTGCTTCGGCGATGATTGCCGCTTCACGGGCATGGTTTTTTGCATTGAGTACTTCGTGACGTATACCTCTTCTGGTAAGAAGGGCGGACACTTTTTCGGATTTTTCGATAGACACCGTTCCGACAAGCATGGGCTGGCCTATTTTATGCGCAGCTTCGATCTCGTCGCAAAGGGCTTTGAATTTTTCTGCTTCGTTGAGGTACACCACGTCGTTTTCATCATCGCGGACTACCGGCAGGTTCGTTGGAATAACCACTACGTCGAGGCTGTAGATTTTGTTGAACTCCACCGCTTCTGTGTCCGCCGTGCCGGTCATGCCGGAGATCTTTTCGTACAGCCGGAAGTAGTTCTGAAAGGTGATTGTTGCCAGGGTACGGTTGCGCTGAGCGATTTTGATCCGCTCCTTTGCTTCGATAGCCTGGTGGAGGCCGTCTGAATAACGCCGTCCGTGCAAAATACGGCCGGTGAATTCATCGACAATCTGAACCTGTCCGTCCTGAACCACATAATCAACGTCAATATGAAAGAGTTTATGGGCGCGCAGGGCCTGGGTAAAGTAGTGGATGAATTCAAAGTTTTCTTCGTCCACGATTTCGCTTTTGATAAGGCCGCGTTTCTGGAGTATCCCTTCGATTTTGGCAAGGCCGTCGTTGGAAAAAGAAACGTTTTTGTTTTTTTCGTTCAGCTTGTAGTCCCCGATCATTTCTTCGCCGCGGGTTTCGTCTGGGTATTCGTCATTTTCTTTTTTTTGCACTTCTTCCAGACCGGAAATCAGCTTGTCTACTTCGGCGTATTTGTAGGTGTCATCCTCGGCGGCGCCGGAAATGATCAGCGG
>WRIX01000052.1:0-2481 GCA_009782495.1 Treponema sp.
AGGAAGAAAAATCTTGATAATGCCAAAGAGGTAAAGGACGAACTGGTAAAAAACAGGGTGCTCCTGAATTTTAACCAGGATGGAGTAACAGGAGAACAGATACTGAAAAGCCTGCGGGCCTTAATAATAGACGGGTGTTTTAAAGCGGCTTCGATCATTGTCGATGGTTTTGATTTCAGCCGGACGAACCGTGAGCGCATGGAAGCGGTAAAGAACACGGCAAAAGAGCTTGACCTGTCCTTCTGGTATTCCTGTAATGTAACGGAAAACGAATTCGACAAGCATGACATACCGCTGCTTATTAAGGATTACCTGGACCTGCTTGACGTGGTAATCGTTCTGGATCCCAAAGCGGATCATATTGAACTGACCGCTTCCAAAGACAGGAATGTATTGGATCTGGAACACATGGCGGTTAAACTTGATCCCAAGACATTGTTGATACTGCCGGAAAGCTGAAGATTACCCGGATAAAAAGTAACAATATTCCAACAATCTTTTTCCGTATCTGTCTTCTTCAAAAAACCTGTGCCAGTTAAAACGCTGAAAAAACCATTGTGCCGTTTTATCCGCCTGACAGATACCTTCTTCCGCCAGTTTTTTTCTGCAATCGGCATCGTAATGTATTATTGAGTTTCGTTTTCCGTATACACGGCATACCCCCAATGTCGATTTTGGAAAATCTATCGTTTCATACCCTTCGGGAACTTTGGTTTTTTCAGGCATAAACAGGCCTAACCAGCATTCAACGATCTTATCGTCTTTTATTCTCATAAGGCTGATGTATGCATCGCCTCCTTCGTATAATGTTTTCAGATTTTTGTCTGATTTCTTTTCAATCGCCTCGAACATATAATTCAAACGCCAGTTGTCAAGGCTTGCAAGAATTTTATCCGCAAGCTGTTTTGGCAGGGTATTTGTCCTGGCGCTTTGCGTGCAGTCAAAGACAGAGCCGCCGGGCGTTTCAGCGTATTTTTTTCCGATAAAGCGCAGTGCAGGCAGTTCCTGTTTGTATGTTTTGATAATTCCGTCTGCATTTCCGGGAGCATCATTTTTTGTTTTTCTTATAACAGGCGCAAACCATTCCCACTCACATAAACAACCGTCATAAGCCGATGAATCATACCTGTCGATATTAAGTCTTTTTCGTTCCAAAAAAAACTTTTGCTGATCGTCAGACATAAAATCATCAATTGCATTGTACATTCCGTCCGCAGTTGCCATATTAATGTCATCGCCGGTTACCGCAATAAACCTGAACCGGGCGCATAACGATGTAGGAAAAGAATAATGGCAGAATCCTTCGGGAATGTTATCCAGGGTCTTTACCTGAATCGACGGCATAAACCATGAATAATCCGCGCCGGTTTCGGCTTCGCTGTTAATGCTGATATAAACGTTGGGATTTGCCGCATTTGGGATATTCATCCGTTCTCTGTCAAATTCTGCCTTATATTGCAGAGCTAAAACCAATGCATCACGGAACGGCAATTTATATTTTTTGCCCACAGCATGGAATTGCGGGATGATAACAATATCCGGCCCGAAAACGAGCCCGTCCCCGAATCTGTTGGAATCAAAAAGCTGCAGAGGCGGCGTTATCTTCAGTATCTGTCCGGTTTTTCGCAGGTCGCCAGGTGTTAGGCCGAACTCACGTTTAAAAGCCCTGATGTAAGATTGTTCATATTCAAGACCGTAATCCAATGCTATATCCAGTACATTCATGCCGGTAAGCAGCAAATCCTCAACGCTTGCCGCCAGTTTGCGGGAACGTATATATGAGCCAATCGTCCACCCGAAAGCGAACTTAAAAAGGCGCCTTAAATGAACCTGTGACAGACCAAATTTATCCGCAAGGACATTTTCATTAATGTCGTCTTTGAGTCCTTTTTCAATCTCGTTTAAAACACCTTCGAGCAGATCATACGGCGCAAGCATGAAAATCTCCCAATTCAATATTGAATTTTTTCATCATAGTATAAACTTATAATATTTACTATATTATGAATGAATGATCAAAAATGTTCATTTTATGTTTTTGATTTGATATATACAAAAAGCAGCATGAAAGAAGTAAGCACCGAAAGGGTCAGTACAAGAAAGATATTCACCATAGCAATCCCCCTTATTCTTGAGCAGTTGAGCTATCAGGTACAGATTTGGGTTGACAGGGCTATGCTGGGTCATGTTGATTCTTTCTATTTTTCCGCTATTGGAAACTCCCTTGTAGCGTTTTATGCAATTACTTCGGCAATATTCGCTGTTTGCGGCGGAACAACCATTCTGATTGCCCAAAGTATAGGTGCAAAAAATGAATCGCAGGCCAAAAGTTATGCGGAATGTTCCTTTATCGGCAATTCCATATTTCCATTATTCGCTTTTTTGTTTTTCTTTTTCGGTTCAGGTTATATGTTCAGGATAATGGGCCTCCAGTCTCCTGTTCTGGAATACAGTACATCCTATATAAGAATACTGTCGATT
>WRIX01000052.1:2965-13961 GCA_009782495.1 Treponema sp.
TGTTTTTGGTTTCTTTTTTAAACAGATTGGATATGATGGCCGCAGGAATATATTCGTTGATTTTTTCGATAGAAATCCTTTCATGGTTTTTGTACATGGGTTTTGCAAATGCGGCGCTGACGCTGGTGGGCCACAAAACCGGCGGAGATGATCATCAGCAGGCAATAAATGTAGGTTTTAGATGCCTCCGTTTTTCTTTGCTTATCTGTACCGTTGTTGCGGCATTTTTTATTATTTTCCCCAAAGAAATACTGGGTATGTTTACCAATGATACAGCCCTTGTTAATTATGCCGCCCTGTTCTTAATTATTACATCGTGTACCATGTTTCCAAAATCAATTAATTGTGTAATCGGTCTGGCAATAAAGGGCATGGGCGATACCAAATGGATGCTGTTCGGACAGGCTTTTGGGACTGTCCTTTTGGTAGTATTGTCTTATGTGCTTATCTTTACCGTCAACATGGGATTGCTGGGAATATTTATTGCGTTCCTTATTGATGAAACTGTCCGGGGCATTATTAACTTTTTACGATTCTGGAAAGGCAGGGAATTCTTTTTCTTAAAACCATTTAAAAAAGTTATTTCCGCGGTCAATTAAAAAAAGTAGCAATACTCCAGTATACTTTTCCCGTACCTGTCTATTTCAAAAAAATTATGCCAGTTAAAGCGCAGAAAAAACCATTTTGCCGCCGCATCTGCCTGAATACCTTCTTCTGCCAGCTTCTTTCTGCAGTCAGAATCGTATTTTATTATTGTTTTTCTTTTATCATAAACACTGCAAACCCCCAGTCTTGATTTCGGAAAGTTCATCATTTCATATCCTTTGGGAACTGCGGTTCCCTTTGGCATAAACATTCCCAACCAGTATTCAAAAAGTTCATTATTAATTTTTCTTATCAGACTGATATAAGCATTGCCTCCTTCATACAGTTTTTTCAGGTCTTTATCGGTGTTTTTTTCTATCGCATCAAATGTATTATTCAAACGCCACTTGTCAAAGCCGGCCAGAATTTTGTCAAAAATAAATTCGTTTGCAGGTTCAAAGTGCTTTTTCCCGATAAAACGCAATGCGGGCATTTCCTGCTGATAGGTTTTAATAATTCCTGTGGGATTCCCGGGAGCATTGCTTTTTGTTTTTATAATTACCGGAGAATGCCATTCCCAGAATTTAAAATGCCCGCCGTATTTTGATGTATCAAACCGGTCAAAAGTAATTCTTTTCTGTTCCATGATGTATTTCTGATTCTCGTCATTTAAAAAATCATCAATAGCCCTGAACATCCTGTCCGCAATGTACATATTAAGATCTTCGGTATCATCTGATCCAATAAACCGGAATTTCGCACATAACGAAGTCGGAAAGGTATAGCAATCATATCCCCGGGGAACGTTATCCGGTGTTTTTACCTGAACTGCCGGCATAAAAAAACAATAATCTTCATTTGAACCGTCATCACCCGAAATGGTAATAAGTACATCGGGATTTACCGCATTGGGGATGTGTGCCTTATCTTCAGCCATAAACTGATTTACAAAATATGAAGGCAGCGTTAATTCATAACGGAACGGCATTTTATGTCTTTTTCCCACAACATGGAATTGCGGAACTATTACAATCTCCGGCCCAAAGAATACCCCGTTCGCCAGTTTGTTGGTATCAAAAAGCTGCAGGGGAGGCGTTATTTTAAGTATCTGTCCGGTCTTGCGTAATTCGCCCGGCGTAAGACCAAACTCGCGCTTAAATGCCCTGATATATGTTTGTTCATATTCAAGTCCGTATTCCATGGCGATATCCAGAACATTCATTCCGGTAAGCAGTAAATCTTCAGCGCTTGCCGCCAGTTTGCGGGAGCGTATGTATGCACCAATTGGCCGTCCGAAAGCGAACTTAAAAAGCCGCCTTAGGTGAACTGATGAAATAGCAAACTTATCCGCAAGGGTATTTTCATCGACACCTTCTTTAAGACCTTTTTCAATCTCGTTTAAAACCCCATCAAGTAAATCATACGGCTTAAGCATAAATTTCTCCTTTTAAATTTTACGGTTTTTCCGTTTTTAAAATGAACAATTTTGATCATATTCTTATTATATAAAATTTTTATTTTGATCAATATTGTTCATTTTCTGTTTTTAAATTTTTGTATATTTTCTGTCAGAAAGGAGAACTATAAAATGTTTGTAGTCAATGAGTTTATTCAAGAATCATTGGATCATGGTTCTTCCGAAAAAGCTGTCTTTGACAAGCCGAAAAAAGAAGAATCCTCGGAAACAAAAAAATGTTCAAAGTGTTTAAAAAGAGTCTCTTTGCACTATGAGAGATGCCCTTATTGCCGAAGCAGGCAATTTTGGTATAATGATGCCTGACATTGCTTCCGGCCCGCTCAGTTTGCAGGTTTACGGCATCGTTATGGGCAGGGCCGGCAGCCTCGCCGCTTTCCCGGCCGGCGGTTTTCCGCTCCTGCTTTAGAATACAGGTATCAAAATCCGGAACAAAGGGATCCGGCCGAAATACGCTGTGATACGTACGCAGTAATGCGTACGCTGTACACGGATGTCTCTTTTGCCTTAGAATATTAATTATTCGTGAGAGTAAAAAGACTGTTATTTGCAGTATTAATTCCCTTTACCATCCTGCCATGCGGTTGTTCCGGCAGAAAAACAAGATCCGCCACTTACGAGTTTACCAAGGTCCGCCGGGGCACGCTGGAACGTACTATCTCGTCCAGCGGTACCATTAAACCCGTTTCTACGGTCAATGTGCTGCCCCGGATGAGCGGCAAGGTCGAAAAAGTTTTCGTCGATTACAATGATACGGTGCAAAAAGGGGATATTCTCGCGGAACTGAATACCGATATGCTCAGGCTTAAGCGGGAGCAGTACTATGCATCTGTCGTCAAGGCGCGGGCCAATTACGAGTTACAGGTGATCAATTACCGTACCCAGGCGATTCTTGCCGAAAAGAACCTGATTTCAGAATACGAACTGAAAACCAACAAAACCTCGCTGGACAGTCAGGCTGCAGACCTTGCCGTTGCCGAGGCAAATCTGAAAGAAGTGGAAACCGAGATAAATCAGTATGCTTACATTACTTCGCCGATTGACGGCATTGTGCTTGACAGGAATATCAATATCGGCGACACGGTAGTGGACAGCTCCAGCAATAATTCAACCAGTATTTTTACCCTGGCAGAGAATCTGAGCGAGATGCAGATAGAAGCAGGGGTGGGCGAACTTGACATTACATCCATACATAAAGGGCAAACGGTGCGCTTTACCCTGGAAAGCCTGCCGGGACGCAGCTTCCCGGGCGTGGTGGATACGATCCGAATGGTTCCTGTTGTGTCAAATAATGTAGTTTCCTATACGGTGATTATCAATGTTGAAAATCACGATGGCTCGCTTATGCCGGGAATGACCTGTGCAGTGGACTTTATCGTGGAGCGCAGCGAGGATGTTTTGATGGTTTCCAATGCCGCCCTTCGTTACCAGCCGTCTGGTTTGAACGCGGATCAAATTTCCGAAATGGTTTTTATTGCAGGTCTTGAAGATATGAGCGAGGATCAGCGGCAGGCGGCAATAGAAGCGAGAGAACAGGCCCAAAGCAGCGGAAGCAATCAGAATCAAAACACGGGCGGCGGCATTACAGATTTGATGATGGGCGGCGGACAGAGCGGTTCCAGGACGGGCGGCGGCAGGCAGTCTTCCGGAAGGCAGGGTGCACAGCAGGGACAGGCCCGGGCTTCCCGCGAAACGATTGTTATGCGCAACCTTTGGTATATGGACGACGATGGGAAACCTGCAGTAATCCGGGTTCGTATAGGCATTACCAACGGTTCCTTTACAGAAATTTTTTCGGAAGATCTTGAAGGCAAAGAGGTAATCCTTCGGGAGAGAATATAGTGCCGGTTATTGAGTTGCGGGGAATCAAACGGGAATACCGGATGGAAGTAAAAAAAGGTTCGGAATCAAATGACGGTCAGAGCGCCGTTGTGGTACGGGCTTTGCGCGGCGTCGATTTTTCCGCCAGGGCTGGTGAATTTGTTTCCGTCATGGGACCGTCGGGTTCCGGTAAATCAACATTGATGAATATACTGGGCTGCCTTGATAAACCCAGTGCGGGAACCTATACCCTGGATGGCATTGAAACATCCAAATCCGATTCGGACACTTTTGCCTATATCAGAAACCGGAAAATTGGTTTTGTGTTTCAGTCTTTTAATTTGCTGGCCCGGACTACCGCACTGGAAAATGTGGAACTGCCCCTGTTTTACCGCCGGCGGGAAAAAAACGGAAAAAGGCAAAGCGTTCATGCCCGAAAAGAACGGGCATCGGCAGCTCTGCGGGAAGTAGGCCTCCATGAACGAATGGATCATTTTCCCTCCCAGCTTTCAGGCGGTCAGCAGCAGCGGGTTGCCATAGCGCGTGCAATGGTGAATGATCCGGCTTTTATTCTGGCCGATGAGCCCACCGGTAATCTTGATACGGGAATGACTCTTGAGATCATGGGGCTTTTTCAGGAACTCAACAGGCAGGGAAAAACAATCATCATGGTAACCCACGAACCGGAATTGGCTGCCTACACCAGGCGCATCATCACCTTGCGGGACGGGGAATTGGTGTCCGACCAGGAGGTAACAGAAACGCGCAATGCTCTGGACGATCTGGCGCAGTGGAAAAGCGATCATGCCCTGCTTGCCGAAGCATCCTCCACGGAGGGGATTACATGAATATTGTTCAACTTTTGCATACCTGTTTCCGCTCCATCCTCCGTAACCGTATGCGAAGTCTCTTAACATCCCTTGGTGTAATAATCGGTGTCGGATCGGTAATTGTAATGGTTGCTATGGGCGAAGGTTCCCAGCGGGCAATAGAAGCGCGCATGACCGCTATGGGAACCAATTTACTGCAAATTATGCCCCGCCGTCAAACGAACCGCAGCGGACAGCAAGTGTCTATGCGGATGAACGCCTTTACAAAAAAAGATATTCAGAAAATCAGGGATGAATCAAGCTTTGCCGCTGCCATTTCCGGTGTTGTACAGACAAATGCCACGGTGACCGGCAGTGAGGGGAATGTTCAGGTTTCCGTTCAGGGAGTCGAGCCGGATTTCATTATTGCCCGGAACTGGAAAGTAAACGAAGGTATTTTCTTTGACGAAGAGGATTTACGGCTTCGCAGCACCGTTGCGGTACTGGGCCGTACTACGGCAAAAAATTTATTCAGCGATGAAAGCAGTGCCCTGTCCGGGCAGATACGAATCGGATCAAATTATTTTACCGTTATCGGCCTTTTGGAAAACAAAGGCGCCGGGATGAACGGTAACGATCAGGACGACATCGTTATGGTGCCTCTGGATACCGCAATGACGCGGCTTTCCAATTCCCGCAATATCAACATGATTGTTATGAGCATTGCCGGTAAAGAGTATATGGAAGCGGCGCAGAAAGAGACCGAACTGATTCTCCGTGAATCCCGCACTATTGCGGATGGGCTTCCCTCCGATTTTGATATAATGAATCAGGCGGATATGATTGACATGGCACAGTCAACATCAAAAACATTAACAACGCTGTTAGCCGCAATAGCCGGGGTTTCACTGTTAGTCGGCGGAATAGGTATTATGAACATTATGCTGGTCTCGGTTACCGAGCGTACACGCGAGATTGGCATTAGAATGGCGGTTGGCGGCCGCAAGCGGGACATTCTTTTACAGTTCCTTACCGAGTCGGTTATCTTAAGTCTTATGGGAGGACTCATCGGAATCGGCATGGCTTTTCTGGCGTGCCGGATTGTGTCAATGTCCGGAATTCCTACGGCGATAAATCCGCTGGTTGTTGCCGCTTCCACTATGTTTGCCGCACTTGTAGGGGTGATCTTTGGTTACTACCCGGCGTTAAAAGCGGCCCGCTTGTATCCGATCGACGCTCTGAGATACGAATAGAGGTATTATGAAAAGAGTGATATTAATATTCAGCATATTTATTTTTGCAAGCCCTGGGTTATTTGCCCAGTCGATTAATTTGGAACAGGCGCGTACCCTTGCCCTGGCTAATTCGCGCAGTCTTGCCAAATACAATATGGCAATCCGGGGCAGTATACTGGATGAAAGAAATCAGTTGTATTCCATGCTGCCTTCTCTTTCGGCGGACTACAGCGCTTCGATGAGTTATTTGGGCAGAAACTGGGATTTTGTAAAACCCGCCGACACGTTAACGGCAGGATTCACTTTTTCCGTAACACAGATAATTTTTGAAGGCGGAAAGAGCTTTATTCAAAAAGCCATCAGGTCAATTGCAACAGAAAGTATCCGCAAAGATGCACTGGCCGAATACTTTAACGTGCTTGATGCTGTTGATAATGCCTACTATGCGGTGTTGGAAGCGTCAGCAAGTCTGGAAGCCGCAGAATCCACTTTGCAGACAGCAGCTTTAACTCTTTCCATTGCAGAGATACGTCAGGCAAACGGAATAATCAACCAGGGTGATTATTTAAAGGCGTTGTCCGACAAGGAAATACGGGAAAATTCCCGCAATCAGGCAAGGCGGAACCTTGCTCTCTGCATGACAAGATTCAATGCGCTCACCGGTCTTAAAGAATCGGTAACGATTGAACAGGTAGACTTTAACGTTTATGAAAATGTGATCCGGTATTTTGCCGGTATTTCCGATGAAGATGCCGATGCGTTATACGACAGATTCATTAAAATTCTTGTCGCATCAAATCCTTCACTTGCAAAAGCTTCACTTAACAGCCAAAGAGCGGAAAGAAGCCTTTCCCTTGCAAGGCGGGATTGTTCCCCCGTAATAAGCGCTACAATTTTTTCTACAACGCTGCAGTATTCCGCTGCAGACGGCCGTTCCAATACAACAGCGGGAGGCGTTTCAATCAGGGGAAGTATACCAATTGATTTTTGGGTTACCGCAAACCGGATAGAAAAAAGCAGGATCGAAAGAGACTCGGCGGCTTTGGATTATATCAGCGCGGTAAACTCTCTGGAAACCGAATTGCAAAGCGCCTTCTTAAACGCATTTGCACAGGCGGAATCGGTTCTTTCTTCACGGCGATCTCTTGAGTATGCAGAAAGACATTTTGAACATATTATGGAACGTTACCGCCTTTCGCAAAGTTCTGTATCCGATCTTCAGGAAGCCACTTCTCTGCTCATCACCGGCCGGAACAACCTTATTAATGCCAGCTATGGTTTTCTGCAAAGTCTTTCAAGACTCAATTCTCTTGGTGCGATTGGCGATGAAGAAAAATTGATCAATATTTTACTGAACTGAAATTACAATCATTTTTGCTTTTTTACCAGACCAAAAAAAGCCCGGACTGCTTTTATGATTAATCGTATTGGAACGGGTTCCATCCGCTTTCGTACCATTTTAAGGCTTTCCGTAATGGCAATTTTTTGCGGACAGTGAGATTCGCATTTTCCGCACCCTGTACAGTTTGCCGGGCTATAGCTTTTTAGCGAAACAATGCCTATACCTGTCATGTATTGATGCATCCCGGCGACCCACCCCATAATATACGAAGTATTGTAGGCGGCAAAACAACCGGGTATGTTTACATCATTGGGGCAGGGCATACAATAAGCGCAGCCGGTGCAGAGAATTTTATTTGATCGGTTAAAAACTTCTTTAACTTGCCGGTACGCTGCCAGTTCTTCTTCTGTAAGGGAACCGGCTGCGCAGGCGTCAGTCAAAGCGCAGTTTTCGGTTACCTGTTTGGGATCGTTCATTCCCGAAAGAACCACCGTAACTTCTTCCTGGTTCCAAAGCCAGCGCAGACCCCATGCCGCCGGACTAAGAACGCTAACTTCGTTAGCGCCACCGGCTTCTCCGGCGCCGTTGCTTTTTGTTTTCCGGAAAATTTCCTGCGCTTCTTTGGGAAGGTTGTTGGCCAGCTTTCCTCCCAACAGGGGTTCCATGATAATTACCGGCATGGTTTCGGCAGCTTTTTTTAAACCTGTTACCCCTGCCTGATAATTTTCATCGCTGTAATTGTACTGGATTTGGCAAAATTCCCAGGGATATGCATCAAGGATCTTCAGGAATTCTCCGGTTGTACCATGAAACGAAAAACCTATTTGTGCGATACGTCCGTTTTTCTTGTTCTCGCTTATCCAGGATTCAATCCCCAGCTTTACCAAATGTTCCCATGTAACCAGGTCGGGAAGGTTATGAATCAAATAGTAGTCAATATGATCTGTTCTAAGATCCTTTAATTCATCTTTTAAAAAATGATCCAGGTCTTTGGGTTTTCCAATTAACATAGCCGGCAGTTTTGTAGCAAGATAGACCTTGTCCCTGATCCGGTTTCTTTCCATTATGGTACCCAGGGCTTCTTCGTTCCCCCGGTACATCCAGGCAGTATCAAAATAGTTGATACCGTTATCTATGGAAGAAAGAATAATCTTTTCTGCTTTTTTCATGTCGGTATTCCCCAAATTCCGGGGAAACCTCATACATCCCAGGCCCAGAACAGAAAGTTTCCAGCCCGTTTTTTTATCAATACGGTATTGCATAGGTAAGATTACTATATTATAATGCTCTGTACTACACTTGATATGAACACGAAAAGGTACTGTTGCATAATACTGGGTTTGTTGCTTTTATTCCTTCAGACCCAGCTTGTTTTCTCTCTGGATGACGAAGAACAGGAAGTGGAAACCAGTTCCAAATACAAACCCCGGGAACAGAAACTCTTCATTGATATTCCTCTGACTATCGCCGAAGTTACGACAGGCAACATATTGGGGAATATATATTGGAGGCTTTGGGGACCCGACTGGGAAGTGGCGTATTTTACGGCTGATTCCATACGCGACAATATGAATCCCCGGAGATGGACTTGGGAGGAGGGCCTGGGGACAGACACCTTCCTCGTGAATCAGTTTCTTCACCCCTATGCCGGCGGTCTTTATTTCGCTGCCGCCCGTTCCAATAATTTCAATTTTTACTGGTCAATACTTGCTTCAACTCTTGGCAGCATGTCCTGGGAAATAGTATCCGAGACCGCCCCTCCTGCTCCAAATGATATGATAACTACCATTGCCAGCGGGATGGTCGTGGGTGAAGTATTGCACCGTATCTTCATCGAACTCGACAAGGGCGGAGTTGCAAAGAAAATAGGCGCAACTCTTGTAAGTCCCGCTGACCGGGTAACCGCCGCCCTCAGGGGCTATGGGCCGGAAGATGGCCCTAACAGAATACGCGACGCTTCATTGGCCCTTGGTTTTTCCTGGGTCAACGCCCGGTTTTTTGAAGACGACAATAATATTACGAAAAAGGGCGCCGGATTTATTGATTTTAATCTGGTTTACGACGACCCCTTCACGGCGCATAGCAAAATTCCCTTCGACCAGTTTGACTTTAATGTGTCACTGGCGATGGCTGTCCCGTTCCTCCATAACTTTAACATCATTACCGACGGATACATGGCATCATGGAACCTGGTGGATGATGAAATAAATCAGGTAAGCAACGGTGTCACCCTTCATTTTGACAACTATATAACGGATACAGGATTTATGGATCTTAACAACGGCAGGGAAAACCTGAGCTTTACCGCTACTTCTCTGGACTATTCCGTAAAATGGCGCCATATCCTCAATAAGTCCCTTGAGTTTTCCCTGAAAACGCACCTTGGTTTTTCGCCATGGGCGGTAACAAATTATAACGGCGGAATAAACAGGGATGATTATAACTTTTTTTTATTGGGCGGTAATATCAAGCTCTTTATGGAACTAAAACAGATAAAAGAAAAGGAAGATGACAGCACAACAAACGGACACGCCTTGACTCTGAGCCTGTGTTTCTATGACACCTGGACTAACCCCAACACTCCCGGTTTTGATTCCAATTCGCTTTTTATTTTTTCCAAGCTCGCCTATTCGTTTCCCCTTACCGACAGGATTTCTCTTTACGCTGCGGATAGCTTCCTGTTTCTGTACTGCCGCTTGACCGGTAATCCGGGCGCGGAATTTCGCGATATGTCGCGCTGGTATAACAGCGCCCAGTTCGGATTAAAGGTTTCTTTGTAGCCATAAACAATGCCCGTTAGAATCGCCTATCTCAGATACAGCTCCGTTAGTTTTGACAAACTCTTTTCTTCCATATAAGTTTCTATTCCGGCAATTATTTCATTCATTGCCGGCGGATGTGCAAACGTAGCTGAACCAACCTGAACCGCTGCTGCACCGGCTAAAAGAAACTCCAGCGCATCAGAAGCACAGGCGATGCCGCCCAATCCAATTACCGGCACGGCACATTTTTCCTGTTGCAAAACTTCCATAAGTTCCCAAACCATACGAAGGGCAATTGGTCTGATTGCCGGTCCTGAAAGCCCTGCACTGATGTTGTCAAACACGGGCTGCCTCTTTTGAATGTCGATTGCCATTGCTTTAAAGGTATTAACCAGGGACAACGCATCGGCGCCCATGTTAATACAGGCTTTAGCCACTGTATTAATATCCGGCGCATTCGGAGAAAGTTTTACCATTAACGGCTTGTGCCGGGCAGCCTTTCGCACGGCAGCAGTTACTTCTGCCGCCGCTTGCGGATCAATGCCAAAGGCCATGCCGCCGGATTTTACATTGGGACAGGAAATATTCAGTTCTATCATGTCGATACAGCTGGCATTGAGCAGCGATGCCCCTTCGGCATATTCAGCAATATCAGAACCGGAAAGATTAGCTATTACCACCGGCCCCAGGTTTCGAAGGCGTGGAAGTTCTTTCTCGATAAAAGCAGGAATGCCCGGGTTTTCCAGCCCGATGGAATTCATCAATCCCGAAGCTGTTTCGTGAATACGCCGGCCGTTATTCCCCGCCTTTGGTTTGAGAGTAAGCCCTTTGGTACAAATACCGCCCAGAGCGGCAATGTCTACAAGCCCTGTGTATTCACTGCCATAGCCAAATGTTCCCGAAGCGGCTATCACGGGGTTACGGAAATGCACACCGGCTATGGTTACGGAAAGGTCGATGTTCAAAAA
>WRIX01000052.1:14061-15197 GCA_009782495.1 Treponema sp.
CAATTGTTTGATGATATCTTTTTTCCTTAATCCATTATTTTTAACCAATTGATGCCAAAAGGAAGTAGCCATAATTCTCCATAAAAATCTTGGAAAATAAGGACTCAAATACATTATTTCAAATGATTCATTTTGTGACATTTTTTCTGCCATTAACTTTAAGGCACGGCCAAGATTATTAAAGGGGCCTTTATCAATTGGAATATTTTTTGTTGCTCCTATCATTTCACCGGCGCCTTGCCCAATTCCGCCGCCGAATTGCACGCCTGAATGTTCACACCAATTTTTTATTATTTCAAAAGCAACATGGTTCTGTTTTCCTTCGTAAAAACCATTATTTACTATAACGTATATAACCAAGTTGTTAGTTCGTTCCTGTTTAATAGTGTTTTCCAATTCAATGAGCATTTTTAACGTTTGGGACGGTATTGAGTCTACAAAAAGAGGAAATGCCAAAACAATGATATCTCCGGAAATAATCTCCTGATACATTTCTTTGGTAAAATGCTTTTTTCCTGAATTAAAAGTTTTCACTGTTTGTTTTTCTTGTATAAGCTCGTATAGCTTATCTAATATTATTCCGGTGTTTGATTCGCCTGTTTTCTGGCTCCCATTAATTATATTAATTTTCATTATTAAACCCCTTTATTTCTTCAAATGTTTCAAAAAAGTTGATATTTGTTTTTTGGAAAAGATTATTTCCGTTTGCATTAATCAATTTTTGTGCAGTTTCTTTTTCAGCCCCTGAAATTTTTCCGTAAAAGTATACAGATAAATCAATATTATTTTTGTACCTTTTTGGATGATGTGTTTCCCCGTTTTTTGTTTTAAAATACGGTAATAAATACGGACATACACTCCTGTCCATAACGTTTTTAACAAACGGACTGTAACCTCCATAGAAACATTGACTTATGACAATCAATTGATTGCATTTTGACAAAAGCACACCCATATTGTTATAACCGTCATTAATTATGCATTTGCCGGGTGTTTTTATCCAACAGCCATAGCAGCAAATACAGGGTTTTATCTTTCCATTGTCGGAAATAACGGTTATTTCCTCTCCGTTGCACAATATGTTTTCGTCTAATTTCTCTAAATCATGTATCAATAACTTCATGATGTTATTATAG
>WRIX01000053.1:0-7973 GCA_009782495.1 Treponema sp.
GGTTTTCATTTCGTCTTCATTACCTCGACGCCGTCCCAGTCCCGCGGCGGCTGATCGACAGCATAGGCTTTACAGCGTTCCAGTATATTGCTTGCGTTAAAATCGTCCGGCAGTAAGGAAAGGACTTCTTCAAATTTGGAAATTGCCCGGGTAAAATCCCGTTTGTAATACAGTTCCATTGCTTCGTTATGTATGTTCCAGGCGCGGATTTCTTGTTCGCTCAGGTTTCGTTTTACCGTATAGATCTTTACACCTTTGGTTTTGCCTTTTACGGCAACGGTATCCAAAAGACGTAACGGAAGCTGCACTGCATTTTTTTCCAGCTCTGCATACACTGTTTCGCTGACAAGAATTTCCGAATGATAGGGTTTGGTTAGTCCTTCCATACGGCTGGCAAGGTTTACCATGTCGCCGATTACCGTATAGTCCATCTTTCGTTCGCTTCCGATATTGCCTACAGTAACAGTACCGTAATTGATCCCAATACCAATATGGAATTCGGTCTTGCCAATTTCCCTTTGCCTGGTATTAAATGCATTCACTGCATCAAGCATATCCAGGCCGGAAAGCACTGCCTGAAGCGCATCGTCTTCATGCTTTACCGGAGCTCCCCAAAAGGCCATGATTGCATCCCCAATATACTTGTCCACAATACCGTTCCGGTTCATGATTATATCTACCTGACCTGAAAAATAACGGTTCAGGGATTTTACCAGTTCGTCCGGCGCAAGTCCTTCGGAAATTGTGGTAAAGCTGCGAATATCGGAAAAGAGTATCGCAAGATCACGGTTGTCTCCAACCAGCATTGATTCGGGAGAAGCAAAGAATTTTTCGATTAAATCCCTGGGAACATATTTCTGGAAAATGTTACGGATACGCTCTTCTTTTTTCTGTGCCAGTACAGCTTCGAACGCCTGGCCTTTGATCCGTTCATAGGCTTTTTCCAGTTCTTTCAGCATGGTATTAAAAGTCAAAGCCAGCCGTCCTGTTTCGTCCCGGTATTCTACGGGAACCCGTTCCGAAAGGTCTTTTCCTGCAATAATTCCGCTCATCGCCGCAATTACCCTGCCCAGGGGATTGGTAATATGTCCTGAAAATAAAGCCAGAAGTATGGCTGCTGCCGAAAGGGACAAAGCCAGGGTCAGTATGGTCAGGAAAGTAATTTTATCGGCATCTGCAAAAAACACTGCCCGTTCTTCCGTTAAAAGCACATTCCATTGAAAAGGAAGAAAATAAAAAGACAGGAATACTCTGGTCTTGCCCCCGATTTCCGCCGTAATGAGGATTTCGCTTTCATTATCCAAAAGGGACATGAGTTTTGCTTTTTCATTTTCACTCAGGGTAAGGGGAGCGGTACTCATGGCCAGGCTTCCGGACTCATTTATGGCAAGTATAATTTCAGTGTCGCTTAATAATATGCTTTGAGCATAGGAAGCCGCCGCTTCCCGGGCAGCCTGTATCATATCGGGCCGGGAATCATAGTTGTTTTCCGCCAGCAAATCCCACTGATTTTCCATGTATTTTTTTAATTCCGAAGCTTTAAAACTTAAAAATTGCTGCGCAATACGGGTAATGCCGTTTTTGGCGTTAAAATATGAAGCGATTTCTGCAAGGCTAAGGGTTACAATAATAAGGGGGAGAACTACCATGAAAATTTTTGTCCGGATTCTCATAAAGGCAGTTTATACGCTTAATTGGGTTTGTCCAATGGGATATTTTGATATTATGCAGCCGAGAAACCGAATTCGGCAGATACCAATTCGGAAAGATAACCGGTTTTTAAACAGATATCAAAAAGATGATGGTCAATAAAGTCTTCTTTCATCTTTTCATATCCGTCACAGATCTTTGTAATCCTGATATTGTACCCTTCATCAGTTTCCGAAAGGATATCCATATATTCAGATTTATCGGGCCGGCTTGTGATGTAGTACCTTTTCATGTCTTCCTCCGTTCTTACTATTATCGGAAAAAGCAGAAATAAACTTCAATTTACCTGCTCCTTTCCGGATATTTCTTCAGAAATTGAATTACAGGATCTGAAGCGGATTGGGGTTTTTAGACTTTCCGATTTATGGCATCCTTAACTATGGAGAGTAAACAGGGGCCTCTGGAAGACAGGCGTAAATCAGAACTTCTAAGAAAAGCTCTGCATTTTCTGATAGCCCTTGTACCAATCCTTGCCCGTGTAAGCAGATACTTTACCCTTGTTCTTCTGGCTTCCGGTACCCTGGCTTATGGGTTAATGGAATATCTCCGCCGTCGGGGCATAAACATTCCTCTGGTTTCCAATCTTACCGTTGCCGCTTCCCGGCGGCGGGACATGGGGCGGTTTGTTTTGGGACCGGTAACGTTGGGCCTGGGAGCTTTTCTGCCGTTGTTGATATACCCCCTGCCGGTTGCATCCATTGCAATTTATGCCCTGGCTTTTGGAGACGGTACGGCAAGTTTGGCAGGAAAATTTTTTGGCCGCCTGCGGCCCTCTTTCCTGTTTGGAAAAAGTGTTGAGGGATCCGTTGCCTGTTTTCTGGGAACCTTTTTAAGCGTTTGGCTCTATACCATAATTGCCGGCAGCGGAAATATCTTTATTGCCTTGTTGGCTGCCTGTGCTGCGGTCGTGACAGAATTAATTCCTTTGCGGGACTGGGATAATATTATTATTCCCATGACGGTTGGCGGGGTGGTGTGGTTTTTTACTAAAATCTAATCAGCGGAGAGGCTCATTTTTCCCCGCATATTTCCCAGCGGTTGTCAATTTTAACAAAACGGCAGAAGGGCAGGCTGAGTATTCGTCCGTCTTCTGCGCTTAGGCTGAGTTTTGCCGTTGCTATGTTCACCTCTGTTACTTTCCAGCTTGTTCCGTCATAGTTAAGCCGCGATCCTTCCTGGGGAATTACCTTTCGCTGTTCGTTGTAAAATGCGTATTCATAGGCCAGACAACAGAGAAGCCTTCCGCATGGGCCTGAAATTTTCATGGAATTAAGGGAAAGGTTTTGATCCTTTGCCATTTTAATGGAAACCGGTTTTAGTTTGTCCGATACGGTATTACAGCAATATCCCCTGCCGCAGACACCCAGGCCGCCTACAACCCGCGATTCGTCGCGGACTCCGATTTGACGCAGTTCTATCCTCATTCTGAAGACACTTACCAGATCTTTTACAAGGTCCCTGAAGTCTACACGGTTATCGGCGGTAAAGAAGAAAAGAATCTTTGGTTCTTCCAGAAGGTAGTGGACAGAGACAAGCTTCATTTCCAATCCGTGAGATTCGATTTTTTGCCGGCAGATTCTAAACGTTTCCGCTTCTTCTTCCTTGTTGCGTTTTACCTTTGCAAGATCTTCCTCCGAAGCAGGACGTTCAATATTGGCGATTTCTGCAGAAAGGCAATGAGCATGTCCTATAATCTGGGCAAGATCTTTGCCGTACCGGGTGGGAACAAGCACTTTGTCTCCGGCATTAAGGGGTTCCCCTTTATAGGCTGCCAGAAATGTTTCGTTTGAATAGGAAAGGCGCAGCCTGTATACCGGAGTATCCGGTTCCAGATTTATTGCGCCGGTCTCTACTATAACATCCGCATCAAGCTTTTTTTCATCTCCCTTGTCTTCAAGGGCGGAAATATCTTCTTCATCTATTGAACCATTGTAGTTATCGGCCATTGTTTACTCCAGGAGATCTATAAGAAGACCTTTAATTTCATCCAGTTTTTCAAGAATTTGAAGTTGATTCAACTGGCCCTGCAATATTGCTGCTGCCATTCCTTCCAGTTTGGAATCAATTATTTTGATCATGGTGAATTTTTTTTGTTCACGGATTTCTACTCCGTTGGATTGCTTAAGTATTTTTAACCTGCTGGTTTGTTCTTCCGTATCATAACTGTTTTCTATAACATAGTGTACAAAATTGCGTACAGCTTCCTTATACGCTGCAATTTCCGGAGGGAAGGGCCGTTTGGAAAGAACGTCTCCCGCATTGTGAACTTCATCAAGAAGTTCATGGAAAGAATCCTCCGACAGCGGAAGTTCTTTAACTTTTCCAAGAACAGCTTTTTCAAAAAAAGAAGTAAAACTGTTTTTTGTTTCTGCCGTTTTTTTGCTTTTTCCGCCTTGTCCCGGCACTTTTGCTTTTCGGGCTTCTGCGGATGCTTCACCGTAGGCCGAAGGATTAAAAAGCGGAGAAGAACCGTCGGGAAAGCTGATGTTGGCCATAACCTAATACCGTTGATTGTAGGGCGAGGAAGAAACAAGCGAAGCCTGCCGTTTATCTTTAAATTCCGATTTTGCCCGCTCCCAGCTGTCTTCGCTTTTGCATACCCGGACTTTTCCGTGGATTATGCAGCCAACTCCGGCTTCAATGCGGCGTGTAAAAATATCGCCGATGATTAGCGCAGAGGGTAATACAATAATGCGTTCACTTGCCAGGATATTTCCGTCTACTACGCCCCCGATGGTAATAGTGGTACCGGTAATACTGCTCTTCATTCGGGCGCTTTCCCCAATTACTACTCTGCCTTGTGCATGAAGGTTTCCCTTTACATTGCCGTCTATTCTTGCAAAGCCGGGAGCTTCGATATCACCGCGTACAAAACTTCCCGGACCTATGATCGTGTTAATTGCAAATACACCCTGTTTTTTTATTTGCAATTTTGGTTTTGTTGTTATAGCCATGCACACGCCGCCTCCTAGCGGCGAATTATAATAATTTCCTTGCGCTCGCGGGCCGAAGGCCCGTATATTACTACCGTACCGGATTGGGTCGAATATTCATGTATTTCAGCGGATTTACCACATCCGAGCCTATGTGAACTTCATAATGCAAATGAGGGCCTGTTGAACGGCCTGTATTTCCGATATAACCGATAGTTTCCCCCTGTTTAACCTGCTGGCCCATTGCCACCCTCATTGAAAGTAAATGGGCGTAACGTGTATAAAAACCGTGCTGATGTCTGATGATGATATAATTTCCAAATCCGCTGGGTTCATACCCTGTGTAGGCTACCTGACCGTCTGCCGTTGCTGCTATTGGGTCTCCCGAACGGTAGGTGGAAAGGTCGATACCGGTATGCATGTGCGGAGCTCCGGTAAATGGATCCCGGTTCATTCCGAATGTTGCGGTTATATGCCCGCCTCTGATGGGCGAAATACTGGGAATCTCGGAAAGAATAGCGCTTTGAGAATCCAGTATGCTTCCTATTTCCTTTACCGGTTCCACCGCCGAAGAAAGGTAGACGGCAAGATGGCGGATATCGTCCATTTCTTTTTCGATGTCATCGCCTCTGGAAAGATTAAAAAAAGAAGATCTGTCAGATGGGGCGGCAAATGTTAATGTGTCGGGCGTAGATCCCAGACTGAGAAGCGTGTTGGACAAGACTGCTTCAAAGCCCCGTGCAGCACGGGAAAGTTGGCTTACTTCGCTTCGCAGTTGCTCAAGGTTTACCTGGGTTTCCCGAAGTTCGGAACTCCATTCTGTTATGTCACCCCGTCTAAGTCCGGAAAAAGCGCTGTACCAAAAAAAGCCTCCGGCAATTCCAAAGATAATAAGAAAAGACAATACAATGGTAATAACAGAAACATGGAAATTATAAATCTTTTTTTCCGAATGGGGTACCAGAACAATCGTGTAACGCCGGAAAAGAAATTTAAAAATTGTTACAAAGAATTTTCCGATTTTTGATACTATCCAAACAAAACCGGCTTTTACCTTTCGTACCAGATTATTTTCCAAACGTTTATAATAATGGATCTGAGCCATTATTATACTGTATAGAAGATAAAAGTTGTTGTCAATCTGACGCTTTTTTAAGTGTTGTCAGCAAAACGCCTTTTTCAGAAACTCCAAATCCAGTTCCGGATAAACAGGAAAACGATCCAGCAGTTTTTTTACCCGTTCGTGGGCTTCCGTTTTGGCTGCCTCTGCAATTGTATATTTTGCTTTGCTGGGTTTGGCAGGATCTTTGGAGTCCCGGGCAGGATTTGCATTTTTCAGCACCAGTGCGATAATCCCGGCAATTTCTTCCATTTCTGCTTTTCCCATTCCCAGAGTGGTCATCGCTGCGGTTCCAATTCGCAAGCCTGATGTATACCACGGGCCGTTCGGATCGTTGGGAATGCTGTTTCTGTTTACGGTAACGTGGCACTCATGGAGGGCGCTTTCAGCCTGTCTGCCGGTTAAGCGGCCTTCCTTTTTGTCCAGTTCGTTCACATTTACAAGGATCAGATGATTGTCGGTACCTCCGGTAAGGACGGTTAGATCGTTTTTAATACATGCAGCTGCTAAAGCCTGGCAGTTTTCTACAATACGCTGCGCATAAGAACAAAATTCCGGTTTTTCCGCTTCTTTAAAAGCCACAGCCTTTGCTGCGATTACATGGGGCAGCGGGCCGCCCATTGTTAAGGGACAACCCTTATCCAGTGCTTCGGCAAATTCTTTTTTTGCAAGAACAAGTCCTGCCCGGGGTCCGCGCAGGGTTTTGTGAGTGGTGGTTGTTACCACATGGGCGTGGAGTACCGGATCGTAATCGCCGGTAAAAACCTTTCCTGCGACAAGCCCGGCATAGTGAGCCATGTCTACCATGAATACAGCACCGGCTTTGTCGGCAATTTCCCGCAGCTTTTTACAGTCGATTTTCCGCGGATAAGCGGAGTAGCCGGTTAAGAGTATAAGAGGTTTGATTTCCAGCGCCTGTTTTTCAATTTCGTCGTAGTCCAGCATCCCCGTTTTGGAGGAAACCGAATAACTGTACACATCAAACATACGGCTGGAAAGATTGTAGCGGTACCCGTGAGTCAGATGGCCGCCGGAATAATAGTCCAGTCCCAAAAGTTTTTGACTGCCGAGTTTTTGCTTCAGCTCTTTCCATTGGGCATCGGAGAGTTTGTAGAGGTTTGTTTCACCTAATTCCGCCAAAACCGGATTTTCCACTTTTGTTGCCAGAATTGCCCAATAGGCCAGTACATTGGCGTCTGCTCCGCAATGGGGCTGAACATTGGCATACTCGGCTCCGAAAAGTTTGCAGGCTTCTTCGGCAGCAACCGATTCCACCGCATCAACATTTTCGTTTCCCGCATAAAAACGGTGATTGGGCATACCTTCGGCATATTTGTCGGTAAAGAGGTTTCCCATTGTAAGCTGTACCGGCATGGAACAATAGTTTTCGCTGGCAATCAGCTTAATACGGCGGCGCTGGTTTTCCAGTTCCTTTACTACAGAAGCGGCAATCTCCGGGGCAACACGGGCAGTTTCGGTAAGATTACAGAGATATGCCAGAAAAGCGGTGTTAATTGCTTCCGGTTTTGTAACAGTCAGATATTCATTTACAGGATTCATGCTTTTAGCATACCGGAAATGGCGTTTATAGGCAACATCGCGGATATAACTCGTTTATTGTACAAGGCGCTGTTTACCGGGATACCCGTATGCCCTTTTGTGTCATGGAGTCGCAGCGTTCGTTGTAAAAATCACCTGCATGACCGCGTACCCATTCCCAGTTTACGCTCATTTCCGTATTAAGTGCGTCCAACTCCGCCCAAAGGTCCTGGTTTTTTACCGGTTTTTTATCGCTGGTTTTCCAGGAATTCCGCTTCCACTTGGTGATCCATTCGGTAATGCCCTTTTGGACGTATTGCGAATCGGTGTGAACGGTCACGTCTCCGGACAGTTCGGTTTTTTCTTTATAGGCTTTAAGGGCGGAGATCACTGCAAGCAGTTCCATGCGGTTATTGGTCGTGATTTTTTCGCCGCCCCATTGTTCCGCTGCAATTGAATCACCCAACACCATAACATACGCCCAGCCGCCCGGCCCCGGGTTTCCCGAACAACCGCCGTCTGTGTAAATATCTACTGCCAATGAATCTTCCTAATAGCGCGCAACGCGTTCCCAGTTGCCCGACTCTGCTGATGCAAAAAGAGCGTCCAGGACAGCCATATTGGCAACAGCGTCGGTTATGGGAGTAGGCGCTTCGCTGTGTTTTTCCGCC
>WRIX01000053.1:8073-15148 GCA_009782495.1 Treponema sp.
ATCGAACAGTTCAGAACGCCGTTCATCGCCGCCTTCATGCCGCTGGTACCGGATGCTTCCATAGGCCGCCGCGGTGTATTGAGCCACACATCGGCGCCGGAGGTAAGATAGCGCGCTACCGTAATATCGTAGTTTTCTATAAACACAATCCGGCTTTGAACGTCGTTCTTTTCCGCAAAGTGAATAATTTCGCGGATTAATTCTTTGCCGGGCATATCCATAGGATGAGCTTTACCGGCAAAAATCAGCTGAATGGGCCGTTCGTTGTCTTTAAGAAGGCGGATAAGCCGTTCCGGATCACGAAGAAGCAGGTTGCCGCGTTTGTATGTGGCAAAGCGGCGGGCAAAAGCCAGGGTAAGGATATAGGGAGAAAGCGCATCCTCTGCCTGTTGAATACGGCGTTCTACAGCGCCGGTCCGTATCAGGTGAGCCCTGATACGGTCGCGGGCAAAGGCAACCAGGCGTTCACGGCGCCGTTCATGCGTGCGCCATAGCTCTTCGTCGGATATCCTTTCCATTCGATCCCAGATTGCAAGGTCTGTCGGCTCATCTTCAAAGTGAGGGCCGAAGTAACGGTCCAGAAGATCCTGCATACCGCTGGAAACCCAGGTCTTGGGATGGACCCCGTTGGTTACATGGTGAATCGGCACTTCTTCCAGAGGAAGGCCGGGCCAAAGGCCTTGCCACATTTCCCGGGAAACTACTCCATGAAGGGCAGCCACGCCATTGGCGTATGCGGCGCATTTAAGAGCAAGAACCGTCATACAGAAACTTTCGTGCTCGTCTTCGGGCCGTTCGCGTCCGAGACTAAGGAAGTCCTTCCATGAAATACCCAGGATTCCAGGCCAGTTTTTAAAGTATTTTTCCAAAAGAACAGTATCAAAGCGTTCATTTCCTGCGGGAACCGGTGTATGAGTTGTAAAAATATTGGTGGGCCAAACCGCTTCCAGAGCTTCATAAAAATTAAAGCTCTTTTCGATCATGATCTCCCGGATCCGTTCCAGGGCCAAAAATGCCGCATGGCCTTCGTTCATGTGGCATGCTGCAGGGTTTATTCCCAAAGCGCGGAGGGCGCGTATACCCCCGATACCAAGCAATACTTCCTGGCGTATACGTGTTTCTTTGTCTCCGCCATAGAGAGCTGCGGTAACATTCCGTAAATCCGGGGCATTTTCTTCTATGTTAGTGTCCAGGAGGAATAGTGAACTGCGGCCTACCTTTACCTCCCAAATTTGGGCCGTTACTTCTCTTCCCGCCATATCCACGGTAATTTTAAGCGCTGTGCCGTTTTTATCACACTTGAGTTCTACCGGCATATTGTACCAGTCGTTTTCCGGGTAACTTTCCTGCTGGAACCCGTCTGCATTCAGTACCTGGGTAAAGTAACCCTGTCGGTAAAGAAGCCCTACCCCAACCAGGGGCAGTCCCATATCGGAAGAAGTCTTCATATGATCGCCGGAAAGTATCCCTAAGCCCCCGGAATAAATGGGGAGGGAAACATCCATACCGTATTCCATAGAAAAATAGGCAACCACATCTTTTTTGGAACCATGATACCAGGTCTCGCCTTTTTTATACTTCTGGAAGCGGGTGTAGACCTCTTCCAGAGCAGCCAGGTAGGAGTCGTCCTGGGCAGCCTGTGCAAGCCGCTCCTGAGTTACCATTCCCAGAGCCCTGATGGGGTTCTGCTGGGACTTGAGCCATGCATCGTAATCCAGCCTGATAAAAAGCTGAACCGAGTCGTAATTCCAGGATAGCCAAAGATTTCGGGCTATTTCTTCCAGCGGCTTAAGCGCATTGGGAAGTTTGGGTTTAACGGTATAGGTTGATATGTTCATAAGCATAGTGTAAGGCATAATATGAGCTTTTGTAAAGGTAAATTAAGGGGGTAAATGTATCTCTTTACCCCATAGAAGCAGGAGGATTTTCTTCTTCTTCAAGCGGGCCGGTAAAGAACTGTAAAAGCTGCACAAAATAGTACATCCGTTTATAGTCTTCGGCTAAACGTTTTACCAAGGGTTCTTCCGAAGCGGATTCCAGTTCTTTCCAGTTCATAATGATTTCTGCGGGCTTTTTCTGAGAATCCTCAAACAGGCTTTTAAAATTTTTACCTATGGTGGTAAAGGCGGTAGCAGTGGAATTGATCATACGCTGAGCGTTATTGTTTACCGTTTTCAGGATGATCCTGATATATTTGCCCTGACCTTTATCCCTGTCTACTTTAAGCATGGCCTGTTTAATCCTTGAGCCGTGTTCTCCCTTTTCGCCCACTGAATCGTCAAATGCGGATATTTTGTCCAAAAGGCCTGCCATCTCGTGATATGCATCGGACATAGGCTGGGAAAGGACTATATTGCTCCACTGACCGCGGACAAGAATAAGATCGCACAGTTCCTTGATTTCCTTTTTAAAAAAATCCAGCAGATATGCTTTTATGTAGTTTATTGCCGCTGTTTTGGTATAACCATCGAAATTCTTTTTGTAATATGCATCATTGCCTTTGGCTGTATAGTTAGCCATCCGTTCTATTTCGGCGGAACCAAAAATTGTTTTGGCAAGCTGTTCTACCTGGGCACTCCTTTTGTCATTTTGGATCTTGCTTACGGCCCCTTCAATCTCGGCTTTTTTTGCGTCCAATATGGTGTCGGCCATCCTTTCGTCCGGCGTTCTTGGAATCGACTGCCAGAGGGGGTCGCCGGATGTATGCTGAACGATCAACTCGAATATCCTTGTTCGGCTTAGATCCTTCAGGAGACGGATCACTTTTGCCCAATGATCCGGGTTAATTACATCCATTCCTTCTTTGTATGTTTTTAGAACAGACAAAGTGGTCTTCCAATCCCAATCCATCTCGACGGCGGCGGAAAACTCCATAAAGTCTTTGATTGCATCGCTTAAATCCGCGGCTTTTACATTCCCGAATTTGGGTTGATAGTTAAGGTTTCGTTCGTTGATTGCCGGATCAAATTTTTTAAGAAGGAAGAAGAAATCAAAACAAACAAAATTTACCAGTGAAATAATGGTGTTGTAACAGTTGTCGATATTGTTTATCCGGGTATTGTCAAAAGCTGCGGTAAAATTGGAAAGTTCTCTTTTAATCGCCGCCGAAAGATCCTTGACCGGCATGGTTTGGGCCTTTTCCTGGATGGTAACTGCGCTAAGATTATCCTTAAGCGCCAGAAGGTCCTTGTCCAAAAAAGCATCCAGGGTGATATGTTTCAACTGTTCCGATTTGGCGGCATTTTGCAGAAATACCTGGGTCGAAGAAACCACCTTGTAAATATCAAAAAAACATTTGGCAAAAGCGGGCCCTAACTCACCGGTTTTAGGACGGTAAAATTTGCTGTATTTGTTTTGACCAAGATCTTTGACTAGCTGCTGCAGCCGCTTTTTTTTGGCTGCTTCCGGATCATTACCGCCGCCAAAAAGACCTATAATGGTATCCAGGAAACCCATAATTCAATACTAGCATAAAATGAGGGCGGAGACAAGGTAATATTTTTTTGTCTACAGCTTTTCTATGTCTTTAAAATACCTCACGGTACCAACTTTTAATTCTTCAATGGCCGCTTCATCGCAGACAATTACCGCTTTTGGGTGCATTTGGAGGCAGGAAAGGGTACACATATGGTTAACCCCACCCTCCACTGCCTGTTGTAGAGCCCTGGCTTTGTTATGTCCGGAAACGATAACCACTACTTCCCGGGCGTCCATTACGGTACCCACGCCGACTGTTAGTGCCGTTGCAGGGACCAGTTGCGGATCTCCTCCAAAAAACCGGGCGTTTGCCATGCGGGTGTCTGCTGTAAGGGTTTTTACTCTGGTTCGGGAACCAAGGGATGAACCGGGTTCGTTAAAAGCAATGTGCCCATCCGCTCCGGCCCCGCCCAGAAACAGATCGATTCCGCCGCAGGCGGTAATCGCCTCTTCGTAGGCCTCACATTCCTTTATTGGGTTTTCCGCCATGCCATTCAGAATGTGGACATTGTTTTTGCCGATGTCGATATGCGAAAAGAAATTATCCCGCATAAAACGGTGATAGCTTTGAGGATGATCTTCCGGTAAACCGGTATATTCATCCATATTAAAAGTGATTACATTGGCAAATGAAAGAGAGCCGTTTTTATACAGGGAAATTAGTTCCTTGTAGGTACCCAAAGGGCTGGAACCGGTTGGAAGACCCAGCACAAAGGGCTTGGCATTCTGTGCTTTGGCGGTAATCCGCGCTGCAATATACTGAGCTGTCCAGCGGCTCATGCTTTCGTAATCTTTATGGATAATTAAACGCATATATGCTCCTTGTTTGGTTAAAGCTTTTCTAAACCTCAGTTTTTAAAAATGGCTGGTTTTCGTATTTTAATTCGCCTTCTACCATAACCAAACGGACAGTAAATTCCTCGTCGAATACCGTTATATCCGCATCCATTCCGGGGATTATTGTTCCCTTGCGGATATACCGCATTACCTGCGCCGGATTGGAGCTGGCAGTTTTTACCGCATCTTCCAGAGAAAATCCAAAACGAACCATGTTTTGAACGCCCCGGATCATGGTAAGTCCCGAACCGGCCAAAACTTTATCTGTCTTACGGACAAAAAAGCCGTTCTCGAAGATCACTTCCTCACCGTTGGCAAAGAACGGTCCCTGTTTCTGATCGGTTGGCCTAAGGCCGTCGGTTATAAGGATTATTTTATCGATTGGCTTGTTCCGTGCCAATAACTTAAACAGGTCCGGGTGGACATGGTTACCATCACCTATAATCTCGCAGTATATTTCGGGATGGGTCAAAATAGCTCCGACTGCATTGGGGTTCCGTTGATCGAGTTTACTCATCGCATTAAAAAGATGAGTGGCATGAAGTATGCCGGCCTGCATACCCTCTACCATATTTTCGTATGATGCATCGGTATGTCCTGCCTGAAGGATTATTCCCTTTTTTATGCAGTCCAGGGCCAGTTCTCGCATGTGTTTTAGTTCCGGCGCTACTGTCATATTAACAATGTGTTTGCCCGAGGCATTCCAGAGCCTTTCCATGTATGACAGGTCTACAGGGCTTACCGTTTCCGGACGCTGTACTCCCAGCTTGTTGGGAGAGAGAAAAGGCCCTTCCAGGTGGAAACCCATAATCCGTGCTCCGGACTCCCGGCCTATGGCGGAAGCAAGTTTTGCCACGGCATTGGTCATTGTTTCACCCGCTGCCGGGTACAGCGCCGGGTTAAAAGCCGTAACGCCCTGTTTTACAAGGAGCCGGGACATCTCCAGCATGGAATCCGCCGGATCTTTGGTAAGCGCCGTTTCTGGGTATACCGCATCATCGGTTCCGTAACCCCCGTAACCGTGTATGTGAGTGTCAATAAAACCCGGGGCAATGTAGGCGCCGTTTACATCGATAATTTTTACATCAGATCCATAATGCTTTTGTTCAAAACGCCGCTGTGAAAAAACATCCGCAATAACCCCATCCTCTATAAGGACCGAGCAATGCTCCATCATGGCAAATCCGGTAAGGACTGTTCCATCATGCAGACAGATTGATTTCATTACTGTATTATAGCACAGAAAGAAAAAACGAGGGATTTTTAAATTATTTCTTGCCCGAATACAGGGTAAACACCATCTGCTCTTTATTGGCCTTGATTAAATTAAACCACAGGGCTTTCTTTTTGGTGAGTACCGGGCTTTTGCGGCCCATTGTTAAAAGTTTTTCGTAAATACCCACGGCGTTTTTTGCTGCCTGGTAAGCTTTTTGATACTGGCCCTGGTAGATTTGCTGGGATTTTTCTTCTATTTCCTTGTCGATGGCTGTTTCAAAATATTTATACAGAAGTTCATATTTATCTGTTACGCCTTTCATGTAATCTACAACAAGTCTGTCATAGCCCGGAATTTGATCGACCAGGGCAATAAATTCCTTCAGCAGATTTACCGCGGCCGCATAATCTTCGTCCTGGGTATAAGCTTTCATGGCAAGTCTGCATAACTGCATAAAGGAATCATTGGTAACGCTGAGCATGCCGTGAATCGGCTTTTCGGGTGTAATTGAAAATTTGGGCATTACCGCAGCGATTTTTGCAAGAAGGTTCATTAAGTCCAGGAATATCCGCTGTTCCCACAAAGATTCCTTTATCGATCCAAAAAGCTGAGCCAGCTCATCGGCAAATTGTTCCTTGTAGCGTTCTTCCGGTTTGAATACCACTTCGCAGGTAGGGATCATTACTCCCTTGAATTCAATATGGCCGGTATCAAAGAAATACACGGCATTGTTTTTAAGAAGGGAACATTTGCCGGCCTGGTTTTCTTTCATAAAGTTCATCTGAACCTGTTTGGCTATCATAATCCGGCTTTCTTTGGAAGATAGTTCGTTTGCTCTGGTTTGCAGGCGTGCGCCGGAATTAAGAAGAAAGCCTGCCAAATTTCCTTTTTCGGTTATGATAAGAGGGCTTTGAGTATTGCCTCCGGTAATTCCCGCAGAACATTTAAAGACAGGCAGCGCTTCGGCATTGCCCTGCCGCTTGGTAACGATGTCCGGATCGTCCACATAGTTGGTTTTTCCGAAATAATCCATTATTGCCAGTGTTACGGTTAGGGCATCGGTTGCACTGGCGGCAACCACGACCATCTCGTCTCCCCGTTCGCGCTGGCTTACTGCCTGGCAGTAGGTGGATATCCGGCGGACTTCGGTATTCATGGCCCAGTCCAGGGTGTGCATCATGGAAAGGTTTTTCCGGGAATCCATGCAGAATTTGGTATAGCCGTGGATATCTAGCATGGCAATGTACAGGTTGGAAATCTGAAGGGTATCTTTTAAATCGCCTGCTTCGGGAAACGTCTGGTCGGGAATAACCAATTCTTTCCAGAGCCGTTTGTGGCTTTTTAGGGTCATGTCGGAAAAAAAGCCCCAGTTAAGCCGCTTTAACATTTCAAAGCATCGCATTATTACGGGGTGGATCTTTGTATCCCTGACGATGGGCTGGGCAAAGGTTTTTAACGCTGAAAAAGTGGTAAATTCTCTGGCAAGGATTTTTTCGCTCAGGAAGGAGAAAATTTCGTATTCAGAGGTGTTACTGTTGTATTCGC
>WRIX01000054.1:0-7436 GCA_009782495.1 Treponema sp.
TTCGCTCTTTTTTCTTTTTACAAACGCCGTTTTTTACGGCTTTATCCGCCGCTTGTACTGTGTATTTTGTTCACACTTCCTTTTACATTTTTGCTTTCCTCCGACTTTATCGTTAATATAGGACGGCAAATTACCGCGGCTTTGGGGTTTGTTACCAATTATTTTGAAGTTCTTAACGGCGGTTCTTATGAGTCCCGGATGCTGCCCCACCTGTTCCTTCATACATGGTTTCTTGCGGTAGAAGTGCATCTTTATCTTTTATGGGCATTGTTCTGCGCATGTATTACTTTGCTGCTCAGGAAATTATTTCAAGCTTCTGCCGGTACAAGCCTTGTTCTGTTAAGACTAATACTGATTGCGGCTTCCGTAACGGGGGCGGTATTTTCTTATCTGCGGATGCAGACAATTTACAACGCCAACATAATTGATCCGTCACCGGCTTATTTCGATACCGGAGCCCGCGCTTTTACATTCCTGCTGGGAGCTTGTGCAGGAAGTATTTTTACAGGAACAATCAGCGGCAGGAAAACAGAATCCCCATTTTTATTAAGACTTCAAAGTGTTATTACAATTTTGGGGATGGTATTGCTGACAGGTTCCTTTATTGTATTGGCACGTACATTGACTTTTTCCGGAGAGGCAAGCTACCGGTACGGTTTTGCAATTGCATCGTTTCTGGCAATTTTGTTTATTTTTGCAGCAAGATTTCTGCATAAATTGACGCCTGATATAAACGAACCTCGTGCAATGACCATGACTGCGGCTTTGTCGTATAACATTTACCTGTTTCACTGGCCTTTGTATATTGTTCTTTTCTATACTCCGCTTAACAATAATTATACATTCTGGAACAACAATTTTGCGGCTGTCGCTGCAACTGCGGCTGCTGTTGTCTTTTCGGCCTTTGTATTCTTTTGTCTGGAACCGTTGTTTCGCAGGCGGCTTCCGTTATCAAAACTCAATTCCTCCGTATTGCGCCGTTCGCTGTATGCAGTTTTTTTACTGATTGTTATAACAGCTTTTTCTTTAAACGGTATTGTTTTTGCACGCGTGCCGGAAATAAGTTCACTGGAAGAACAGCTCCTTACCGGGTATCTCTATCAGGATGCAGATGAAATCGGACAGATCCAGCGTTTAACAAAAACCATCAACGGCAAACCTTTGGCCCAGCCGAAAGTTTTTCCTGTCTTGGGTACTTTGCAAAACAGGACATTTACCGGAAATTTATCAGACCCGGACCTTTATGAGCTTTCCCGGTTACAGGTAACGTTTAATTCAGACGGGATTTTAAACGGCGTAACCGTAGTCGGAGATTCGGTTTCTCTTGGCGCCCGTAAAAAACTGACTGAATCGATACCTGATTGTTATGTAGATGCGGAAGGATCACGCCAGATGTGGCAGGGTTACAACCTTATAATGGCGTTACAGAAGAATCATAGCTTGCGTGAATATGTGGTGGTGTCACTGGGTACCAATCAAAATATAAATTCACTGGATTATATTAATAAAATAATTGACGATCTCCAAAGCGGGCATAGATTGATATTTGTTACACCATACAACGCTGCAATGAATGAAAGCTGGATGACATATAAAATTATGCAGTATTTACGGACTTTACCGGATATTCATCCTTTTATTACAGTTGCAGATTGGGCTTTACAGATTGATAAGCAGCCCCAGCTTCTTGGCTCGGACAAAGTCCACATTGGAGGCAATACTACGGCTATAAATCTTTACATCAACTGCATTATTAATGCAATTAATAATGCGGCAGCAAAACCGGCAAGGTAATAATGCGGAAAAACTTAACAAGTAATCTAAATAGTTTAAGCATTTTACACCTGTTCACATTTTTATTCGCAAGCTGGTTTAATACCCCGTCCTTCAGGGCGGGGTTGTTGATTTTAATGATTCCATTAAATCATAAAAATATTTTGTATCTTTTGTTTTGTATAGATTAAACCATGCCTCCAATGTATTACTTTCCATTAGATTTGTTTTCCTGATAACCTCGTATGCAAATTCCAAAGGTGCAAATCCGGTTGCGGTTATTAAATTATTATCAACCACAACAAGTTTATCCACATAAAGATCTTTTCCCTTATAGTTCTTACACATCATTTCCAAAAAACCTTTACCATTGCTTGTATGCTTTCTATTATCCAATATTCCTGCTTCTGCCAATGCAGCAGTAGCTCCGCAAATTGCAGCCACAGTAATATCCATACCCGGTTTTTTAAGGATCATATTGATTATTTCCTGATTTTCTTCATTTTGCCAGGTATTACCGCCGGGTAAAACTATTACATCACCATTTTCCAAAGTAATATTATGAACATCAATGTCCGGGGTAATTTCAAGCCCGCCCATTGTTTTAATGGGAGTTAAGTCATTACCAACTTTTATTATTTCAGGTATTTCAATGTTTCTCTTTAAAAACCTTCCGCTATTAATTTCTGCAATTAAGTGCGCGATTTCCCAATCAGCGAGTGTATTCAGTACATACAAATAAATTTTCATTTTGTTTCTCCCTTTCCTGATGATATCAGATATGAAAAAAAAATAAATAACATTTTCGCTTATTTTTGAAAATATTTTAAAAATATTTGATTTTTTTAATTAAAAATGACAAATTCACTTGTTTTCATGCTGCCAATTTGAAGAAATTAATTTTTTCTGAGAGTCTCAATGTAAAATTCCGGATTGACATACCATAAAAAACATTTTATTATTACCAAACTCTTTTTGAGAAAACCATAGTGCGTCGATTTGCAACATTTGCTTTAATTATCTTTCACTGCATAGGATGTGCTGGCAGGACAACCAATTCCGGTGAGCTTCCCGTTCCAGGGGTTCCTCTGAATGATCCGGCCGTGGTGCCTGTCAACCGTACTGCCAAATGGTGGAACGACAGGCATAAAAGCAAAATAGGTGACAATGTTGTTAAAAATCAAAAAATCGTCCTTATCGGCGATAGCATTACTGAGGGTTTTGAATTTACAAAATCATGGGAAGATCTAAATAATAAGTACAAAAACAAAATAACAAACCTTGGCTTTTCCGGCGACAGTACAGAGCACGTTATCTGGAGGCTGGAAAACGGTGAATTTCCTGCCGGTATTGATCCTGAATATGTTACTTTAATGATAGGGGTCAACAACAAAAACAGCCCCGAATCAATAGCTGCCGGCATCGGAAAAATTTTAAAAATAATCAGCACCAATGCGCCCAGGAGCAAAATACTCCTCTTTTCCATTTTGCCCTGCGGGAAGGGAACTGATGATCCTGAAACAAAAAGGATGAACGCTGTTAATAAAATCATACAAAAATACGATGGATACTTAAATATCAGGTATATTGATATCTCAAGCCTCTATCTGCATCAATCGGGTGAATTAATAGAAGAATTATTCGCCAGGGACAAGCTTCATATAAAGGCTGAAGGGTATGAAATCTGGAGGGATGTAATAATTGCGGCTGTCGACAGAAAGGACTGGAAATAGTATAATAACCCCGATATATGCTTGAACCCAGAGGTATTATTGGAAGAAGGAATAACCATAGTCCTGGACAGTAACGAAATATTGTCCGGTGTCTGCGGAGTCAATGACCAGAACCTCAAAGTAATTGCCGGCTGCCTTGGGGGGCATATTCACACCAGGGGCAATGAAATCTCCCTTACCGGGGTTGATGAGGCAGGACAGGATCGTTTCAGAACGGTAATTGACAGCCTTATTCAGTCGGTTAAAGAGGGGGAAAGCCCTTCTGCCGAATACGTGGAAGCCCTTACCGGAATATTTGTACAGGATTCAGATATTTCCAGCGATTCCCGGAATGAATCCGATAAAACCCAACACGGGACAAAAACAGAAAGGCACTCCCTGGCTGCCTTCCGTGATAATTTAATTCAAATACCCCAGGGATTTGCCAAAGTTTTTCCCCGCAGTCAAAACCAGGCCTGGTATATCCGGGGTATGCGGGAAAACGAGATAAGTTTTTGCGTCGGGCCTGCAGGGACGGGAAAAACATACTTGGCAATTGCCGAAGCTCTCCGGCTGGTACTTTCCAAAAAAATGAGAAAGCTTGTTCTTACCCGCCCTGTTGTGGAAGCCGGAGAAAGCCTTGGTTACCTGCCGGGAGACCTTGCCCAGAAGATCAATCCGTACTTACGGCCGCTTTACGATGCAATGGAAGCTCTGGTTCCTTACGAAGCTATTCACCATATGGAAGAAACACGGGCTATAGAAGTGGCGCCTCTGGCATATATGCGGGGCCGGAGCCTTAACGACTGTATTGTGATTCTTGATGAAGCGCAAAACACAACCAAAGAACAAATGAAGATGTTCCTTACCCGCATAGGACGGGGAGCAAGGGCGGTGATAACAGGAGACACAACGCAAATTGATTTGCCCCGGAGAATTGATTCAGGCTTACTCCATGCACTTTCGCTTCTTGCCGGTGTGGAAGGAATTTTTATTTCGTACCTTAACACAGCCGATGTGGTAAGAAATCCATTAATCAAAAAAATAATCGAGGCATACGATGCCGAAAAAAAATAAGAACCTGGAGCTGTTGGGCCGCATCAAAATACTCCGGATCCGTACCGGACCTGCCATTGTAAGTATTGCGGCGTTTGTAATAACTGCAGTAATTATTCTTTTTACCAACGGAAAGGTTTCTTTTAACATTGATGAATATGAAGTGGGAAAAGTTGCAGATCGCGATGTAATTGCCGAAGAGCCGGTTTCGTTTGTTGATGAAGAAGCCACCAGACTTAACATGAATGCGACAATACGCCAGATTCCCGCAGTATTCAAATTTGATATTTCCATTAATGAAGAAATACGAAGACGCTACGACCGGTTTGTACTCTTTTCGCAAAGTCAGTTCAATGAAGACAATCTTCAGGAAAATTATTTACAGAGCATCGAAACCGAATTTCCCGGCGTCTTCAGCAGGGAAGAGCTTACGGCTTTGTATCAGGATCAAAACCGTTTATCCTCGCTGGATACGGGCCGGAAAGAATTGGACTTTTTTATCGAAACGGGGATCTTTATTCTGCCGGAAAAAACAGAGGAGAACGGACTAGCCTCTTACGATCCTGATATAGCCGAGCTGCTTCACAATTACGGTGAACGGGTTGAACGTGAACGGATTGCCTATGAGCGTGTTATTACCAGGGACAATCTGGATTCATTCATATTCAGGTACATCGAAAACGAAAGGCTTTCCCGGGAATATTCGGCCGGAGCGGGAAGCATAGTCAGTTCCCTGCTTCAGGAAAATGTATATTATTCTCAGGCCGATACCGAACAAAGAGTAGCGGAAGTCCGTTCCCATCTGGAACCTGTTTACCGTTTTATCGAACGGGGAGACCGGGTAATCCGCAAGGGGTTTATCATTACCGAAGGAGAAATGGAAGAACTAAGGGCGCTGAATCTTTCCATGACCAAACGTGATCCCCGTCTTATCGCCGGTCAAATTCTCCTGCTCCTTGTTATATACCTCTTCTTTGTTTTCCACATGGGTCAGCGTACCGGAGGACGGCAATTACGGCCTGCCGAATGCTATTTGATGACTGCCCTTTCAGCAGCGTACCTGATTGGCGCTTCTTTTGCCAACAGTTTTGTACAATTGGGCGATTATTTCCCGGTATCAATACTCATTCCCACAGCATTGGCGGTAATGCTTTCCGCCATATTACTGGGTTTCCCCATGGCGCTGGTAACCGCAATGTTACTTCCGCTGGGAGCATTTCTTTCCGAGGCTTACAGTATCTCCGCATATATCTTTGCGCTTTGTTCGGGAATTGCTGCTGCCCATGTATTAAAGGGCGCGCAAAAGCGCATGGACCTGGTAAAAGCGGGAGTTCTTATCTCCGCCGCCAATGCGGCATCAATACTGATCGTTCTGCTTTTGCGTCAGGCGCCGGTTGCAGAATACGGAGGAGTGATTTTTTGGGCGGCTTTTAACGGTCTGGCTTCCGGACTCCTGGTAATCGGAATACTTCCCATAATGGAACAGTTGCTTAATGCCGTTACCCCATTCCGTCTGATCGAACTTTCGGATTTAAACTCCCCCATTTTAAAACGGCTTTTTAACGCTGCACCGGGCACTTACAGCCATTCAATCATGGTTGCTAACCTGGCCGAATCCGCCTGTCAGGAAATCGGCGCAAATGCACTTCTGGCACGGGTTGGATCGTATTACCACGACATAGGCAAAATGGAACAGCCGTCTTACTTTGTAGAAAATCAGACCTCATATAACAAGCACAAAGATATCGCACCCCGGCTCTCTGCTTCTGTAATCAGGAGCCATGTAAAAATCGGAATTGAAAAAGCCCGGTCTCTCGGCCTGCCCGAAGCGATTGTTGATTTTATTGCGGAACATCACGGTAATTCGGTAATTACCTGGTTTTACAACGAAGCAGTTAAGCGCGAAGGTGGTAATGTAAACACAGAAGATTTTATCTACCCCGGAAGTCCTCCCCGATCAAAAGAGTCAGCCGTAGTAATGCTGGCTGATATAACCGAAGCGGCTACACGGGTGTTAAAAAAGCCCACAGCCGCACGTCTGGAAAAATTCATTCAGGAACTCTTTGATGCAAAGGTAGATCACGGCCAGCTTGCCCATTCTGATCTGACATTCAGAGAACTGGAAACAATCAAACAGGCTTTTGTAAAAGTGCTGGCCGGGTATTATCATTCACGGATTGAGTACCCCAAAATGCCGGATCCAACGAAAGCAGCAGGATCGTCGAAAGCTCCGGTTCACTCCGCCGAAAGAACGAAAGCACATGAAGGTTCTTCTTCGGATCAACTGCATAAAGAAGAAAGCGATTCCGAAGATGCGGAACATGAAAACGGATCAACGGCCGATGAACAATAAAGTAACCATCAGCATTGAAGGGGTTGAAAGCCCGCAAGAACCGGAAAAAACCGAAACTTTTGTACTGGAAGTTCTGGAAAGACTGGGGAAACATCATTGGGATCTTTCAGTCTTTTTTTGCAATAATGAAATAATACGAAAACTTAATAACCAATATCGTAACCTTGACGAAAGCACGGATGTTCTTTCTTTTGTAATGGGGGAAACGGCAGGGGAACATTTTCTTCCCGGTGATATTGTGATTTCACTGGAAAAAACCGGGGAAAATGCAAAAGAATACGGCTGTAGTCCCAAAGAAGAGTTACATCGGCTTTTAATTCATGGTATTCTACACCTTGCAGGGATGGATCATCCGTCCAACGACGACAGCGAAGAAATGCTGGTACTTCAGGAAAAATTATTAGCGGAAATTCTTGGGAGGGATCTGTGAAACAACGCTTTTTGTTTTTTACAATTACGTTACTTTTTACATTGATACTCGCTTCAGGGGAAGTTCATGCCCAAAGCAGGAGTGCATCGTCCCTGTACAACTCGGGAAGATC
>WRIX01000054.1:8079-15077 GCA_009782495.1 Treponema sp.
GGTAACCGTGTTGCCGAAGGTATCCGGTACGCGGAAAGAGCTTTGTATTTTAAAAGCAATTTTGACCCTGCAAAAATACTTCTGGCAAAGCTCCGCTACCGTCAGGGACAGTTTGACGAAGCGGCAAGACTGGCTGATGAAATCATTGCAAAAAAGAGAGAAAACGCCGAAGCCTGGTATTTAAAAGGAATGGCTTTTTCCCGGCTTGGCCGCCGTCAGGATGCCATTACCGTATTAACGGGAGCGCTTGGCGTTGCGCCGGACGATGAGTTTATCCGTTATTCCCTGGAAGAACTGCTTATATCCGGAACGGCTGTTGAAGATGCGGCGCGGCGCCGCTGGGCAACATGGCATTTTTCCCGTGCAAGGGATTTCAGAACCCGGAATTTAAGCGAGCAAGCCCTGTTTGAATACCGCCGGGGACTGCGGTTAAATCCCTATGCCCGCGAAAGATCCGACTACGCCGAACTGCTCCGTCTCCAGGGATTTCCCGCCCGATCAATGGAAGAACTGCGGTTTATGCAGGATCTTGGCTTGGGAAATCAGGGAATTGACGATTTGGTTGAAAATAATACTGCCCGCCTGGCCAATGCTCTGTACCGCCGCTGGCAGCTGGAACCGTTGCTGGTAACTAAACGGCACTGGAAGATAGCTGTTTTTTCAGTCGCTTCCCAGTCCGGTCTGTACCATGTTGACAGCGCCGCGGTAGGCTCGGCATTTATTAAAGACCTTTTAATGCATGAACGCAATATAAATCCCATGAATGCGGAATTAAGGCAGAGTTCCTTTTCCACAGCATTCAGAACAGCCAGAGAAGGAGGAGCGGATTATTTTCTTATCCTAAGCATTACAGAAAATGAACGGGATCTTTCCTTAAAAGGTGAATTATTTGTAGGCCGCACCGGTTCTCCGGCCGGAACATTTTCCGCTTACCGGACAGGCCCGGATCGGCTCCGTAACGCAGGAAAAAACATTGTTGATCAGTTAAGCGCCGCCCTGCCCTTCCGCAGCGAACTGGCTGCCAGGCAAGCAGGCATTGGCCTTATCGACAAAGGAAGGGCAGACGGAGTAAAAACTGGCAATGTATACGACATTGTAAAAAAAGGCAGAGTGTCTTTAAAGAACGAAGGTATTGGGCTGGTTTATTCCTCCGGAGATATTATAGGAACTATATCAATAAACGAAGCCGACGAAGAAGTATCTGCCGGAAACCTTACACGGAACGGATACTATGATCGTATTGAAGCCGGAGACGAAATTATTACACAGAAAGAACAGCCTGCCTCCGCTCCTGCACAGACCGCCGCAGATCCTGAACTGCGGGCACTGCTGCGGACATTACGGTAATTTTGGGCTCAAAAACATGGCTTTTCTAAAAGTTCACCTGGTAAAATCTCCCAGTACAGCCTGAATCCAGGAACTGCAGTTGTTTGGATACTGCTCCTGAGCAACAAGGAATTGAAAGAGCGCTTCTCTGGGTCTTCCCTGGAAATAGTAAACCTGTCCCAGATAGAATTGTGCTCTTGCTTTATTGTCTTTGTTCCGCGGCAGATCCAGAAATCGGCGGAATTCTTCCGCTGCTTTGTTCCATTCTTTTAAGGAGAAATAACCCTGAACAATTGACCTAAGCTGATATTCTTCGCCGATACCGCCTTTAACAAGATCTTCGGAAAATATTTCGGTTTCTTTTTTGGACGTTTTTTCGTTACGCCGTTCCGGTAAAACAAAAACTGTTTCCGTATCAAAACCAAAGCTTTCCGTAACAAAACCGGGAAGCCCATCTAAAGCAGAGGAACTCCCACCATGGGAAGCGGAAAGATTTAAACCGGGTAAAGGCATTTCCCTGGAACCGGTTCCGGCAGTACTTTGAATCTGTACCGCGTCTGTAACATTGTACCCTGAACGCAGACTGAAAATGCCGTTGGCAAGATCTTCTTCGTAAATAAGAGCATAATAATAGTTAAGCCCCGGTACCGGGTAATCAATTACCGGAGAACTTGCTTTTTGCCTGATAATAAGAGCGGAAAGAAGGTCTTCCTGCCTCCTGATAGGATTTAAACTCCGGTAAAGTATAAGATTTTTTTCCCTGTCAGCTCCGGAAAAGTTAATTATCACCCTGTCTTCGTCTATCCGGACATTCATTTCTTCAATTCCGGGCAGAGGGGCATTTGGCTGGGCCGGCGCCAGACGGGCGTTTTGATTTTGTCTGGCAGTATTACCAGGTACGTTTTCAGGGCCTACGGTAACACTTAACGTGTTGGTATTAAGAATGGGAAGTATGTATTTCCGGCCATATTCATCACTTGCAGCAACCAAATAGTAGATAATTCCGGGATTTTCAACTTCATCCAGATATGAACCGGTTCCGTAAGGCACTTCTGCCGGAGTCGGAAGAACCAAAAGAGTCGAAAAGGAGGTTTCTGAACGATAAATATACACCGCCCCCCGGATATCCCGGGCGTCTTGCCAGGAAAGGCGGATAAGATTATTCCGGATTTCACCTTCCAATTGGGATACAAAAGGGGCAAAAACCTCGTTTTCCTGGTTTTGAACTGTTTCCTGGGCATGAACAGTAAAAAGTACCGTAAGGGCAAAAATCCACCAAATTAGAAACTTCTTTTGTTCCATATTACTATAGTAATCGGTAAATAACTCTTAATCCAGAGAAAAAATCATACACGACATATTTAGTCAATTATATCAATTTACTGAAAATTGAAAGAACTACCGATAATGTAGCATGGCATCCTCTTTGAATCGCTTGGTAATCTGTATATTACTTTCCTTTTTTATTGCCGGATTTGGTTTTTCCGAAGACACAATTCATGTGATGCGTCCGGGAGATACTATCTATTCCATAGCCAAATCGTATGGTCTTAGCGCCGATGAAGTATTAAAATACAATAAAATAAGCGATCCGGCGAAGGTTCAGGCAGGAACAAAAATACGAATACCCGGAGTACAGGGAAGCCCCGCACATTCTTCAACGCAATCTTCCTCTCCGGCAAAGACCGAACCCTCCCGGCAGGACTATATTGAATACCGTGTCGAAAAAAACGATACCCTATACAGCCTGGCCCGGCGTTACGGCATAAGCGTTTCTGAATTGCTTGAAATAAACGGTTTCACTTCCAATTATGTAATTAAAGCAGGCGAAAAAATACGGGTTCCTGCCCTTGACTCCGTACAACCTTCCGGTCAGAGTGAAACGCCAAACCCTTCCGGCCAGTCCGTAACTACAGGAAGCTCCCAGCCTGTTCCGGACAATTCCGGGAATACCACAACAACAATAAAACTCGATCCGGCTGTTAAATGGCCAATAAGGGTAAAAGAAATTGCCCAAATTTCAGGCAAACTTAATGGTGTCCAATTAACCGGCGAACGTCAGGAAAGCGTAAAGAGTCTTACCGGAGGAATGGTCGTATCCGCCGGCCCTTACCGGGGCTTCGGCAGGGTCGCAATTGTTCAAACGTCCGCAGGGTACTTATATGTATACGGGGGCTGTGAAACCCTGTCCGTTAAAGAGGGCGATAAAATCGCCACCGGATCCGAACTGGGAAAACTTGGAATTGATACAAAGACAGCAAAATCACAACTCTTTTTCTTTGTTTACAAAGGAAATACCCCGGTAGATCCCGCTAAGGCCCCAAGAGCCTAACTTCCCTCATCTCCAATAGGGTAATAATTTTCCTCAAAAAAAACCAAAACAGGGTGTAGTTTGGGCTTTTGTTACGGGCAGAATACAATCAGGAAGGTTATTGTTATGACAAAGCAATTAAAAGGGAAACAACTGCAAATTGTAAATAAATCAGGCGCAGGAAAACCGCCTGATTTGACCAGACGTGAAGCAAGGGAAAGGGATCGTGCAAAAAAAAAGCAGCGGAGAGTCACCATCCGGGAAAAACGATGGAAGTCTCCCGAAGAAAACGATCCATTGGCCGTGTACCTGAAGCAAATCTCCCATTATCCCCTGTTAGCTATTCAGGATGAACGGTACCTGGGAGAACAAATGGAATTTTACCGGGGTCAGCTGCGTGAATTGAAAGAGGAATTTACAGGCAGGGAAGAAGAAACAGCATACAGCAAGCGTAAAAAAGAACTGGAAACCTGTTTAAGAAACAATAAAAACAGGATGATCCATTCCAATCTGCGCCTTGTTGTATCAATTGCCAAATATTATCAGCACCGGGGATTGTCTCTTCTGGACCTGATAAATGAAGGTAATATAGGTCTTCTCGAAGCGGTAGAACGGTTTGATCATACACGGGGATTCCGCTTTTCCACTTACGGAACATGGTGGATTAGGCAGGCAATTATTAAAAGCATCGCCGACAAAGGCCGGGTGATCCGCATTCCCATTCATATGCTCAATATAATTAAAAAATTTTATTTTGTAGCAAAACAGCTGGCACAGGATCTGGGCCGCGACCCCAGCGAAGAAGAATTGGCGGAATACCTGGGAGTTCCAATTAATAAAATAAAAGAGATAATTAAGCTTTCCCAGGAGACTACCAGCCTTGATACCATTGTTGATGACGAAAATCTGACCCGTTTATCCGATTTAATCAGGGATGATTCTATGGAAGGACCGTTTGAAGCAGCTTTTTCTGTTACCCTTCAGAACTCAATAGAGAACATTCTTTCGAGGCTTTCTTACCGGGAGATGAGAATCATCCGGCTTCGTTTTGGTTTGGATGGTAAAAATCCGCTTAGTCTGGAAGAAACAGGCAAAATCCTGGGCATTACCAGTGAACGTGTACGCCAAATTCAGAGAAAGGTAACCTTAAAACTGCGAAATCTGGCCGAATTTCGTGAACTCCGGGGTTCTTAAAAAACTAGCATTAGTTTAGACCCCCGGGGTAACAGTTAATCGTTCACAGGGAAACACGGTATACAAACTGAAGTTTCTGCTTTATTCTACTCCGCATGTACATGAAAACAGATCCTGAAAAAGAACTTAACGGCCCTCAGTTGGAAGCGGTAAAAACCATTGAAGGACCATTACTTATCATTGCCGGAGCCGGTTCGGGAAAAACCAGAGTTATAACATACCGCATTGCCGGGATGCTTAAATCGGGAATTCCTCAGCACGCAATTCTTGCCCTGACCTTTACCAATAAAGCGGCCCGGGAAATGGAAAGCCGGGTTAAAGAACTGACAGGGAAAAAACTGCAAAGCCTTACCGTCAGCACATTTCATGCTTTTGGCGTAAAAATACTGCGGGAAGAAATAGAAATACTTGGCTACAGAAAAAATTTTTCTATCTACGACGAGACCGATCGGGCGGAACTTATTAAGGAAACCCTGAAGGAATGCGGGATAGGAAGCGATAAAACCAATATTTACGGACTGGGCCAGCTATTTTCCAATATCAAAACAGGCCGGTTTACCTGGCGCAATGTTCCGGGTATAGCAGGAATCGCAGGGGAAATACAGGAAGCGGCAAAATACGAACGGGTATATAAAGAATATCAGAACAGCCTGAAGGTTTATAATGCACTGGACTTTGACGACCTTCTCGTTCTTCCCATAACAATTTTTGAAAACCAAAACGATATCCTCGACAAGTACCGCAGCCGTTACCGTTATATTATGGTGGATGAATTTCAGGATACAAGTCTTATTCAATACCGCCTGATGCGGCTATTGGCACTGGATGGCAATAAATCCGCAAACGTCTGCGTTGTAGGGGACGATGATCAATCCATTTATTCATGGCGGGGGGCAAACTACGAAAACCTTCTTATGTTTGAAAAAGACTTTCCCGGTGCAAAAGAAATTAAACTGGAACAAAACTACCGTTCCACTACAACAATACTCGAAGCAGCTAACGGCGTAATTTCCCATAACACCAACCGTAAAGAAAAAAACCTTTGGTCGGGCAAAACCGGAGACAGAGATGTCGAACTCTTCTATCCCGAAAACGAAGACAACGAGGGGAACTTTATTACCGGAAAGATCAAGGACCACATGATAAACGATGATCTTGACTATGATTCATTTGGCGTACTGCTGCGGACCAATTCACTTATGCGCAGCATTGAAGAAACATTTCTTGAATCAAACATACCCTACAAAATATCCGGAGGCATGAGTTTTTTTCAGCGAAAAGAAATAAAAGATGTCCTTTCGTACCTGCGGGTCATAGCCAATACCAGCGATGATGTAAACCTGCTGCGAATTATCAATACTCCACGCCGGGGAATAGGAAAAAACAGTATTCAGATAATTTCAGATCTGGCCCGAAAAAACAAAACATGTCTCTGGGATGCCATAGAAAGACTTTGCCGGCTTCCTTCGGGTGTTTCATCTCCCCTTACTCCCAAAACCAGGGGAGAACTTGATACCTTTATGAACATGATTGAAAGTTTCCGGAACCGGATTTTCGGACGAACGGATGGTCAAAAAAAATTAACCCTGGCGGAGAATGTACGGAACCTTGTGGATCATATCGATTATTGGCCGTACCTGGTGGCGGAGTTCAGCAAAAACGAAAAAATCGCCCGCTGGCGCTTTACCAATATCGAATATTTTATTCAGTCAATTGAAAACTGGGAAAAGGATCCGGACAATTTTGACACCGGTCTTTATGCCTGGTTAAACCGGGTTAGCCTTATTACATCCAGCGATGACAGGGACGAAGAAAAAGGCAAAGTAAACCTTATGACCATTCATGCTGCCAAAGGTCTGGAATTCCCGGTCGTGTTTATTGCTGCCGCCGAAGAAGGGATCATTCCCCATACACGAAGCCTTGAAGACTCCGTTTTGGCAAACGGGGCTGAAAATAACGAAAACGGCGAGAGTTCAATTTTAGGTCCAATGGAAGAAGAACGGCGGCTTTTTTACGTTGCCATTACCAGAGCCCGGGACAAACTTTATATTACAAGCTGTAAACAACGGCGGCGTCTTCAGGATATTGTTGAATGCGCCCCTTCTCCTTTTCTTGCGGAAATCCCGCCCCATCTAATTAAAATACCGGACGGCAATGAAGACGATTC
>WRIX01000055.1 GCA_009782495.1 Treponema sp.
TTAAGTCCGGATTTGCAAACCAAATTCTATGGATTATGGCATTATCCAAAAAATAATTTTTTCTATACAATTTCCAAAGATACTCTAATCGCCCGAAAATCCGTAGATAATACTGGCTTTACTGCAAGAATTACCGAATGGGAATACATAAAAAACACCGGACAATATTCGGAAGAATTTCCGGAAGGTTTTATAATTACCGCAACAATAGAAAAAATGACAGGATCATGGGTGATAGGCGATACCTGGACCTGGTTTTTGAATAAGAACGGGGCCAGTCTTATTACCGATACCGGTGTAATATATCAATTTATCGAATCCTCACTTGTTACCACGGGTTCTTGCCCATCCCTTCTTAAACCAGTAAACTATCTTTCATGGCAGCTATTACGCCGGGCGAACATATCGCCGAACTGCGCGAAACTTACTCAATAAGCAGGGAAATGCTTTCCGAACGGAGCGGTATTTCTGTTGATTTAATTACAAAAATCGAAGACGAAGGGCTTATACCGGATTTGGCTCCGCTAATTAAAATCGCCAGGGCTCTTGGAGTCAGGCTGGGTACTTTACTGGACGACCGTGAAGAACTGGGACCGGTTATTACAAGAGCCGGATCCATTACCGCATCGGAACGTTTTGTAACCGGACTGCCGCAAGAATCGGCTCCGGATAAAAAAGAACACCAGGGTTTAAGTTTTAAATCCCTTGCGGCGGATAAAAACGGACGCCACATGGAACCGTTTATTGTTGATATCGAAAGCAATACGCATCAGGAAAAGTCTGCCCACGATAGCAAAAAAAGGCAGTTATTGGCTATTACCAGAATCCGCCGCCTTCCGGTACAACAAGAGAAAAAACGGAATCACTGTTGTGATTACTCGTTTAGCCTTCCTTCAATCTTAATATAGGCGTAAGGGTCTGTAGCCAGACCTTGGTCATCATAACCATCGCTGTTTGGTGTTCCAAGAATCTCAGGTTCTACCGTCAGAATAGTCTTAATACTTTTAGTTGAATTTTTTACAGTAATACCGGAGAAATTATCAGGATAACCATAAGCACCCCATCTGGGATGGGTACCGAACATTTTTCCATCACTTTCATGTGCACCCTCGTTTGGAAATTTGTACACATTTCCTTTAACTCTTATGTAGCTGATCAAAATAAAAAAAGTTGAATATGGACCGTTATTTACATCATTTGTAACCTTTAAATCTGCTTCAACACTATACCATCCTGCGTTATACAATATTCCGCCCTTACTTCCCTGGTCTCTAAAACCATCAGCGATAAGGATAAGTGCCCGCGGTTTAGCATCCTCACTATATTCTAAACCGCGAATATACAATTCAACGGTATCTCCGGCTTCAACTGCTCTGCCTCCCAGCCTATTGGTAACCTGGATAGAATACTTCATGCCTCCTATCAAGCTATTTATGGTTCCCAGATTATCGCACGATGTAATTATTACTGCCGTGGAAAACACAGCTACAAACACCGCTATTAAAATAAATTTCCGTTTCATGTTTTACTCCTTATTACTGTCTTTATTACCAGCTTAAACCCATACCCAATCCCGGGGTTAGGTGAAATTCAAAGACGCCGAAGTTGCAGGCCATCTGTACCCTGGCATAGGCGTACCACTTTTTACCGAATTGCCACACAAAATCGGCAACCGCCCCGGCGCCAATGTTCCACACCCAATCTAAATCTCTTTCTCCACCCATAACAAAATCGCCATGCACTCCCAGTGTTATAGGTATTTTGAATTTGCCGTTATCAAAGACTATCATGGCAGGTCCGGCTATAAGCGTTGCCCCTAAGCCAATATCTTCACCAATGGGCATGATCGCAGCGATGTGTATTCCCATCCCAAGAAAATTCGTAAACAGGCGCGATTTTACCCACGAAAACTGCAAACCCGGACCAGCCGATATCATATCGTCCGAAAAAGCTACAATACAGGCCGCTCCGAATGAGAAGTAGTTGGTTTTTGACTGTTCTGCTTCCTGTGCATACAGGCTGGCGGTAAACACTGCCAGCATAACAAGAACAGTCCCGATGCATACATTTTTGCTATGTTTCATTATTACACTCCTTTGTATAGAAAATTTTATACGTTTGAGGAAAAAATGCTAAAAGAGGGAAAATATAAGCTATTGGATTGTTGAAGCCCATTATCGCCGTATGGCGATGAATAAAATCTATTCCAATTAGGCTCCAAGCCCCAAGGGGGCTTGACACGGTTATTTATGAGAAGTAGATAATTGCCTGTTGCCTGTTGCCTGTTGCCTGTTGCCTGTTGCCTGTTGCCTGTTGCCTGTTGCCTGTTGCCTGTTGCCTGTTGCCTGTTGCCTGTTGCCTGTTGCCTGTTGCCTGTTGCCTGTTGCCTTTGTTCCAAAATCATACTTTTACCTTGCAATTATAGTTTATCAGCAATGTAAAACAGCTGTCAATAGTAGCTATTAGCGAATAATCAACGGCTGATGTTTTTCTTTAATAATGCAGTGTGGAAAAAATTGTATTTTCTAACATATTACATGATAAGGAATTAGCAATTTTCTCCAAAAATAAGGAAGATATATGATATTTTAAGAAATTTTTACCTCAAATGTTATAATTTTGTTGACGAAAATCAATAATAAGTATAAATTTTATATTGTTGTATGGTTAGTATTAGGATATCTATACGTTTACATAAAATCTCGCAGTAAAGAGTTACCCGCATGGAAGGCGGGTTTTCATCCATGCCGGAGGATTAACATGGGAAAATATTATAAAAGAGAAGTAAGTATGATGAATAAGAAAATCTTTCCACGAACTTCTTTGGATAAACCTATTGAGAATCCTGATGTGGATAATTCAATCAAAGCAATTCCGGTTAATAAAAGCGATCAAGAAATAGTTAATAATGTTGTTTCTGACTTAAGGAGGACAGGAACAAAGTAATGCCCATTAATTTAGCTTCTTGCCTTCTCAAAGATTTTATGTATAAACAGGATGAAAAGACACATTATGTTTTTGAGAATGATAAATTTATCCTGGTTGACAGAGATGAAGTTGCTGATTCCATTTTAAAAAATATTGATGCTATATTTGAACAGTATTTTGGAAAAGATGAACAGTTATCCATTGTGTGAAGTTACATAGATAATGGCAAAAAGTAAAAAGCCCCGGAAAATGCCATAAAGTATTATATTATAAAGAATTAAAAGAAATAAGGCTTCGTTTTCTATGAAACTAAAAAATAGCCAAAAAGGTGAAAAAAGGCCTTAAAAGTGCCAAAAAACGCTAATCTTGTTACCCAAACCGTTTACCTCATTTTTTTTCATGAGAAATAGGTTTCAAAACGGTATTTTCAGCCTCTTTATATGGTATTTTAATTGACTTTTTACAGGCAATAAAGTATATATTAAGTAACCCCTTAGAGGTGGAACCCCCGTGGGCTTTAGGTCGGCGGCCACTGTTTAAAAAGGGGTTATTTTTTTATAGTTGTAACCTTTCCTCCCCAAATTAAAAGAACCGTATCGACATATTTGATTATTTTTTGACTGGATTTAAACCAGTTGTTTACAACCAAAATTGCTTCATCATGGGTATTATTTTCAGTAGGCGGCTCTATGCAAACAATAGAAACTTTCTGTCCGTTTGCCTCATTCAACCGTTTTTTTATTTTGGCGAAGGATTCCAATTTTTTAAATTCGCCAAGCTTTCCGTCAATAATAGCATCGTAATTTTTCATTTTCTTTGTTCTATTCTCCGGGGCAAAGAATACCGTATGGCCGTTTTCTTCCAATATCTTCGCCGCATGAATTTCTTTTTGCAAAGGCTCCGCAACTGTCGCCTTTCTAACCGTATAATTGGTTCCTATTAATCGCGACACATCTTCCCCGAGCACAAGATTAAGGGCAAAGTTATAAAGACCATTGTTTTTAGCTAAACTTTCAATCTCATTAAAGATGTCATAACGAGCTGCCCGTAGCGCCATGTTTTCTGTCATCATCCACCAGCTTTCCTTATCCAACGGATCCCCTCCGAAACCCGCCATCGGTTTAAACTCCATTTTTTCAATGTCCGGATTTTCCACTTCTACGCCGTGTTCAATCTGGGTTTTAAATACCGCCTGAATACCGGTCCGGCATTGGTAGTGGTAAGGCGGGAACCCGAAGGTTTTCCAGAAAGGATGATCGGATGAAAGCACAAGGCCGTTTTTCCCTTCTTTAACAAGGCCCCTGCAAATATTACTTGTACGGCTGTCGTCAATGACAAGAAGGCGCCATGCCGGGGGCGGATCGTTTTTATACTGCATAAGTTTTCCGGTGACATACGCAGTCTGGGTGTTAGTGCGAAAAACATTTTCCCAATAACCAGGGCGGAGCTGCATGGCATCATCTTTTATAAGGGTTTGTAATCTCTGCCACTGATTGTACGTTTCAGCTACACCTTTGCCGGTTTCCATAGCATTGTATAACACCTGCCGTGCGGCGTCGGTATAATCAAGCTGGGTAAGCCGTGCGACTGTAAAAGCACGGAAGCGCAGTTTTGGTTCCAGGTCAAGCCATTCCTTTTTTGTTACCGGTACACGGCTTTTCATAAAAGAAACTGCCTCATCAAAAGACAGTGATGGTATCACATCGGCAAGGTTTATTTTACTTTTTGCATGATCCATTCCCAGCAGCAAAGCGCCGGAAAACAATCGTTCTATGTCCTGGGTAAGTTCGGGATTAACCGCGGGAATATAGGGAATTTCAAGCTGGGCCAGATCAGGTGGATTGTCGTCTTTCGATAGGTTTTTTAAATAATCAGAAACCGTTTTTCCGATGTGTTTTTGAATCCGGCTTTGTGCGGCTTTATCCAGGCTGTCCAATTCCGCAAGCCTGATCCGCTCTTCCTTTACATAATGTTCATCCGGGAGCGCTGTTTTCCTTGAAGGGCTTTTTTTTTACTGTCCGACAATTCAAACCCTGCAGGTTCACGGTTTACAAAAGTGTCTTCTTCATCACGGGGGCGGGGCAGACCATACCGATCGTAAAGGGCATCCCTGGAAATTGGGACTTTACGCTCAACGGCTTTCATAACCTGGTCAAAACTCGCACGGTGTTCAGTATCGACTTCCGCCAGTGGCGGTGTACCGGAATAGCCGTTTAATTCAACCGCCCAGTTGATAATTTTCTGGATCAGCCCCTGGCCTTCCAGTGCTATACCCATAGCGTCTTCATAAAACAGATCTGCCTGGACTTCGCCCAGGGCCAAACTCCCTCCGTCAGTTTTACTGGTTGCAATGGTCTGTCCGGTAAGGCCATAGCTGATCTGGGTATCGCACGCGTCGACCAAAGAAGCAAAGCCAATAAGATCGCCATCCATACCGATTTCATGGATGGACTCCACGTTGCCAACGGCCGTTGCGGATCCTGAAACTATATTAACGAGCTGTTCTGCGACCTGCTTGGCGTGTGCCTGGGTCTTTTTCTCGTCACCTTCCGCTTTAAAAATGGCAAGGATGGTTTTAACAGAAAACTTCTCTGTTGCCTGAAGCCAGAATTCATATCCTGCTTTTTTAAACATCCACGGCCAGTAGACGCAGCGTAAAACGCTCGTCCCGTAAGGGTTCTCATCGTCGGTGTCGTGATGATATTCAAGCCATTTGTAGGGTTCATTGAGCGCCCTTCGACGCCCGGCTTCGTTCAGGTATAGTTTCCAGTCATAACCAAAGGCAAAGCGTTCGGGCTTGCGGGTTATGATGTTATCGGGGATATACTGCCCATCTTCTATACGCCAGACCAGTTCCGAAACGGAAAAACCGTAATCAAGCCCCGCATACACCCGCTTAAGCTTTTGATACAGTTTATTCCATAAATCAAAACCTTTTATAAACGTAAAGAGGGAATCGGGGCAGCCTTCCGGCTGGGTAATGTGTATGGGAAAATTGAGCGCCGCTGTTTTGAGTTTATTAAGCAAAGACTTAATCCGGGGATCTGTCCGCATCTGCCGATAGACGTCATAGGATGAAAGAGCCCCCGGGAGAATGTCGTCTGGATTCGGCATATAGTTGAGGAAACTGCCCAACAGGCTATCGGTTATTACCTGTGTGGTTAAAATTTTATTGTCAGGCTTTTTCATATTATATTTTCTCCCATTCCGGTTTTGGCTTACATTCAAAAGCACAGTCATTTATTGGCTTATTCCACTGTTTACACCACTTTTTTCTCGGTTGGTATTTTTTGCAATCCGAACAACAATGATGTTTGCTAATAAGAGGTATTGTTATCGTCAAGACTTTAGCGCTGGGCTTTTTCACAGCATCACCACCTCCGTGCCATATTGATAATTTTTTGGGCTGTTGTTACCGCTGTCCGTTTTACCGATGAAACAACCGGGGCGCCGCTTCCGGCGGGTATTACCTGCACTGCCAAGTACAGGCCGTCGCACTGATCGTCAAACTTCCACTTTGGAAAATTGGTAAGTTCGTCGATTATGTCTTCCGCCCCGGATTCCGGAAAACGGATAACGCCGTTTTCTATGAGCGGGGAGAGGAACCGTACCTTTGCGTCTTTGGAAAGTTTTACCGGAAGTTTTTTAATGGGGAGATAAACGTTTTCTTCTGCGGCCAGTTTTTGGATGTAGTTACCGTAGATGCCGCTGAATACAACGTCTTCCCAGCCGATAAGCTCAAAGCCGCGCAGTTTGTGCGTGATCATAAGCTGCCGAACTGTGGCTGTTTCGCTGCAGGTTTTTGCCCAGGGCGGCAAAACGTAAATGATGCCGGTTCTCCGGTGTACCGCAATGGGTACCTCCGCTGTCCGGTCGTGTTTGCCTGTAGCAGGATCCACGCCGCAGAAAAAACGCAGTTCCTCTTTCGGCGGCAGTTCCCGGTATGCGTTGGACCGTACCCAGGCTTTCTGGATTATCCGCTGTTCGTCAGAAAGCGGCTCGTTGCACCATTCGGTAGAAAAACTGTCAAAGCCCAAAGAATGCCGTTTTTCTTCCAGGGTTTCAGCGGACCAGTATTCCGGCCAGAGCGGGGATCCGTCGGGTCGATAACAGGAAAGGCGGACAGCAATCCACCGCTTCAGGGTTCCGGCTTCTACCTCGTCAATAAGCCGTGAAACAGGATCGTCTGAATGGAAAATTGTGTTGACCCAGATAATAAAAGCGGTTTTGCCCAGGTTGAACACAACACGTTTAAGCCAACGGGAAATTTTGTCACGCAGGGACGGTGATTCCACCGCATCGTCTTTAAGAATGTCGTCAAGCAGGATTAAGTCAGGGCGGTATTGCCGGAAACGGGTACCGCGCATGGATGCCCCGGATCCTTTTGCCTGGACGCAGGTTCCGTTTAGGAGTTCAATTCGATCATCGCGCCAAACTTTACCGTGCTGTTCGCCGAAGTCTTCTACCAGCTGTTCGTTTTCTTCCAACTCCAGCTTGATATTGATAAGGTTTTCCCGGGCCGCATCGCCGGATGCACCGATTAAGAGGGCGTACTTGGTTTTGCCGGTAAGGATGCTCCACAGGACATACGCAAAAGACCAGCGTACTGTTTTGCCGTGTTCCCGGGGTTCGACAAACATCGCACCGGCCAACGTTTTTGTTGGTTTTAGAAGGCTGTGATATTTATAATCGACAAAGGGTTTAAGCCGATCTGCAACGTCAGGGGAAAGGGAACGAGTATCAGCCACATCATATAGGATAGACTGGTATTCGGCAGGATCGGTAAAGAAATAATCGGCAAGGTAATTTTTACAGAAAAAGCCAAAATCTTTCCGGGAGCGTTTTACCCGCTGTTGTTTTTCCAGGGAAGACCGGTCGTTCCCTACCAGCTCGTTAAGCAGACCTTCCGGCATTATTTTACCTTTGTATCGTCAACAATTTTACAGAGCCGTCCCAGCAGTTCCGGATCGTGTTGAATTGCCGCCTGGAGTTCCGCTTTGATTTTTTCCTTTGCTTTATCCAGGGCTTTAACCGCCTGGGTACGGTACTGTGAAAGTTTTGCCTGTGCCAGGGTAAGTTTTGCCGTTGCGTGAATCATCTCTGCGGGGTCTTCAAAGTTGATGCTTTCGATGTTCCGCAATTCCTTGGTGACAAGCTGGGCAAGGCACATCAGCATCGCTTCGGATTGTTCGGTGCCCGGGTGATCCTTAAAGACTTCCGCCATCGCTTTGGATATCTCGACTCCCTTGCGGACATCGGCGATCTCATCCTCGTAATTGCGTATTGCATGCCGGACCGCTTCCCGGCTTACGGTTATTTTATAGCCATTTTGCTTAAGATACTCGTTGACTTCTTCGGTAACGTAGACAATGGTCTTTTTTCCGCCGTCATATTTTTCGGCGATAAGTTCCTTAAGGCCGTACTGATCCGCCTTGCTTTTCTGTCCCATGGTTACCCTCGTTGAATGAGGATTCCGGGATCATCGGGGATACTGCATTCAATGAGGTCGATTCCCTGTGGCGTAATCTTGTACCATTGCAGTGTCTCCTGTTCCATGTAGGGATGGGGAACCTGTTTTTTTTCCGCATACCCTTTATCGACCAGGTATTCCAGGGAAGCGGAGATTTCGTCGGTTTTGTGATATTGAAAAAGGACGCTGAAAATGGTTTTTGTGTCTATGCCTTCGGGGTAGACTTTCCGCAGGAGGTGCAGCAGTTTTCCCCTCAAGATGGTAGCCTTCATGATTTGCCCCCGGTTAATATCTGGATAATGCTTTGAGTAAACGACATAAACTGGGATGTAAGCTGATCCGAGAGGCGATTAATTTCCCCTTTCCAACCGGAAAGTTCCCTCAAGAACATATCGTTTTTGGTATACTCCTGTTCAATGTATGAAAGCCTCCTGCTGTGTTCCGAACAGATGCGGTCGATATCGTGCTTGTGTTCCTGGAACCGGGTACTGAATTGGTTGCGTACTCCATCAATGCTTTCGTCTACAACTTTCTGGAGCTGTTCCGAACGCTCGGCATTGGATTTGCCGATCTGATCCACCTTTTTTATAAGGTATACCACAACAACAACGAGGACGGAGGAAATGGCTGAAGGCCCCCATGATTGAAAAAGCGCAAAAAATGTTACCCAGTCCATAGTTACCGCTGCGCCATCCAGCAGGAAAAGAATCCGCCGGCAAAACCAATCGTTATCGAAGCCCATGCGGGAAGCCTGCGGCGCTGCGCATCCAGTTTTTGCTGAAGGTTTTCGCTTAGCGCCATGTAATAAACCACGTCGGACAGCGAGGCCAGGAGTCCGGCCTTGTACCCTTCGGCATACGCTTCATGAACGGCTGCTTCAAGTTCCGCTTCCGCCGTCTCCATCAGCCGGATCACCATGACGCCCGGATAGGATTGCTCCAACTTTATTCCGTAGGGATTCCCGGAATTTTCCGGCAATTCCGGCGGCGTCTGCGTGAAGCTTATCTGCGTTATCAGCAGCATTAACAAGATCAACAGCGGGTGTATTTTTAACCGCATTCAGCTCCTCCTCTTTTTTCTGCACAAGGCTTTTTAGTAAATGATTATAAAAATACTTTCCTAAAAAACCCCCGGCAATGAAGCCAAGTCCGGCAATGACGCCGGACACGACAATGCTATTCATGGTTTTTCAGGGCTTTGTTGATCTTGGAAAGGATCGCTTCGTACCCGAATATGGAAAAACCAAAGATTACCGCCCACCAGAACCACGACTGGGAGGCAGCAAAGAAGTTGCCGAGTTCAAGCAGCATCGTAAGGATGAAGGACAGTACCAGCGGGATATATACCCGATACCCTTTAAGGCGGTTCTTTTTATCGATCCGCTTGATAAGCTCGGTAAAAATTACCACCAGTGCGATGGCAATGGCGATAAAAAACGGCAAAAGATTCATGACATTATTCATGACAACCTCCTGGTATGTTTTGGGACGGCTTACTGCCGTACCCGTAAGAACCCTATATCGCGTTAAGTAACCCCGCTTCCTGTTTTCGGCGCCAGAAATACTGACGGTGTTCAGCACTCCATTGTGCAGGATTAGTTAAATGCTGTGCAGCTTTTTTGTAGTCGCCGGAGCGCATTGCTTCCCAGGCCAACCCAAGCCCGGGACTGGCGTCCCTGCGGAGTGATCCAAATTGATAGTGGAGGGAAACAGCTACGGCCTGGGCTTCTTTCGGTGCTGCTTCAAATTTTTCCCGGCCAAACATGTTCGCCGTGTTGTTAATGTAAAACGCATGAACCGCATCGTCGATTTCTATTACCTGTTCGGCGGTAATCGTAATGGGTACGGCTTTTAGCTTTTCAACAGCCATCCATTTTTTTAACCCAAGATAGGGTTCAAGGAGTGCGATTGTACCGGCAGCTATACCCATGCTTTCGAGCCCGGCCTTGGTTTGCTGGCCAAGGTCGACACCCGTTGCAATCGTTACGCCGGACGCGCCAAAGGGTTCGCCTTTCGCCGGGTCATTCCCCCCGTAGTAGGTTCCGCCCTTACAGGGGATATATCCCCGGGCATACCCTTTGCCTTCATACTTTGCCAGTACGGTATTGATATAGCTGTAATTAATCATACCTGTACCATACAGAGGGGGTGGGGAAATTACTCTAGATGTGATAAAGCCGGATCGGGGAGCCGATCCGGCAATGGTTAGAGGGCGGCGCTGATCTTTTGTAACGCTGCGATGCAGTCGCCCATGATAAGGTGAAGCCCTTGCGGGGTTTCCTCCTCAAGCAGGTGGCTTTCGTCACCAAGGCGTTTGATAAAATCCGACACGGCGGTCAGCTCGTAAATAGTATTGTTCAGCTTGTCGCACAGGTCAAGGCTCATAAAGCGGCCTCCCCAAACAGGGACGGCTGTTCCGGCCGGTGTGTTTTAAGGATGCGCCGGATGGATTTCTCGCTGCGTCCGGTTAGGGCGGCGATACGCCAGACTGGGTATGCGGCATGGCTTGTGATAAAGCGCTTTTCCTCGTCCTGCAGGAGCGTACCCCGGCGCAGCAGGGCGTCCCGCTCCAGGACCGTTACTACGTCCTGGACGGTACGCCGGACCATCTCGTTCATCCCTTCGGGCAGGAACATCCCCGTCCGCCGGATGGACGGCAGCACTTCGGTAAACACCCAGGTCTTGAACTTTTCCGCCTCTGCTTTCCGGGACTGGAATACCAGCCGGTACAGGCCGGGCTCGTTGACGGTAAGTATTTCCCTTTTTTGTCCGCTGGTGTAAATAGTATTTACACTAGCTTCGTTTTTTGGGAAGCTCCGGATTGTTGCCCTGATATTGCTCAATCCAAGCACATCTCCCACATCTTTTGCAATGAACCAAGGTTCATTCTCAACCATCACTGTCCTTACAGTGTGGTTCTCGAAGTTGAACGGTGTTATTTGGTAATTTTGCCGTTCGGTTTGCGTGTTCTTGTTCATAGAACACCCCCTATTAATTCAGGTTCCGGAGAATAAAAACCCCCGGGTATTACCTCGGCTTAATAGAGGCCGCCGGGGCCTTACGGCTACCCGATACCCGGGGGAAGCTCACAGAGTTGCTGTCAGGGCATAAAAAAGCCGCTGACTGTCGGGCGCGGTTCCCGCTATTAATTCAAGGTATTTTCAAGATACCACAGACGAGAACTGCTGACAAGAGGGAAATTTATTGATTTACAAACAAGTTAAGCGAACGCCCAGACTTTTCACGACGAATTCTTCCTTCATCTACCAGACTACGAAATACTGGTTCCAGAAAATGCGAAACGCCGTGAGTATCTCCTATACGGGAATAGGGGTTAGTCTCGCGCCAAGCTGCGACAAAATCTTTTTGAGGCATTGGCTGACGCGCTGCCAAAAAAGCCAGCAGGTCCTGTTTTAGTGCTTCCAGTACCACTTCAGCTGCTGGATTCGGCAAAATGTCATCATCGTTTTCGGTATTATTTTTTTCAAATTCTTTTACTTCTTTCAATATTTTTTCAACACCTTTTGCTGAAGTGAACTTTTGTCTGGGGACAGATAACCCGTTTGTTAATTCTAGAAGTACAGCTTGGAATTCCTCATCAGAATATCCAAGTTTCTTTTTACAATATACTATGTCATCAATAAGATCGGTTAGAATTTCTTCTTTGGGATGAGCAGCTAAATCATAAAAAATTACTTCTACCAACATCCCCAGCGCACTTTTTGTTTTACCTTCGCGAAGGGTAAAACCAGCCATGGTGTATCGACAATTTCGATACAAGCCGTATTGTCCCTCCATGGCATACCTTACGCTACGTTCATTGAGGTATTTCCAGATTATATCACGGTAGGGTATTCTGGGTTCAGAATAAACAAGATAGTTTAGAGTCCATATATTCAAATCTTCTATGCTTTGATTATGAATAAAAGTAACATATTCTTCCGCATCCAGTTCTTCTTGCCCAAGCGTCGTACGTTGATATTTCCTTCTAGGGAATCGGGTATTTAACTCCTCTTCTGAAATATTTTCCATCAATCTTTGTACCAATTCAGTTTTTTTTCCACTGGTTTTTAGGTTATAATTAGTTAGAATCGTTTTCAGAGTAGTAACAGTTTCCTTCTCAATAGCACACTGTAAATTTTCAACCTGCAGAAAACCACGTTCAAAAAGAGATTTAAAAATGGTGGGAACATTTTTTACACCATACCTGTGCCACCAAAAGCCCTGAAACATATCAGGATCATTTTCATCTGTATACCAAGAAGTGGCATAGTATAATGCCAGAATTTCATGGGGGTATAGTCCCTGCTTGCTAGGGTGGGCATACTTTATCCAATTTTCAGCAAGTCCATTGTCCGGTGTTTTTTCAATCTGTTCCTCTAGTTTGTTTTGGTTACTGGGTTCGCTTTTTTTAAAGAAATCAAATAATCCCAAAATGCATTCTCCCTATTTATTTTTACCATAGAGGTAGTATTCACTCAAGATGTAAAAAGCTCCAGTTGATTTACAGGTTTGACTGTTTTGAACAATACGTTTTGAGATCGTCCCGGAGGACACACCAGTTCCCGTCCTCGTCTTTCCAGGCCGGGAGTTCTCCGTTCCGGATCATGCGGTACACGGTCAGGTAATGAATCGAAAAGAAGGCCGCCGTTTCCTTTATAGATAAAATGACCGGCAGTTTCCCAATCTTTTCCTTGAGGCTGTCGCTTAGCATACTCCCTTACCCCTTCCGGCGGTATCCGCCAGAGCTTCGGCCCAACCTTAACGGCTTCCATGTATCCCATCACCAGGAGGTAATAGACCTGGTGAAGTTCCATCCGCAAATAAAATGCCGTTTGTTCTACTGTCCAGAACATGCCGCCTCCCTGGTATCGGGGTTAAACCCTGCCTTCCAGCAGATATCCCGCAATGCGAGAATCACCGCCTGGGCGGAGTTACGGGGCAGGAAGGCAATATTGTCCACCTTCCCGATCCGCTTGATAATTCTCCGCAGGCTCGCTTCGTCCTTCGCCCTGCTTGCCAAATCCCACAAGCCCCGGATGTAGTACTCCTGCTTCTTGCTGATCATGCCGGCTGCCCCGGAGACGGTGGCCCGGTACTTAACGCTGCGCTTCCGCCCTGACGGGAAAAAGCCCAGCCGGAGGAACGCAGCCATAACGGTGTTAAACTGTTCGTCGGTCGTAATTTCCCGGGCGCTGGACACACCTGCCCCGGACAAAATAGCCCGGTAGGCTTCCTCGTCCAGGGCCAGTTCTTTTTTTGCAACGTGGATAATGGCCAGCCGGTTCATGATATCCCCCTCAAGCTACCTGTTCCTTCAGGAGTTCTTTGTTGATCTCCTCTTTGTCCGCTTCGCAGAAAAAGTCGTCTTTAACTTTCCGCACCGAATCGACCTGGGCCAGGGTTTCGTCGTCCAAAATGGACATTGCCTCTTTGTCGACTTCTTCCTTTATCCGGATACACTTGGTTAGCTTCAGTTTTTTAAGCAGTTCCAGTGTTGTTTTTTTTACACTGATCGACGTGCTTTTACGAAAACCAAAACTGCCGAAAGAAAGCTGGACGCTCTTTCTGTCTTTAAAGAGCTCAGCCTGGTTATATTTGGCATACGCCCCGATCAAAGCGGAATCGTCGGCAATCCGGTTGCGGATGGCCTGTCCTTTTTTTGCCGCATCTTCTTTTATGTCGGCGATGAGCTTGTGGGCATCGCCGTCGATACACTCAAGCTCTTTTTCCAAAAGCCCAATTTCCTTGAGCACCATATTGGCCTCGTCAAGGGTATTGATTTTCCCCACCTGGGGTTTAAGCCGCGCCATAGTTACCTCCATTTTCAGCTGGTTTAATAACGCAAACATCCCGAAGGGTTTGCAGTATGCCGTAGAGTTCCACGCGAATTTGCCGGCAGCACTCCAGGGCTTTTTCGGGATTGGCAATCCCGTTGCTTGCGGCCTGTTCAAGGCGTTCCAGACCGGCGTTTAATTTCTCGTACCCTTCCGGCGCCAGTTCCACCGTGGTATTGTTCATGCTGCCCTCCGTTTTTCCCGCAAAGCCGACACATCATCAAACATGGCCAGAATCAAAGTTTGCGCTTCTTCTGTGTTCGTAGATGCAACCGAAACGGTGCGGCGCTTTTTGCCGGAAGTAAAGGTGAAGTGAAACACACGCCATTTCTGATGGTTGTCTGAAATCCTTTTCATCAGTTTGCCTCCTATAATTTTTTGAGCGCCTCAAGTCGCTCGACTTCCGCATAGTACAATTCCAAAGCTGCCTGGATAGAATCCAGCATGCCCTGGTATGGCGCCTTAAGATGTTCGATGGGATCAACCGTTAGTAGATCCACAATCTTAATCGGAAAATTAAGGCCCCGCCGTATCAGATAAATGTCATGTTTACCCATACACTCAATGCGGTGGTTTTTAAGTGTTGCCTGGGATACAGGCGGTTTGGAAAAGATCGCTTCCCAGGGCAGCTCCAATTGTTTGTTAGGGTTGCCGTATTCGACATGGCCGCGCTTTTCTTGGGGCGGTGCGCTCAATCTGTTTAATGCACCATTGATAGTTTGATCCACCAGCAGTTTAGGGTTATCCTTGTAGTTTTCGTATACGCGGATATA
>WRIX01000056.1:0-8336 GCA_009782495.1 Treponema sp.
ATAGATTGTATGCAGATGACTACCATTCTTTAGGCTCACCGTCCGGCTGAATAATAGTAAACGTTTCTCCGGTGGGTTCAATAACGAAAAAACCTTGCTTTAGTACATACTCTTTTACATTGTCTGTCATTACCGCACCGGCAACAGCGCCTATAAAGGTACGCTTGTCGCCGCGCAAATCGGCATAGGTACGCATTTTTTCGAGGCGTTCAATATGTTCCTGCACATTTTCGGTAGAAGGTTTTGTTTTTACTTCAACCAGCATAGCCTTATCGCCGTTTTCCAGCATAATATCAACTTCAAAGAATATTTTATTGTTATAATCCCGAAATTTTGCATGGTTACTGGCTTCCTGGAAGGTAAGACCCATTTCTATGAATTTATCCTGTAAACCAGGAGCAATCATATATTCAATGACTTCACCAAAACGATTGCCAAGCTTTCCGATTTGCCGGGCGTTTTCCTCTACAATACGCTCAGTCACTTTTTGCCACTGCTCAAACCGTTCGGCATTTTCCCTTAAAATCTGCTTAGTTTCCTTTAACCGTTCCCTGTCTTCCATTAAAGCAGCCCAGACTTGCTCAAAATCAAGCCCCCTGGGATAATCCGGTAATGTTTGCACTTTCGCCATATCTTTACACCTTCTTATAATATAAAACTTTTTTGGGCTTTGTAACACCGCTTTTCCGACTCGCCCGTTCGTCAATAACAAGGCGGCAAAGTGCATGTTACTTGTATCGCGAACGACTAATATTTTACATTATTTATCACGCGGAGGCGCGGAGAACGCAGAGGAAAACGAGAAGTTTTCGAATGAGGTTCAAATTTTAATATTATTCTCTGCGTCCTTTGCGTGAGATTTTTTTGAAAAGTTTTAGCTGTTACAGCGTACTACGGAAATTTGACAACTGATACTTTTGCAGCTACCAGAACATGACCGGCTTACCGATACCGTAGAAATCATCTTTTATGAACTGCCAAAACTGGAACAGTTAATAAAGGATGCAATAAACGGCGACAAGCCCGCTATAATAAGCATTATTATTGCTTGACAAATCGTTATACTTGTATAATACTTTAATTGCTGGTCGGGGTCGTTTCGGACGTTAGGCCAAAGGAGACCGCAAGGCCGGCATTAGGCACCCGATCGGGCTTTTGTTTTCCAAAAGGTTATTACTCCCAATTGGTTGTTACCCCGTTCAACGCTTGCAGTGTAAACGGTTCCGTTTACCTTTTTGACAAACAGTACTTTTTTATTTCCCCTGCGATCGGTATTTTCGTGTCGGGCGGTGTCAAACTCATTCATAACCACAGGAATCAGAGCGAAATCTTCCGGTGTAATGTTTTCCTGTCCTCGCAGGGCTTCTCTTTGTCCGTGGTTCTTTTTAATGTGTCTGACATCACTGTCTGTAATAAGCAATGCACCGGTAGGGGGCATACTTGTAACGGCTGCCGTCCGGGAAAAGGCACCGGACACATTTACGTTCCCCGAAAGAAAGGATGTTACCTTTAAAGGTTACGCAGATACCATAGAAGCGTATGTTTTGGGTAAAAGACAATAAATTTTAAATACTAATGCGCAGTATTTTTTATTCTTCTTTCAGCGACCAGATCCGTCCGTTTTTTGCATAAACGCCGGCGCCTCTTCCCGTTCCAATGTAGTAATTAACAAACGAAAGTTCAAACCCCTGACTGACAAAAAGATTCCGGTTGGCTCCCACCTTGATTAACGCAAGAGGGTTCCCGGCAAAGGCATCCTTGCCGATATTGGTAATTCTTCCCGGTATTGTAATTGAAGAAAGCTTATTGTTTATAAAGGCCCTTGGCCCAATGGACGAAAGATGTTCGGAAAGAACGAGCGTATTCAGCTGATTGTCGGCAAATGCTTCATAACCAATGGAAACACAGCCGGAAATATCAATTGATTGAAGGTGATTTTCCGCAAAAGCCAGCGGTTCTACGGTAACAACCGTACCGGGAATAGTAACAGATAAAAGATCCTTACGAAAAAAAGCCTTAATACCAATAATTGTTACAGGAAGACCGCCGATGGTTTCCGGTATTATTACATTTTTATCCGCTCCCTTATACGCGATAATGGTAATGCCCCCAAAACGGTTTTGCAGCAATTCAAAATCCGTTACATCCGCTGTTTCAGCCGGGTGCAATGTTTCGGCAGCCTCTGTGCCGCCCTGTGATTCAACTGCCGGAGGGGATGTTTGCGGAAACAAATACACACAAAGAAAAAACAGCGCTGGAAAAAGCAATTTCCGTTTATTCATTCTTACTCCCGGAAACCATTACAATGTATTCGGCGAATCAAGCAGTGCGGGAAGCCTCATGGACATTTCTATAAAACCCATACGCCGTTTCTTTACCGAAATATCCATCAGGGCTATACCGGAATCCTTTTCTATATGCAAAGCCTTTATGGAAATCGGATCCTGCTCCGAAAGTCCTGCTTCGTCGGCAATAGAACCGCGAATCACTTTCTTAATCATAAACGATGAAGCAAAACCGGTTTGCCCTGTAGGACCAAGGATCATTCCAAAGAGCGGCGCAGCCATTCTTTCCTTGGTATCTTTGGCAGCAGCATCGGCCAAAGGCACTTCCGGCCGGGTAGCCGTCATAATAATCCGTTTTTCCTTTACATCTGTCTCGGCATTCGATAATTCCAGCACAACCAGTTCACCGGGCCTGTTGGGAAAAAACCTGTCCTGGAAGGCGGGAATAAGAGAACCCTGTACTGCGGTAATTTTTTCTCCGTTGATGGATTCTATAACCAAACCTTCTTTTAATTGCTGTTCCCATGCGGGGGTAAAGGGAGCCACATAGAGTATCTCCGCCCGCTGCGAAGAAGAGGAGCCTGTCTCGGCAATAGAAAGACCAAGCCACGGACGCTCGGCCCTGCCTCCCTTAATCATCGCCGGCAAAGCTGCTGCAAGACGTTCGGCAGGGACGGCGAAATTCAATCCCTGTAACCGTTCTATTCCGGCATAAACAATTCCCACAAGGCGGCCTTCACGATCAACAACAGGGCCTCCGGAATTGCCGCCGTTTACCGCAGCATCGATCTGGATTACGTCTCCTAAAGGAAGAAAGCGGCGTCCCAATGCCGAAACGATTCCCTGGGTTACGGTTTTTTCAAGTCCGACAGGGGATCCAATGGCATAAACCGTGTCGCCGATTCTGGGTATTACCCTGTCCACTACGGGAAACACATACTCGGGCTTAATGTCCGCTTTAATCAGCGCCAGGTCCATCGCTTTATCCCAGCCTATTACCCTTGCCCTGATTCGCGGACTGGAAGCGTCTCCCATTCGTACATAGATTCGTGAGTAACCCTTGTATGCAGGATCAACTTCACTGGCAATTACATGATAATTGGTGATTAAGAGTCCCGATGTATCAACAAAAAATGCCGAACCAATAAGCCTGTCGGGATAGGTCATTCCGCGTTCGGTTCTCATTCCGCGATCCACCAAAACGGTAGCCACGCCTTTTACCATATCGCTGACGGTGTCTTTACCTTCGGCGTATTCACGCAGATGCCGGGGTATGGAGGCTGTTCCTCTTTTTTGATCAATGGCGGCAAGGAAAAAAGCTGCGGTGCGGCGTTGTTTTTCTTCGACCGCCCGTTCAAGGAAGGGCAGCAAATCCTCCGTGGAAAGACTTTCAATTTCATGGGAACGCACGGCGGAAAGAAACGCTTTAAGGTTGTTTTTTTCTTCCAGCGCCGCTTTTGCTTCTGCCAGAATTACACCCGGTTCCATGCCTGTGCCTTCTACCGCAAAACCCAGGGCAGCAAGTGAACGGGCCATAGATGCCGCATCTTCCCATCGCTTTTCATCAAAAGCCAGAACCTGAGCCGATTTAAGGTTTTCCACTGCCTGGCTTTCCAGTGTGTTAAGCAATTCCGCCGTTTCCGGAGTAAATCCCGATGCATGACGGCTTCCCTCGCCATAGAGAGAACGATATGTATAAATTTGATGAATAGCCTTAACAGGATTATCTACAACCGACTTTTCTATATCTTCCAGACGGTATTCCGAAGTTGATTTAACCGGTTGCAGCTTGTCTTCCTGTGATTTACAGGAAACCAGCATAACAAGCGCCAGTAACGGAACAAGAAAGATTTGTCTGCATTTGCAATTATTTAAAATCATTATATTAATTATAGTCATTATTGTTCCGTTTCTCTTATACCATCACGGTTTAAGTCCCATGATTTTTTTATGCTGCCGTCACTTTGCAAAATTTCCGCATACTCATAGATTCCGTCTCCGTCCCAATCGCTTTCTGTCGAAAGTACCCTGTACGGTACGTCCGGATCATAACGGCGAATTGTTTCCATTCTTCCGTCCATATCCAGATCAAGGTATTGAACAAACGGACGGCCTAAACGGAATTCTGTTTCCGATACTTTTTTGCCATTTACCGTCACCGTTGATTTTACCGGAATTCCGCCGGACAACTCAACCCTTTCTGTTTCGCCGGGAAAATCCGTACTGGGCTGTTCAAGGATTATTGCAAAAGAAAGCAGGCTCCGTTCTGTAATAGCGCCTGAGAAATCATCCAACAGGGGATAATCCGGCCCTCCCAATACCAGCGGGGCAAAGCGAAGCGGAGTATAAAAATAATCCAGAGGACGGGGGATATAACGTTTCGCACCCAGGTCAGCATTAAGCACAGCCGGGTACCGCTCCCAGCGAATTAAAGCCCGTGTGTTTTGCGTGCTATTTGATGTAAAAACCGCACCGCCGTCCGAACCAAGCAGTACACTGGCGAGCGCAGGTAACCCTTGCGTAAAGCTGACATTCAAATCTGCAACCCCATCCTGATTGCTGTCGTAGCGATATTCAACAACCATACCGTTTTGATAGATTACCCATACTTCGACAATACCGTCGTGATCCCTGTCTTCTGTTAAAACACCGGAAAACCGCAAAAGGTTTCGCCGGAGCAGTTCACGTTCGCTTTCGCTGCGAAGCAGCGTGTTTATTGCAAGGATCAGTTCTTTGTCCAATATCGGTACTGTTCCGGCGGTTGGCGCTAAAACAGGGTTGTTGCCTGTTGTCCGCCTTGCTTCTCCCCTCCATGCAAAAAGCTCCTCTACGGCCTGAGTTCCGCTTACAATGCCCAGGTTTAATGCCGGTACAAGGGAAGCAGGATGAGGGTTTCCCACGGCGCGGTAAGCGGCAACATACCTGCGGGCAAGTTCCCGGTCGTAAATAAAAGGGGCTGCCATATAGGCCAAGTCAGGTGCGGAATCAATCAGGATGGGAAGCCGCCGAAGCGCCAGATCGATTAACGGGCGCAGGCTTTCTGTTGAATCGCTTCGGGAAGCGTAATCAAACAAAACACGAACCGGAGCGGTTTCCCGGGGAAAACGATCCATAATAACGGCCAGGGTTTGCAAAAACTCAGTTTCTCCGGTATAGGACTGCGCAATTCCCCGTAGCGCAAGAAGCCGTAAAAACTGCGTTTCATACTTTTCAGGATCGCAATACCGCAGGGTATTAAGCGCTTCTTCAAAAAGCCTGAGTTCAGTAAGGGCTTTTACTTCCAGAAGCCGCGACTCTTCGGGGGTATAGCGTTCCCACCGGTTTGTCTCCATAGCAAGGCGGCATTTTTCTACAACCGAAAAACGGGAATAGCCCGCCACGGCCTGGAGCAGCGCCGTAAAATAAGCAAGATCGGAAGAAACGTCGGTATAATCGGCCCCCCGTTCCAGGGCAATCAGGGCGCTGGCGGTATCTCTGGCAGCATATTCTTGCTGTGCCCATTCCAGGTATCGCCGTGCAATGGCAACATCGCCCGTATCGGAAAAAAGCCGCCCTTCCGCCGGAACCGGCGGCTGTACTGGCTGGGCAAAAAGTGAAAGCGAGACAAACAATAGGCACAAAGCCACCATCGAAGACCGCATTACGGTAAGTATACTACGATCATGGAAAAAAGCCCATCACCAATTACTCGAATAATCATTTCCCAACACCCGCTAAACACATCAATGCTCCCATATCGGTGAGGGAATGAACGCCCATTCAGGCCGGTTGGGTAGACCGCTTCTGCGGTCAATCAGAAAGTGGCTGCCGATTACGCATGTTTTGACATGGCTGCCGTCGTAGCACGCCAAATGGCCTTCATGGTCAACCATCCCCTCACCGACGTGGCAACATTAGTTTCGATGCGTTTAGCGGCCATCGCCAATTACCCCAAATAATGCCTGTAAAGGGATGGTCTTGATTTATTTTAAATTAGTGACTTATGCGGAAGTTTCCACCTTTTCCTTTGGCGGCAATTCCAATAATGTTCGCACTTCTTCATCGACAAGCGTTTCACGGGCAAGGAGGGCATCGGCAAGTTTTTCCAAACCGGTTTTTTGGCTTTCCAGAATGTCTTGGGCTGTATTTACTGCCGCAGTCAGGATCTTTTTAACCGCAGAGTCAATTCGCTTGGCGGTTTCTTCCGAATAATCTTTATGCCGGGCAATTTCCTTGCCAAGGAAAATCGGCTCGTCTTCCTGACCGTAGGTAACAGGGCCAAGTTCTTCGGCCATTCCCCATTCGCAGACCATACGCCGGGCCATGTCGGTTGCCTGTTCAAGATCCTGTTTGGTGCCGGTGGTTGTTTCGTCGTAAAAGATTTTTTCCGCCGCCCAGCCGCCGTAACAGATTACAATGCGGTCTTCGATCCAGCCCCGTGTACGGCTGTAACTGTCTTCTTCGGGCAGCGACATGGCCATACCCAACGCCCTGCCGTGCGGAACTATCGTAACCTTGTGCAGAGGATCTGCGTTTTTCAGGAAATAATGAAGCAGTGCATGACCGGCCTCGTGAATAGCCGTCATACGCCGTTCCTTGTCGCTTACAACAAGGGTCTTTCGCGCTACCCCCATAAGCACCTTATCGCGGGCTTCTTCCAGGTCGATCATTTCCACGGCTGCCTTATCTCTCCGTGCGGCAAAAAGCGCAGCTTCGTTAATAAGGTTTGCAATTTCCGCTCCGCTCATTCCCGGAGTAGCACGCGCAACCTTTGAGAGATCTATTTCGGTTGCCAAAGGAATTTTAGCGGCATGGATTTTGAGTATTGCTTCGCGTTCTTTTATATCGGGCATGGCCACCACTACCTGGCGGTCAAAACGGCCGGGACGAAGCAACGCAGGATCCAATACATCCGGCCTGTTCGTAGCTGCCAGGATGATCACTCCGTCTTTGGAATCAAAACCGTCCATCTCCACAAGAAGCTGGTTTAACGTCTGTTCCCGCTCATCGTGACCGCCGCCGTAACCGGCGCCCCTGGTCCGGCCTACCGCATCCAATTCATCAATAAAAATTATACATGGGGCACTGCGCCTGCCCTGGTCAAAAAGATCCCTGACACGGCTTGCACCGACACCGACAAACATTTCGACAAAATCGGAACCGGACATATGGAAAAAGTTTACACCGGCCTCCCCCGCCACCGCTTTTGCCATAAGCGTCTTTCCGGTACCGGGCATTCCTACAAGCAGCACCCCTTTTGGGATACGCGCACCCATCTTGGTAAACTTCTGCGGGTCTTTTAAAAAGGAAACCACTTCCTGGAGTTCATATTTAGCGTCAATCTGTCCAGCCACATCGGCAAAGGTAATTTTCTTCCCTTCGTTATGATACCGCTTCGCCTTGCTTTTTCCGAACTGAAAAGTCCGTGAACCTGCACCCTGCATATTCCTCATCATGATAAAAAAAAGGCCCAGGATTAATATAAAGGGAACAATGTCCAGCATTATCTTCCAGAACCCGGTACTCGCTGTAGCTCCGACAACCTTGATGCCTCTCTGCATAAGAGACGGCATAAGAGATGGATCGGCATAGGGTATAAGGGTTTTAAAACGTACCTGTTCGCCGTTATAGGCTCTCCGAACACCGTCGATTACATTATTATCAAAGATTTTAACTTCGAGAATTTCATTCTGTTCTATGTGCTGGACAAATTCGGAATAGGCCATCTCCTGCACATTGGCCGGTTCATTCCGGAAAAAATATGCGGCAAAAAGTCCTGCCATAGCCAGGAAAAAAAACAAGGCAAAATGATTGGGCCTTCCGCCGGGAAGCAGGGGTTTTAAAGGTTTATTCGGTTTATCATCATGATCCATTTGTGAAGGATCCTCCATTAAATAATATAGAAAAACGTATGTTTCCGTTTTTCGGAGCCTGTTCCCGTTTCCAAACAAGTTTGCCGCTTCGTGCTTCTGCCGCTCTGCCATTCCGGTCTTCAGCCAGAATCTTGCCTTCTCCGGCCGAACGAAACACCAGCGGGAAGCCGGCATAAAAAACTGATTCATTTGAATCAGT
>WRIX01000056.1:8839-14759 GCA_009782495.1 Treponema sp.
TCATTGCCTGTGTTTCTCCCAGACGCAATACAGGATCGCGCCAATGCGGAAACTGTTGATCCAGCAGAGGTATAAGAACATGCCGTATTCTGTTACGGAAAAAATGTTGATCATTATTGGTTTCATCGCTGCAATAGCCAAGGTTCCGTATTTTTAAATAAGCAAGCACTTCGGCACGAGAGATCGGCAGAAGAGGCCGTATAATGGGTACAGAATTTTTTGCCGTTGCGGTAAGGCTTGAAAGAGCGCCAAGCCCTGCCGGGCCGGAACCCCGAAGAAATGCCATAAGTATTGTTTCCAGCCTGTCATCTGCGGTATGAGCAGTAACAATGGCATCGGCGCCAACACGCAGCGCTTCTTCCTCAAGCACTTTATACCGATAGTGCCTTGCCGCTCCTTCAATACCTGTACCGTATTGCCGGGCATAGGTATTTACTATACCAGGAGGAATTTTTGCAACAGTTATTGGAATATCCAGTGTTTTACAAAGTGCAACTGCGGCTTCTTCATCGGCAGTACAGGCATTTGACGGCCTTATTCCGTGGTTTACATGAAGGGCATGGAATTTAAAATTTGTTGATTGCGGATCTACAGCATTGTCCCTGACAGTAGCCAGGGCCGCTGTCAGGGCGGTAGAATCAGCGCCGCCGGAAAGGGCAATCAGGATCAGCCGCCTTCCCGGTTTTTCAATTAAGGATGAATTTAAGCCATTAAAAACAGTAGCTTCAAAGGATGCGGAAAAACTGGGTATTTTCCGGCGCAAATCCTTATCATTTTTCCTTTTCAGGTTTCTTGTCTGCAGCGGCGGCAGTACCGGCAGCAGGAGCGCCGGCGCCTTCAGCCGTTTCTGCAGCGGCATCTTCGGCAGATGGAGCCGCTTCAGCCTTGGCAAATTTAACCAAAGCCACTACCTGATCGGGATTGGAAATCAGTTTTACCCCATCACCCAGAACCAAATCCCGTACATGAATCGCCTGGTTTGCCTTTAGCGCCGAAACATCCACTTCAAGCCGTTCAGGTAAATCTTTGGGCAGACATTCTACTTCAACGTCGCGGAGCGGAGTTTCCAGGATTCCCCCTTCGCGAACGCCAATGGGATTCCCCTGGATACGGAGAGATACTCTGGCCCTGAGGAGCGCATTTCCTTCGATTTCATAAAAATCAACATGCAGTATGGTTCCGTCCGTAATATCCCGCTGGGTGGCTTTAACAAAAGCTTCATGAACGTTGCCGTTTACATCCACTTTAACAATGGTACTTTCGGATATACCTTTGACACTGTTCATAAAATCACGGGCATCCAGATCTATGGAAATCGAAGACCCTTTACGGCCGTAGAGTACCGCCGGAATACGGCCTGATTTCCTGAGTTTTCTTGCCTCTGCAGAACCTTTATTTGCCCTGTCCCGGGCCGAAAATACAACCTGACTCATAATTATTCCTACCTAAAAAATTTGGGTTTTACTATTTACCCTCTTACTGGGACTCCAAGGTTCCCCTGTTACTGGGACGACAGGATTCGAACCTGTGAATACCGGCTCCAAAAACCGGGGGCTTACCGCTTGCCGACGTCCCAAAGGACTTATTCAAAAAATAACATAAATGGAAGGCTTAGACAATACCCGGCGATTCATACTATAATAAATCATGCGTTTTTCCCTTAAATTTACGGCTCTGGCGGTTTTTGTTGCTTTTACTTTGGCAAATTCCTGTAAAGAACCAACAGTACCGGCAGAAAAACCGGTACGCAAGTCAGAAAAAGCCGTAACCAGCTACATTACTATTGTTGCTGCAGGAGATAATCTAATTCACGACATCATTTACAACAGGGCAAGAATAAGCGGCGAAGAACGTTTTAATTTTAGTGCCAATTATGCGCAGATTGAATCGATTATTAAAGAAGCGGATATTGCTTTTGTTAATCAGGAAACTGTATTGGGCGGAAAGCAATTCGGCCATTCAGGGTATCCGGTTTTTAATACCCCCCAGGACGCGGGATTAGGTCTAATAAACGCCGGTTTTAATGTGATAAGCCATGCGTCCAATCATGTGATGGACAAAGGCGAAAAAGCGGCTTTCGCTACGATGGACTTCTGGGATTCTTTAGGGGTTCGTTATCTGGGTATCTTCCGCAGCGAAGAAAAGCGTAAAAATGAGCATCAAATTATCGAAAAAAACGACATTAAGGTTGGGTTTCTCTCTTATACGTATAGTTTAAACGGCTTTCCCCTTCCTTCTGATAAGCCCTGGATGGTTGGACTTATCGACAAGGAGACAATGGCCCATGAAATCGACAGGTTACGGCCTCATTGTGATCTTTTGGTGGTTTCGATGCATTGGGGTAATGAGTTTCAACATACGGTAAGTAATACTCAAAAGGATCTGGCCGATTTTATGGCCCTTCACAAGGTTGATGTAATTATTGGCCATCATCCTCATGTAACCTGTCCTATAGATGTGATTCCCAGACCCGACGGAGGAAAGCTTGTAGTATATTATTCATTGGGTGATCTTATGTCCCATACCCAATCGGATTGGACACCGGACACAATAACCGGCGGTCTGGCATTTATTAAGGTAAAGAAAACCCAGGCAAACGACGAATCCTCCTGTACCGTGGAAACAGCATTGGTTATCCCGACAGTATGCCACTACAACTACGACCGAGGAACCCCATTTGTAGTTTACCCGCTGTGGGATTATACCGATGAGCTTGCATCAAAGCACTATAAAAAAAACATGACTGTCGAGTACCTCAGGAACGTTGCCCGGCAGGTTTTTGGCATCCGGGTGCTCGAAAAAGAACAGTATGAACGACTGGTCGCCTTACCGTAACCGATGTATCAATAAAAAAATCTCATATAATACATACCAAATGACATAAAGACTTATGATTTCTGCGGCCTAGAAGACTTGAACTTCCATGCCTCTCGGCACTAGCACCTCAAGCTAGCGTGTCTACCAGTTCCACCAAGGCCGCAGTTATACCTTATAAATACCAAAATTAAGACTTTAGTGTCAATATGCCGAATATCAATGTATGAAAAAGCATTACCTTGTCTCAATTTTGAGCCTAATAACGATTTTATTTGCCGCTTGCAGCACTAGCCCCAAAGAACCCAAAGAACCCAGGGTTTCAAATTCAAAGGATCCTCAGATTTTTAGCTTAATAGAAAAGGGGAAAACCCGGGAAGCACAGGCGCTCTATACCGGGCAAACATCTGTAGTTACCCGGGATACCAAGGGAAGAACCACCCTTCATGCAGCTGCCGAGACAGATAATGCAGAAATGGTACGGTTTCTTTTGGCTATGGGAGCGGAAGTGGATGCTCTGGACAACGAAGGCAGGACTCCCTTAGGTATTGCTGCGTCAAAATCTAATCCGGAAATAGTCCGCCAATTGACCGCTGCCGGGGCGGATATTCATCACCCCCTGAATACAAGTAATACCGTAACGCCGGCATTATTGGGTGTCCGGGCAAACGGCGCTTTATTGGAAGCTATGTTACATCCCCAATCCAGGAACAGCCGCGGGGACGAAGGGCTTACGCTTATCCACCTGGCAGGACGCGAGGGCAAGGCAGATTCGGCCAGAGCCATAGTTTCTGCCGGAGCATTAATTAATGAAAGAGATGATTCCGGGAAAACCGCTCTTGACTATGCATTCGAAAACACCTATTCCCCGGAATGCGCCGAAACTGCTGAAACACTCGTTCTTGCAGGAGCTTTTTCTTCCAATCCTTTTAATTCATATTTTGCCCCTGCGGCACGGAGCGCTAATTATAATATGCGTATAGCCGACGGTTATACAGCGCTGCACTATGCCGCACGGGAAGGTTATTCAGGTTATATTGATTTTTTCCTTGATAAAAAAGCCGATGTCAATATAAAAAACAATTCCGGCTCAACTGCCATTCATGAAGCAACCAGAATGGGCAGGCTTGAAATTATGGAACTGTTAATAAGAAGAGGAGCAGAAGTAAATATTCAGGATGCCAAAGGTAATTCTCCGCTTCATCTTGCTGTTCCCGAAAATAATCATGAAAGAGCCATTTCCATTCTGCTTCACAACAAGGCAAATCCCAATCTTCGGGATGAACACGGAGAAACACCTCTCCATGTAATGATTACCCTCGGAAGAGACGGGAAAATAATCAACGAACTTCTTTCAGGAAATGCTGATGTAACATCCCGTAATATTGAGGGCAAAACAGCATTGTATCTGGCTGTGGAAAACAGCCGACCGGACATTATACCATTATTGTTAAATCATGGGGCAGATATCTTTGCCGCAGATAACAAGAATCTTACGCCATTGGATCTTGCAACCAGAGAAAACAACAGTGCTGTACTGGATGTACTATTAACTCCCGAAACTGTACTGCAAAGTGACAGCGCCGGAAACACCCCTCTCCACTTTGCTGTAAAAAACAGCAACGATCCGGCAATTGCAGAACTTATTATTGACAGGAATGGGTTTATAAACGCGCGAAACAAAGAAGGCAATACAGCTCTGCACATTGCCGTTTCAATGGATCGGGAAGCAGTAGGAACTCTGCTTATTTCACGGGGAGCTGATATTTTTGCAACTAACTCCAAAGGAGAAAATCCCATATATCTTGCTTTCCATTCACCGGGAAATGTACGGGAATGGACGCTGACCGAAAAAACTCTTGCAGCCGAAGACGGTCTTGGGAACACTGTACTTCATTATGCTGCCCAGTGGAAATTGGCCGCTCATATTCCTCTTTTGGTACGTAAGGGTTCAAAACTGGAAGCGCCGAATGCTACCGGAGAAACTCCTCTTTTTATGGCTGCCCGCGCCGATTCGCCCGAGACAATACATGCTCTTATTGCTGCCGGAGCTTCAATTAATGCCAGAGACGCATTGGGAAACAGTCCGCTTCATACAGCGGTTCGATGGAATGCTCAAAAATCTATCGATCCTTTATTGGCTGCCGGGAACAATATTAATGCACAGAATTTTGAAGGGAAATCACCGCTTCACGAAGCTGTGCGGCTGGGATTAAGTTCTTCGGAAGCATCTCTTATTGCCCGCAAAGCAAATATAGAAATCAGGGATAAACAGGGAAATACTCCGTTAATGGAAGCTGTTGAAGCAGGGTTCCCCGGTTCGGTGGAACGACTTGCCAATGCCGGCGCCGATCCTATAACAAGGAATAATTCCGGAAATACTCCTCTCCATGTTGCCGTATCTACCCAGCAAAAAGATCTTATCAACCTGTTGCTGACGTACGGCGCTCCCATTCATGTCCGCAATGTACATGGGGTTACACCATTCCATATTGCCATATCCATTTCCCCTGCTATGGTTGCAACGCTTCTGACCAAGGACAGAGTTGCAATGGCCGATGATGATGGTCTTTCGCCGCTCCATATCGCCATTATACAGAAAGCATCCACAGAAACTGCACTGGTTATCATTAACCGCGGCTGCCGAATTTCGGCAGTTGATTCGGAAGGCCGCACTCCCCTTCGTCTTGCCCTGGATATGAATGCTCTTGATGAAGCAAAAACATTAGCCAACGCAGGTTCTGATGTATTTGCCCCTGCAGCCGACGGAAGAACACCTGCTGCCGTGGCTCTTACCAAAGGAGAAAAGGCTGTCAGAGCTGTTTTTTCAGGCAATGCAATTAATGCCCGGGACGGTACGGGAAATACCGTTCTTCATTATGCCGCTCAGACAGGCAGAACCGACATGATTACCATTTTGCTTGAACTGGGCGGTAACAAGAATATCAGGAACATTGCTTCTGAAAGTCCGTCAGATATTGCCTTGCGCTGGAACCACGAAAATGCTGCAGCTATGCTGCAATGAGGCATTTGCGATCTACGCAAGGCTTTTTAAACCATACACTTCCGGCGCCGGTTTCGGCGGATAGATATAACCGCCAATGGG
>WRIX01000057.1 GCA_009782495.1 Treponema sp.
CTTGAACGGGAATGGAAACGAAAGAAAAACTTCTTTTCCGGAGAAGCGAGCCTTGCCAAACTTGCCAACGAACTGCCCAAGGTACTGCTTCCTGCACTTGCCGGAAAAAAACCGGGAAAGGAACTGGGCTTTATTTCTCTGTTTACCGATTTTAACGGCAGCTACTGGTTCCGTTGTTCCCGCGGTTTCCACACAGCCCTGAACGAAAGCCTGGCAAGCCTGGAAGCGCTAATCGACGAACTGGAAGACAATGTTGCCGTTGGGATTAAGCACGAGATTAACCAAACCTACCGGCGGCTGGCGGATATATTAAACGGGTGAATGAAGTCAGTATTTGATATTCCTTATAAAACGCTATGCCCTGCTCAGAAGCAATTTGCAATTACAGCGTAACTTTATCCCCGGCCTTAATTCCCACCCTGCCAAACCAACCCTGAGGAACTTCCAGGGCATAACGGACAGAACGGCTGGATTGAACCGGACTTGTATTGTTGGGATACATATCCCTGATGTCGACTATCGTTCCGTCATAACTGATATAAGCGATGGAAAGGGGAATAATCGTATTCTTCATCCAAAAAGACAGTATCTGATCTTCATTAAAAATAAAAAGCATTCCCTTGCTGTCTTCAAGGTTTGTCCGGTACATCAACCCAATAGTACGCTGTTCGTCAGTTTGAGCCAGTTCAACTTCAACGGCAATGGCGCCTTCCTCTCCGGTTATACTGATTATTTTTGTTGTTAGGCCTGTCTGCGGTTTACCGTCCTGATTTGAACGAGATTCAGAAGACTGGGCTGCACAAGAAATAAAAACAAAAAAGAGAATTAGCCAAGAGGTAATACGGAGCAGCCTAGAACTCATTCAAAAATCCCTGGCGGAGAAAGACTTCACGGGTTTCTTCAGCTCTGGACTCGCCTATTATTCCCTTAAAGACAGTCATGTCAATATATTTTATGGTAAGGGGCCGTTCAAGAGAAATCCTTGTCTCTTCGTTTTCCCACACCGACTCATTTGGATTCAGACTGACAGGCTCACCGTATTTTTTAACAAGACTGACAAACACCGAATAATGATCAATGCGCCGGGTGTCCAGGCTAAAAGCCATAATAAAAACCTGGCCTTCCCTTAATTGGAAAAAGGCCCTGCGTATAAAAGAAAGCCCGGTGGTTTCCACAAGATTTTCTTCCTTTGCGGGAAGAAAGGAAACATCCCTGTCGCCCCGGAATTCAAAAAGGCCGTCATCTGCCAGTTCGGCTTTTAAATCATCCAGCGACATGCCAAGTACAAGATTCCGGAAAGAACGGGAAAGCGGTTCAGAACCGGGAGTTATTGAAGGCCCTGTCCGGGAGGGGATAAAAACATCGAACGTTTCGCCGGGAGAAGGAGCTTGTGTATTCTGCGGAGGAGTCTGTGAAAAAACCAAAACCGGAAAAATTATCAGTATTGCAAGAAAAAAGAATGTTCTTTGTTTCATGGTATATTATCGGCAAAATACGGATGTTTTGGCAATTTGGTTAATTAGCCGATCTGCCGATTTTTTGCAATTTTTTATAAAACGAGGATTGTTTGGCTATTTCCATTACATCAAGGCAATGAATTTTATCTTTTTGCCTGTCTGTGATGATCTGAATTTTTTTATTTTCCATTAATTTCCGCAGTATTAATGGCCCTTCGTTCACGGGTATACCAACCATATTAACCAGCTCTTTGGGGCCAAAGTCAAAAGTATAGGGAGAAACATTAATTTCTATACGGCTTTTTTCCAACTGCATAAGGAGAGCATCGTACATCCGTCCTACCGGGTCGGTAAGAAGGGTATTTGCCAACTGCTTATAAATGAACCAAATCCTCTCTGCCAGCAAGGTAGTAAGCCGGGCGACGATCTGGGGCTGAGTACTGACCATCCGTTCAAAATTGGCCCGGTTTACCGCCATTAATTGGCATTCCTCATAGGCCACTGCACAGGCCGCCCTGGGCTTGGATTCCAGTAACGCCATTTCGCCGAAAATATCGCCGGTTTTAAGCACTGCCAGGAGTACTTCGTTGTTGTCAACAATTTTGGCTATCTTGACCGAACCTCTCTGTATGATGAAGAGTTCTTCTCCCGGTTCTCCTTCAGAAAAGATCATGCAATCTTTTGGATAAATCCGGTTAAACTCATCGGGTTTAAAATCCATTTTGACCGATTTGGCATAGGGGCCAATCTTCATCATTATTTCTCTGGCTTTATTGATGTTTTCTCCGTTCGGACAACGTTTTATGTATTGATTGTAGGCATAAAATGCCTGATTATACTGACTTTGCCGGGTATAATATTCAGCCACATGGAAAATGTGGGAAACATCTTCTTCTGCAGTACTCTTTAATGTCAGCCTGGTCAGAGCTTCGTCCAGGTAACGCATACGTTTTGAAAACTGAAGGATAATCTTCATGGCTACGGGGGTGTTGTTTTGAATCAGTTGACCGTATTGTTCTTTCATTACCGAAATAAGGGTAACATCGGTAATAGCCTGGGCTGTTTCAATCTGGCTGTGACTGGACATGGTAGATACAACGGCAAAGAAGTCGCCGGGGCCCAAAATACTGCCCTCTTCTTCTACTATTACCACATCCTTAAAGAGCCGTACTTTACCTTGTCTGATGATATAAAACCGGTCTGCATTAGGTTTGCCTTCAACCACAATATATGAGTCTTTTTTATAATTAATGAACGTCAGCTGCAGCGGCCCGGCCATAGAACTCCACCTAAAGTATCGGCTATTTTAGTATAAAAGGTATAATCCTGCTTGACAAGAGTCGCATTCGCCGTTTCAGGGATTAAAAAACGGCATAAAATACAAGGTGACTGCTCCAAAATTTGGCACTTTTGAGCAGTTTTATATCCTAACCAAACTCAACTGGCTCTTTGTAAGTCTTTGGGGATAATAATGCGTGCTATTGTTTCATTACCGGTATTAAGCAATTCAAAGGCATCGGATTCCAGCCCCAGTTTTTTAAGCATAATGACCAGCATAACCAATCCAAGGCCCGCTCCCTCAGTATCATCAAGCAAATGTAACACAGCCTCTTCCATGTCTTCGTATTCATTGGCCTTGTGAAGGCGCTTGTTCACCCGGTCGAGTTCCGAACTGGTTATGGTTGCGTTATTTCTGACTTCGATCGTTATTAGATTATCTTTCAAATGAAGGATTAATTTTATGTACAACCCTTGCTGGCGCTGGAGATCCAGATAATAGTTGATGTTATTAAGAGTGTCGTCCTTAAAAGTACTCATACCCTGGTTGTAATCATTCTGATTATTCAGGTCCAGCCCGCGGTCAATAAAATAAACCCGTTTGGTATTTGCTTTTTTGGCATTAACAACCAACTCCTGGATACAATAAATAACGTTATCACGCAAGCGGCTTTGTTTGACATAATCCAAAAAGATGGTAACAACCTGTTCAATGTAATGCTCAACTTTGCGGGGCAGGGTATATGTGGTCATTATCAGGGGTACTTCCATCTTAATGGCCTTGTTTACTTTGTTAACGTCAACAATAATCTCATTTACGTCGGACATCAGTAACACCTTTGGATAAAAAATATGTCTCTTTGTATCATATATTATATCGTTTTTTTCAATAATTTCAACACAATTATAAAAAAAAATTAAAAATATTCTGCCGTTTAACAATTTGCATAAAAATCACATACAATAATGCCCGGAGCTTTTCAGCGCTTCGAAGTTATAAATAAGTTCACCCTACAAAGATTATCTCCCTTGCCAGATCAAAGCCCAACTCCGATTTAACCCGCTTTTCAAGCAATTCAACCAGTAACAATATTTCCTGCGAACGGGCATTTCCCTTGTTTATAATAATATTCCCATGCCAGGGAGCAACCTGGGCATCACCTATGGACGTTCCTTTAAGCCCAAGTTCATCAATAATTTTACCTGTTGGCCTGCCAATGACCCTGCTGTTTTTAAAAACCGACCCGGCGCTGGGAAAACGGTAATGCCCTTTTGCTGTCCTGTCGCTTTTATTTTTTTCAATTTCTTTTTTTATCAGGACCGGATCTTTCTCCTGCAAAGCAAATGATGCGGCCATAAGAAGACAATCCCTTGTCTGGAAGGGACTTTTTTTATAATCAAATTCTTCTTTATTCGGGCTTACGCATATCAGCTTGTTGTCTTCAAGAACCTGCACATCCCTTACCACATCAGCCATTTCTTTGTCATAACAGCGTGCATTCATCCACAATGCACCGCCTATTGTTCCGGGCATACCCGCCAGGAATTCCAAACCCGAAAGGCCGCGGCCGGCTGCATATTCTACAGCATAATCTATCGAAGTACCGGCTCTGAACCTGAGTTCGGACTCAGGAGATTCCGAGGGGCTGCCGAGAAGTGAGGAATGAAGACCGCTATATCCTGTTGTATCCAGCACAATTCCACGAATTCCACTGTCGGATACTACAATATTGGCGCCTCCCCCCAAAATAAAGACCGGAATTTCTTCCTGCCGGGCCGATTCCAGCAGCAATGCGGTATAACCGGGAAAACACTCTCCTTCCGGCCTTATCCACAGTTCTGCAGGACCGCCCACCTTAAAGCTTGTATGGTATGACATTGGCTCGTTAAAGCTGAAGTCTCCCTGGAATGAAACCTGGCGGGAATTGAAGTTTTCCAGAAATTTGGTTAAATTGTACACAGAGTTAATATATCATGCCGCTTCGCTTATACAACACATTGGGACGTAAAACAGAAGAATTCATTGCTCAAAAGCCCGGAGAAGCGGGTTTTTACGGCTGCGGCCCAACAGTGTACAATTATGCCCATATAGGAAATCTTCGGGCTTATGTAACCCACGATATCCTTACCCGTGTTCTCAGGGAACGGGGATATACGGTAAATCATGTAATGAACATTACCGACGTGGGCCATTTATCGGGAGACAGCGATTCAGGCGAAGACAAGATGGTTAAAAGCGCTGCCGAGCGGGGAAAAACTGTCCTGGAAATTGCCGATTTCTATACACAGGCTTTTTATAACGATACGGATCGCATGAACATAATCCGGCCAAACATAGTCTGCAAAGCTACCGAACATATTCCTGAGATGATAGAGCTGATAAAACGTATCGAAAAAAACGGTTTTACCTACAACGCCGGAGGAAACCTGTACTTTGACATCAGCCGTTTTACCCATTACGGAGAACTGGCGCTGCACCGTATGGAAGACCTTAAAACAGTCGCCAGAACCGAAATAGACGACAACAAACGAAACCCCGGTGATTTTGTCCTGTGGTTCACAAAAAGCAAGTTTGAAAACCAGGCTCTGGTTTGGGACAGTCCCTGGGGGCGGGGTTACCCGGGCTGGCATATAGAATGTTCTGCCATGAGCATTAAGTACCTTGGAGAACAATTTGATATACATGCCGGCGGGATTGATCATGTGCCTATTCACCACACCAACGAAATAGCCCAGAGCGAGGCAGCCACAGGCAAACATCCCTGGGTCAGATACTGGATTCATAATGAATTCCTCGTACTGGACAAAGGTAAAATGTCGAAAAGCACCGGAGAGTTCCTTACACTGCAAAGTCTTATAGACCAGGGATATGATCCGCTGGATTACCGGTATATGCTGGTTGGCGGCCATTACCGGAGTCAGCTTCAGTTCTCCTGGGACAGCCTGGAAAGCGCCCGGAATTCCAGAAAATCGCTTTTGGAAAAAATTAAAACCCTGGCGGCGCAGGTACCGGACACCATACGCAATAACATGATCCTAAATATTTCTCGCAGAGACACAAAGAACGCAGAGGAAAGCGCGAAAATCGCAAATTGCGATCAACCCTCCGTGCCTCCGTGCCTCTGTGAGAGTTCTTTATTGGATATACTACCGGACAGCCCTGCGGCAAAACGCCTGGCAGCCTTTAACGAAGCCCTGGATGACGACATTTCCACCCCCCGGGCGCTGGCTGAATTATGGGGCCTCCTGCGGGATACCGAAGCTGCTCCCGCTGATGCCCTGAAAACAATCCTGTACATGGACAGAGTGCTGGGTTTAAGGCTGGAAACTGCCCTTGCCGGGGAACAGGAAACCCCTGAATTTATCGCAGAAATCGAAGGTTTTATAGCCCAAAGACAGGCGGCAAAAGCAGTAAAAGACTTTAAATTGGCCGATAAGATAAGAAATGATCTCAATCAGCGCGGAATAATACTGGAGGACACGAAAAATGGTTCGACATGGCGGCGAAAAACCTGATGTAAGCTTGATAACGAAGGTTATTTTACTTTAATATGTAACATTTAAGGAAGAATATTGTTTTTAGAAGCAGGAACAGAAGTATCACCGCAGGAAAGGTTCCGGCGCCTGTATACGGTAGTTTTTCCCATTTTATTCAGGGTTGCCTTCCGTATCACAGGGAATGAAGAAGCGGCTGAGGATCTTTGTCAGGAGGCATTTTTCAGATATCACGAAAAGGAAATGACCTTTCCGAACCAGGACGAAGCCAAATACTGGCTTATTCGCGTGGTTAAGAATTCGGCTCTGAACTATGCCAAAAGAAAAGAACGTGAACGCCGTGCATACCAGCGGGCTTTTCGCGAAACCGAGCGGACGGGAGAAAGCGGCGAGAGTGATCTTATACGGAAAGAGACTCTCAAGGAAGTAACCGATGCGCTTGAGCAGCTTCCCGAAAACCTCCGTATTGTGCTAGTATTAAAAGAGTACGGGGAACTGAATTATAAAGAAATTGGACGTGCCCTTGGTATAAGCGAAGGGAACGTTAAGGTAAGGGTTTTCAGGGCAAGAGAACGCCTGACAACTCTCTTGGGTGCAACAGCCGGGTTTGAAACACCGGGTGAATCAGATTCACCCAGCGAAGGAGCGACGGTAGATAAGGATGGGTAAAATGTGTCCTGATCATCAAGTAATGTCGGTTTATTTTGACGGTGAATTGGATTCCCCCTGGAAGGAAAAATTTGAAAAACATCTGAATGAATGTACTTCCTGCCGGAACCATCTTGAATCATACAAACTTATGAGGCAGAGGCTAAAAGAAGCTTCTTTGGTTCCGGACAGGCCCGTGGATCAAGCCCTAATGGAAGCCATGGAACGGGTTTGGGAAAAAACCGGCTATGTAATAAGGCCCAAACGACAGGGCATACGCCGTTTCTGGAACGGTTCATTAACAATCCCTGTCCCTGTTGCTGCGGCAGCAGGACTTATAATGGCTGTAGCATTTGCCGCCATTATCGCCTTTAAACAGCAGCCGGCAAAAGTAACTGAGCCTCCGCAGTTGGCTGGTCTGGAAATGCAGGAAATGATGCCTGTTTCGGGAGATATGGCCAGCTTCTTTCAATACCTGAGCAGTGACAATTCGGCTGATATGGTTATTATCCGCCTGCCTGATACTACCTTTAAAAATGTTGGTGAACCCCGTATGCTCAGAGCGGCGGATTACACAAGGGGCAACGGTTCACGATGATAAAGGCCAGGTTTCTTTGCGCTTTGGCTCTTGTCATAAGCGCAGGGCTATTTGCCCAGGAACGGCGTCTGGATGAACTTCCCCTCCTCAGAGAAAGGGCTATAGAAATTCATATTACCACCACTATAGAAGAAAAGAACCAGGAAGTGTGGAACGCGTTCAGCTCCAAGGTTACTTTTCCCGGACAGCCGGTAGGAATAAGACTGGTAGGTGATAACCTGATTATCGCTGTTCAATTTACCCCCTATCTTCGTCAGAGCAAATATGCACTGGTAGCCCAAAGTCAAATCTGGATTAATATACCCGAAAGGGGAATGAGTTACAAAACCGACACCCATTCGATCCCCATCGATCTTGGAGAACCGATTTTGTACTTCCCCCTGGGCTCTGAGACTACATCCGATAACCCTCATATTGAACTGCTTCTGACCATGTACCGGTACGGAGAAGCGCCGGTTACAGGGGAAGAATCAGATAACCGCTCATCTCCGACACAGGACGAAACCAGGCAGCAGCCCGGTGTCCTGCCCAGAAGGGAAGGCAGAGGCGAAACCGGTTCACAGGGAGAGGGCTCCAGGCCCGGAGGACGGAACAGATAATGGTTACCGTTGTTTCCCTTGGGGGATCGATTGTTGCTCCGGACAGTGTTGATATCCCTTTTCTGAAAGACTTCCATTCCCTTATCAGTGATTTTTTAAACGAAGACGAAAAACGGCGTTTTATTCTGGTAGTCGGCGGCGGCGGTCCTGCCCGCGTATGGCAAAATGCTTACCGCGAAATTTCACTCAATATAAAAGATGAGGAAGCGGACTGGATCGGCGTAATGGCAACCCGGCTCAATGCCCAGCTTATAAAGGCAATTATGGGAGATTGGTGCAACCAGCCGGTAATTACCGATCCATCCAAGGCCGGACCCTTTACGGGAAGGGTTCTTGTCGCTGCAGGCTGGAAACCCGGTTTTTCTTCGGACTATGACGCTGTTCTTTTGGCCGAACAGTTCGGCGCCGATATGGTGATCAACCTTTCAAATATCAAACAGGTATACACTGATGATCCCAGGAAAAATCCTGACGCAAAACCTCTGGATGCCGTATCCTGGGAAGACTTTAAGGCCCTTGTGGGAGAAACATGGACACCCGGCAAAAACGTTCCTTTTGACCCGATTGCAACCCGTCATGCGGCAAAAATGAACCTTAAAGTAATCTGTGCAGCCGGCAAAGATCTCCCCAACCTCCGCTTTATTCTGGAAGAAAAACCCTTTATCGGCACATTAATTGGATAGTACATTTTGTTGAGATTCTCCATTTTATTCGCTAAACTTAATTATTGATTGTTAAAGGAGCCTCAGATGGAAACTTCTGCATTGCAAAACGCCCGTTATAAATATCAGCCAAAACTCCCTGCCATACTTTCACATTCAATTGAAGAAGTAGCCCTTTCTTTTGGAGAACCAACCGCATCTGCAGCAGACAGCGAAGCGCTGGCGGAAATGTTCAAACTTAGCTACGGCAAGCCCATAGCAAGTTTTGTAAAAGGAAAGAACGAAAAAATAAAACGGCCCCTTACCGTAGGAGTGATTCTGTCGGGCGGCCAGGCTCCGGGTGGGCATAATGTTATTGCCGGTCTGTACGATGGGCTTAAAAAAGGGAATGCCAATTCCGCATTGCTGGGTTTTCTCGGAGGCCCCAGCGGTTTACTGGAAGACCGCGCTGTAGAGTTTACCGGTGCAATTATTGATGAATACCGCAACACCGGCGGCTTTGACATTATAGGATCGGGACGTACCAAGATTGAAACCCCCGAACAATTCGCCGCTGCGCTGACAACGGCAAAAAAGCGAAAGCTTGATGCGGTAGTTATTATCGGCGGAGACGATTCCAATACAAACGCTGCGCTTCTGACGGAATACTTTGCAGCCAACAATCTGGAAACCCAGGTTATCGGCTGTCCGAAAACCATAGACGGTGATCTTAAAAACGAGTATATCGAAGCATCTTTTGGTTTTGATACTGCAGCAAAAACCTACAGCGAATTAATCGGCAACATAGAACGTGATGCAGCGAGCGCCGGAAAGTACTGGCATTTTATCAAACTTATGGGACGCTCCGCAAGTCATATTACCCTGGAATGCGGACTTCAAACCCGGCCAAACGTATGCCTTATTTCCGAAGAAGTTGAAGCAAAGAATAGTTCCATGACACAAATCGTTGAACAGATCTGTTCATCTGTTGTTAAGCGGGCAGAAAACAAGATTAACTTCGGCGTGGTTTTAATCCCCGAAGGGCTGATAGAATTTGTACCGGAAATGAAAAAGTTGATCAAGGAACTAAACGATCTTATGGCGGATTACGGCGATGAACTGACGGAAAAAACCAGCTTTGTTGATCAAATTAACTGGCTGGATAACCGTCTTTCCGGCGAAGCCAACGCCCTGTTTAAGTCACTGCCGTCCGAAATTGCACAACAGCTTTTGGCCGACCGTGATCCCCACGGTAACGTTCAGGTTTCCCGGATTGATACGGAAAAACTCCTTATCGGTATGGCAGAAAAAAAACTCAAGGAGCTGAAAAACAGCGGCGCCTATAAAGGAAAGTTCAGCGCCCTGGCGCATTTCTTTGGTTATGAAGGGCGCAGCGCATTCCCCAGCAATTTTGATGCCGATTATTGCTACAGCCTGGGATTTACCGCTTTTGTGCTTATAGCATCCGGTCTTACCGGTTACATCTCCAGTGTCAGGAATCTTACCGCTCCCGCAGAAAAATGGATACCCGGCGGTATACCTCTGACGATGATGATGAATATGGAACGCCGCCACGGTTCTCCAAAACCGGTAATAAAAAAAGCATTGGTAGAATTGGAAGGAAAACCTTTTAAGACATTGGCTGAAAACCGGGAAAAATGGGCTGCCGATACCTGTTATCAGTTCCCCGGCGCAATCCAGTACTATGGACCGTCTGATGTCTGCGATCAGCCTACGAAGACCCTTATACTGGAACATTCATAGTCATATAGGAGTATTATCATGAAAAAAAGTATTATTTTTATCTGTGCGGTATTTTTTTCTGCTGCGCTTTTTGCGCAGAATTCCGTTTCCGCCGGCAATGCGGAACTTCCTGTAAAACGCATCGCCCTGTTTTCATCCGGAGTCGGGTATTTTGAACATTCTGGAACTGTTTCCGGTTCTGCCGAACTGACACTGACCTTTGAGGCAAGCATGGTAAACGATGCCCTAAAGTCCCTTGTTGTAGGCGATCCGGGGCAGGGAGCATCCCCTTCGGTCAGCTATCCTTCCGAAGATACGCTGATACGCACACTTCAAAGCCTGGGTATTGATCTTTCACGCAATCCGGGAACGGCAGAAATTTTTGCAAGCCAGAGAGGCGCTGAAATAGAAGTATCCGCCCCTAATCCCATAAGCGGCAGAATTCTGGGAGTTGAACGGCGGGCATCGGCAAGGAGCGCCTTTGGAGACATTGTACAAGACGCCTTCCTTTCCCTTTCTACCAATGAGGGGATCCGGATTATTGCTCTTAATGATATCGCTTCTTTTTCCTTTAAAGATCCGGCCCTGAATGCAGATCTAAAACGGGCGTTGGATTTAATCGCCGCAAACAGAACTACAAGAAACAGGAGCCTCCTTGTTCGCCTTCCGGGAAGCGGAAACCGTACTGTTTCTTTAAGTTATGTTATTGCCGTACCGGTATGGAAGGTTTCCTACCGGCTGGATTTGGGCCAGCAGAGGCCTGTTTTCCAGGGTTGGGCAATCATTGACAACAACAGCGATACGGACTGGAACAATGTGGAACTTTCCCTGGTTTCCGGCCGTCCCGTTTCGTTTATTCAGGAATTATACCCGCCGTATTACTTTTCCCGCCCTACCCTGCCTCTTGCCATTGCAGGAAGCGCTCAGGCGGAAACGTATGCCGGCGGTTATGACCGGCAGGAAGAAGCGCTGGTTATGAGGGAACGTGCTTTAATGAACGATTCTGCCGTTATGTACGAGATGTACGAGATGGACACAATGGCAAAAGCCGCCGCTCCAGCTGCTCAATCTGCCGGGCGCAGTACCGGCACAACCGGAAATCTTTCATCGGTACAAGCAGCCGCAACCGGAAGCGTTGCAGGGGATCAATTTGCCTTTACGGTAAAAAACCCCGTAACCCTTAATCGCAGGCAAAGCGCGATGATTCCTCTGGTGAACGGCAGCATGAGGGCGGTTAAAACTTTGGTCTTAACAGGGAACAAAGCGCTTAACAGCTCCATACACCCCGACCTTTCCGCCGAACTGACCAACACCGCCGGCATGAAACTCCCCGCCGGGCCCATTACCGTTTTCGACGGCGGAAGCTATGCCGGAGACGCACTTATAGAGTTCTTCGGCGAAAACGACAAAAGGTTTATCAAATACGGCGAGGATCTTTCCGTTATAGGGACGGCTGCACTTGATTCAGGAACAAGAATTGTCAGTACCGTTACGATTTCCGGCGGTGTAATGATGATAAACCGCCGCCAGATTTACGAGCGGACATACACTGTAAAGAACACCGCATCCGAATCGAAACGTCTTATTATAGAACATCCCGTCACAAACAATTCAACCCTGATCGAACCTGCAAACTATCTGGAAAAAACCGATTCCCTGTACCGTTTTGAACAAACACTCCGCGCCAACGGCGAATTGTCATTTAAAGTTAAGGAAGAAGTTCCCGTAGCGGAAAGGATCGTTCTGAGCGCCCAAAGGACTGACAGTCTTTTAGCCTACAGTACAAATCAGGAAATTCCTAACAATGTCAGAACTGCACTGGCAAGGGCCGTTGAGCTGAAACGAAAAAATGAAGCTGCCGTCCAGACCCAAAACGAACTTGCAGCCCGGCGTACAAGGCTTGTTACCGAACAAGACCGGATACGGCAAAATTTAAATGCAGTCGGAACCGGGAGCGATCTGGGCAAAGAATACATGAGGCGTATGACCGATTTGGACAACGAGATCGAAGGACTTAACAAAGAACAGGAAAAGGCCGTTGAACTTGTTCGCAGTACTCAGAAAGAATTTGACGACTATATCGCAGGGCTGAGGCTGTAGCCGGAAGAATTACAACCGCAGGGAACTTCATTCCCGGTTTAGCATTGCGAAGTTTTTTTTGTTTTTGCGGTACAGGCGCTGGAATACAGCGAAATTTTTAAGATACAGCGCAGCGGCTTCCGGATTAGGCGTATAGCTACGATCCACCGTTACCAGGTTACCTGCTTCTTCCAAAGAACCAATGTGATCAAGCCCAAACGCCATTAATATTGCAGCGCCCAGAGCTCCCGCGTTCTGCGGCTTTTCTATTCGTTCTACCTGCCGGTTTAATATATCCGACAGCATTTGGCAGATTAGTCCCGAACGGGCGCCGCCGCCTACAAACCGAATAACAGGCGATGTAACCACCTTCTTTTGCTGGCAATCCAGCATCCAGCGTTTATGTAACAATATCCCTTCGAGTACCGAACGGATTAGATCATCTTTTTTTGTCGTAAGGCTAACGTTGAAAAAACCGCCGCGGCAATCGGCATCCTCGAATGGGCACCGGTTTCCCAGGAGCCAGGGCATAAAAACAACACCGTTGCTGCCTGCCGGAACATGCGCCGCCGCATCGCACATCATTTCTATCAGGCTTTCCGTATTACAGCCTTCTTGCGGATACGCACCAAGTTCATCCACGACCAGATTATCACGAGCCCATTCAATGCATTTGCCGGATGTTTCCATTTCTGCAAAATAATTATAACGATTTGGTATTGCGCCAGTTACGGAAGCAATCATAGCGACCGTATCTACAAGCTGTTTATCCACTACCGTTGAAACCCATCCCGATGTGCCGATGTACACATGAGTATCGCCTGTTTTTGCACAGCCTGCGCCTATACCGATAAGGCTGCAATCACCGCCGCCGGCAAATACCGCACACCCGGTACCAAGGCCAAGTTGTGTTGCTGCATCCTCTGTCAGGTTGCCTATCTTATCAGTACACTTTACTATCTGTGCAAGATGCTCATAATCCACGCCATGAAGCTTGCATACGGCTTTACTCCAGCAATTTTTACGGTTGTTATAGAGCATGGTGCCGAATGCGGAATCTTCTGAAGAAACATAACTGCCGGTAGCTTTAAATAACAAATAGTCTTTTACATCCAGCCATTTATAAATCTTCTTAAACAATTCCGGTTCGTTCTCCCGAACCCAGGCATAACGGAATACCGGATCTTTTGCGCTGGCAGCCACAACACCGGTCTCCGCCAATGAAATCAATAACTTTCTGATATTAACGCCCGCCACCATTAATAAGCCTGAGCGCCAGGAATCAAATTGTTTGGTCGCCCTTTTATCCATGTAACTCATGGCCGGACGCAGTACTGTTCCGTTTTTGTCCAGCAGTATAAGACCCTGCATCTGCGAACAAAACGAAATGGCGCTGACAGCATCGCCCGCTATGTTCGCCAAACTCAGCACTTCACTGGTGGTTTTACGCATGCTCTCCCACCAATCTTCCGGGTTTTGCTCAACGCCGCCATTTTCCACCAAAAAGAGCGGATACTTGCATGACGCTTCTGCTAAAAGAGTAATACCTGCGTCAAGCCGATACAGACAGGTTTTATTTCCTGTCGAGCCGATATCATAGGCAATCACATAGTTTGTTTTCATACCATTACTCTGTCAGATCGGATTTTTCAGCTTTGGCTTTTTGCTTCAATGCAAGTTTGTTTGTATTCATTGTTTTACGGAATACCCAGAAGCGGTAAACACAAAATTCCGTAAGTAAATTGGTTACCATAGTAACAGCTAGAATAATATACTCATTAACACCCAGATTACTGACCATCTGTCCGCCCCATGTGGAAAGCGGCGTAAATACCATGTAATAAGCTGCTATTTTCATCATAGCGATTGGCACATTAGACGCTGATTTAAAAGTAAACTGGCGGTTAAGTGTAAAATTCCATAAAACTGAGAGAATTAGCGCTATAAGGTAGCAGGGCCAGTAAGGAAGAGGCGTTAGCTCGTTCAATAATGTAAAGCTGCCTAATTCGATTAATCCAGCGGAAGAAGAAAATAATGCAAATTTTACAGCCTGCCAAACATTTTGCTTTGTGGTCATTATTTTTACCTCTTCATTTTTGCGTATTTATGCGTGTAGACAAACCGCATCAGCGAGCGGTCAAGTAATGGCAGCGGTTTTACCTGTCCCGACTTGCCGGCGTGTACACAGGCAAGCGCGTTTTTTTCAAT
>WRIX01000058.1 GCA_009782495.1 Treponema sp.
GATAGATGATATTTTTGACACCGGAAAAACCATTAACTATTTGGCGCAAATCATTCTTGAAACAGGTATACCCCGGGAAGACCTTAAAGTTGCCGTTCACGATTACAAGTACTTTTATGATAAACCGGAACAGCTTCCCATTCAGCCCGACTATTGGTGCCGTAAATCCGAACAATCAATACACGATGAAGAAACCTGGATTCATTATATGAGCCATGAGCTTATCGGCCTTAGCGCCTCTGATTTGGAAGAACATTACTATAAGCAGGACAGCGAACTGCGGGATATTTTTTCCGGACTTGAATGGCCGTAAAAAACAAACTTATTGAATCGCATGCATTTAAAGGGCATGGGCTGTTGGTGGGGCTTGATGAAGCCGGAAGGGGCCCTCTGGCAGGCCCGGTCTATGCCGCAGCGGTCATACTCCCTTCTGATTTTCCCCCTCAGGTTTTGAACGATTCCAAAAAGCTAACGGAAAAAAAGCGGGACAAAGCAGCTTTCCTCATTCAGGAACAGGCTGCTTACGGCATTGCCAGCGCTGAAGCTTCCGAAATAGACAAAATCAATATTTTGCAGGCAAGCCTTCTGGCAATGACCAGGGCCTGGGAAGCTCTTGTTGCTGCATTCCCTGGCTCTGTACAGAATAGCAATCTTAGCGCTGTTGCAGACGGCCTTTACTGCCCAACGCTCCCCATACCCTGTAAAGCTCTTGTTAAAGCCGATTCCCTTGTGCCGGAAGTAATGGCTGCTTCCATTCTGGCAAAAACAGCAAGGGACAAAATGATGAAAAGATTTTCCTGGTTTTACCCCGAATACGGTTATGAAAAACACAAGGGTTATCCAACCAAGGCGCATCTGGAACTTATTGCTCAATATGGAACTTCACCCATTCAGAGGTTGAGTTTTAAAGTAAAGCCGATACAGGGAAAACTGTTTTAAAAAGAGGGATGCAAAACAGTTTACAACAAGACGCCGGACTCCGCTTTGCCTTAAAAAGCACAAATTGGACGTATTTTACAGGGAGTGTCCTTGCCGGTTTGACTCTGCGCTCCGGTTGCTAAATTCTGGACATACGCGTTGCCGGCATTAAATTGGGACGAAGACCAGTAAGTAGTATCAGTACCGATACCAATACCCCCTAAATAATTCCGGTTTTGAAAAAGCAGGTTAAGTTCGTCCCTGCTGGGGATGTACCAATCACCATTGGAGAACATGGGATCGTTCGTCAAGACAGATACCGCAGGGGAACTATATTCACCCATTAGCACGGTGTTATGGAATCCCGTACCAATACCTGTTCTGGTATCCGGAACATTTATTGTAGTTAATCCCCAGTGAAATTCAAATGGTTGGAGACCATTACTCGGATCATTAAGATCATTCATACCAGCCGCAAGGTAGTGACAAGTTCTACCCTCTGCACCAACAAAACCTTCTTTGCTTAAATAGAAGACAGTTCCCTGGATCGGGGGGGCAGGGTGGCCAAGTTCATGATATTCAAACATTCTTATGGAAACACCGCCGTTTTGTCCGGGGGTAACGGTTACTTTGGCATACCCCATGGAAAATTGTTTCCCAAGTCCAAGTGTTCCGGGACGCCATCCTTCTACATCAATTTCCCAGGTTCCCGGCAATACGGAGAACTGAACCGGCTGGTCACCTCTGACGTTTACGGTTTGATTCGGGCCGGGACCGCCGGACAGTGTTATGCTATGTTCAAGGTCTTCACTGTACATCCCGGGCATCCAGGGTATCGCAGCCCTGCTTCCCCCCGGAGAACCGCCTAAACTAATGGTAAAGGTACCTTTGTCCCCCTGGAACGGGCTGAAACATGAGGATACTATTAGAATCCCTGCCAATAAGAGGACTATACTAACTGCAAAAAAAATATGCTTCTTCATATTTTATCCCTAATATAATTAAGAAACCCAGCCTTTCCTGTTAATATATCATAGTTAATAAAAAATGTATACAAACAAATGTCTTTTTGGAGACTCGTATTGAAAAACCCTAGGCCCGTTTATTGCACTTTTTGACTCAAAGATTTCGATATATACCAACTACCCGGAAAGGAAAAAATAAGGAATATTATTTCTTCGTGACGATTTCAATATACAGACACTACTTCAATTAATGTTTACCGTCGCCAAACAATCCCCGGATTGCGCTTTTTAAATCCTCAGCGGTAAAAAGCGAATAGCCCAGCCCGGCGGCGGTTTTTTCCCGTATGTTCCGGCGGCGTACAGGCAGCACTTCTCCTGCCAGCGAAAGCTCTCCCGCAATGGCGGTTTTTGCAGGCAGCGGTATACCTGTTCTGGCGGAGTAAAGCGCTGCTGCCAGGGCAAGTTCCACGCCTACTTCGTTTATTCGTATGCCGCCTGCAACATTGATATACAGATCCTGATCGGAAAGCCGCAATCCCAAATGCTTTTCCAGGCACGCAGCGATTCTTGAAACCCGGTTTATTTCGATTGAGCCGGAAAAAACACGGCTGACAGATCCTTTGACAGGAACCGTTAAAGCCTGAAGTTCAACCAAAAGTGACCGGGAACCTTCCAGAACAGCGGCAGTGGCAATACCCGAAGGAATGTTCCCTTCGCGCCGGACAAGGAAAAGCAGTGAAGGATCGGCGACTTCCGTTAATCCTTCCTCCCCCATGGTAAAAATACCGATTTCATCAACCGAACCAAAACGGTTTTTAGACGGCCGGAGAAACCGGCAGTCGGTGTTTCCAGCCTCCCCGGAAACGCCCTGTTCAAAATACAGCACCGTATCCACCATGTGTTCCAGGGTCTTTGGCCCCGATATAAGACCATCCTTGGTAACATGAGCGGCAAGGAACAGGGCTGCATCGTGTTCCTTAACCCAGGAAATCAATTCATAAGCACAGAACTTCATCTGGTTAATGGTTCCCGGAGCAGGACCAGCATCATCCGTGTGAAGAGTCTGGGCCGAATCAACCATAACAAGTACTGGTTTTACGGCATCAAGGATCACTAAAATATCTTCCATTCTGCCGGTACAGCAAAGTTCAATACGATCGATTTTCTCTGCCTTTATCCGGTCTGCTCTCATTTTTACCTGACCGGCTGATTCTTCACCGCTGACATATAATATCCTCCCCTGAGTTTGAGCGGCAGCGGCGGCCTGGAGCAGTAAAGTGGATTTACCTATCCCCGGTTCACCTCCCAAAAGAACAGCCGACCTTTTCATAATGCCGCCGCCCAGCACCCGATCCAGTTCTTCTATACCGCTGGAAACCCTCTTGCCTTCTATTGGGTCTACAGACGATAACGGAAAGGATTGGGGTGAAGTGCTAAAATTTCCGGTTTTGGCGCCGTTTTCTGCACGGATAGACCGTGCGGAAGCAACAGCGATTTCTGCCAGGGTATTCCATTCACCGCATTCGGGACAGCGGCCCAGCCATTTGGGTTCCTCGTGGCCGCAGGAACCGCATTTAAAAACATGAGCCCTCGTCTTTTTCATAGCTTGTTTGGAAACCAGCCTTTGGTTAATTTTCGCGTATATTGATTGAAAGGCAGATTACTTCTTTTTCATAAATAATAAAGGGAATACAAAGCAGCCTGAGCCTGTCTTCCGGAATAACTATCATGTGGGCCTTACCGCTGATAATTTTGGGCAGAGAAATAACTATTCTGAACATATCTTCCAGGTTTCTTTTAACATTTCCGGCTATTATATTAACCAGTTCTCCTATAGCATCGATCATATCTGAACCGGAAAAATCATTCGCTCCGGTTAATTGAGCGGTAATTTTTGAAGCAGTATCCTTTTTCATGGAAATGGCTACAAGTCCCTTTACCTCCCCGGTCAGGGCAATAATACCGGAAATGTCCCACTCCAGAAACGACTCTTTTTCCGCAAAATACGCCCGGTCAGGCTTTAACTCAATCTGGAGCATATCCTTAAATACTGCGGACGTAACCTGTACAAAGGGCTGAATATACTGCTCCATTAATTCAATATACACACAATATTTCAAAAATACAAGTAGTGGGATTTTCAGACAATATGGGGTATAATGCCGGAATGAAAACCCTGTTTTATTATGATTTTCCCGTTGGTAAGCTTGGAATTATCGAAGACAGCCAAAAAATAACAGGGATTTTCTTTAAAAATGGTAAAAAAATACCAAAATCCGGTATTGGATCCATCATTGAAGAAACAGCGCTTATTAAAAAGACGGCGGACCAGCTTGAGGAATACTTTAAAGGTAAACGGAAAAGTTTTAATGTTCCCCTGTTATATGAAGGGACGGAGTTTCAAAAATCTGTCTGGAAAGCCCTGCAAGAAATCCCGTACGGAGAAACCTGCAGTTATAAAGAAATAGCAGCCGCGGCCGGGAATCCAAAAGCCTGCCGGGCCGCCGGCATGGCCAATAACCGGAACCCTATTGTTATAATCATACCCTGCCACAGGGTGATTGGCGCCGATGGCAGCTTAACGGGCTATGGCGGCGGAATCGAAAAAAAGCGGTACTTGCTGGAACTGGAAAGCAGAATATAATACTCTATCCCTCAAGTTGTTCAACAGAAGCATAAAATGCATCTAAATCGGCATGAAAAAAACTCATTGCTGAAGTGCTTTTTCTACCAGAACAAGATCCTGTAACAGCTGTTTTTCTTCGGGAAATTCCTGCAGCGCTTTTTGAATAAAAGTTTTTGCTCCGTTATAATCCCTTCTGTTAAACAGCGCGGCAAATTCATTATGAAGTTCACTTACCCTGTTTTGCCGCATTATCCGCATGGCATTATCCAGTTTGGCATTTGTACCGTACTTTTCTGTTGCGCCGGAAAGATAATGCATACCTCCAAGCCAATTTTTTGCCTTGCCGTAGCGATCCGCTTCGGCAAGAATCGCAGCAGTTCTCATTTCTTCCCTGCGGCCGGACGGAAGTCTGTCCCAATTTTGAGCAAGAAAAGCCAAAGCAGCGTCAGCATCTCCAGGATTGCGTATATTGTTTACTTTGTCCCCGGCTTCCGCTTCCAGAACCATAACATCCAGTTCTGCATAATTTTCGCTGCCAAGTTTTTCTTTTAACGCAGTAAGAGCGGAACGGGCATCGGAAATTTTCTTTGATCGTATCAGCTTTACAAGCTTGTTGTTTGCGGCAGTTTTAATCAATTCCTGCCAGCGCTGCGGGTCCGGAAAACGTCCGCCGGCATACCCGGCCCAGGCAATTGCATCATCTTCCTTTCCGTTTCTTACATAATAAGCGCCAAGATTTACAAGACGGCTCATTAAATCTTTTTGCGGGTCTTCAAAAAATTCCGCTTTATTGCCGGCGCCGGTTTTGCCGGTGCCCGAAAGCAATACAGCGCGGTTTATTGCAAGGGGAACAGCTTCGGCAAAACGGTTCCCTCTTTCAAGAACTGCAATGCGATTTGAAAGGATCAGGGACACCAGTTCAGCAGCGTTTATTACCGTCCTGTTCCGGTAATTCTGCGCAGGCACATAGGCAAACCCCGTTGCTTTGCCAAAAGCATCGTGAAATTCCTTGCGGTTCCCCGGATCAAAGCCGTACGGATTGGTGGTTTCCACATCGATGGTTTCTGCTCCGGCATTAACCAGAACAAAGGCGTGATCCCTGGTCATTACACCTTCGGCTTCAAGCCCTGCAGAAAGACAAAAAACCATGTACAGTACGGCGGAAGAAACACAATTGTACCTGCCGGAAATAAAAATTTCATCAACTCTTGTTTGATATTCCGAATAGGATTTTAAAAATTTTTTATGAAGAAATGTTAATACCGCTTCTCCGCGCTCTTTTGGATTCTGCGGCAAAGAGGAAGCTGACAATTCTTCGGCTGCAGCCTTTATCCGATCCAGATAAGAAGCTGCCTTTGCCTCCGCCCCCTGCCCTGCATTAACGGCGGAGGCCCAAAGGGATACTTCCGCCAAATCAAGCCAGCGGACATTGTTTTTTCCGATACGCTGTGCATATTCATACGCTGCCGGTGCAGCTTCAAGAGACGGAAAAGCCTGCGCCCAAAGCGGCGCCGCTGATAAAATTAAGAGGAAAAAAGCCGATGTCAAACAAATGGTCTTTTTCATTTTCTGTACTTAACAGTATAACAAACATTAATTATGATTGATACATGACTAACCAAAATTCTCCGGGCAAAGAAGCAGATCTTGTAATTATCGGAGCAGGACCTGCCGGACTCAGCGCGGCTCAATACGGCGCCAGGGCAAACCTTAAAGTGCTGGTACTGGAACAGATGGCCCCGGGGGGACAGGCTCTGAACATCGACGTGTTGGAAAATTACCCGGGGAATATTGCCAGGGGAAATAACCCGCCAAGGTCAGGGTTTGAGCTTTCCCAGGATCTTCACAAACAGGCGGAAGAATTCGGCGCACAATTCATTATGGAAAAGGCCGCTACTGTTACCAAAGAGGAGGACAGTTTTACCGTTACTCTTGACAGCGGAAACAAACTTATCTCTCCTGTTTTAATCCTAGCAACCGGTGCAGAGCGGCGTAGGCTCGGCGTGGGCGGAGAAACGGAAATGTACGGCAGAGGTGTTTCATACTGCGCTACCTGTGACGGCCCTTTCTTTAAAAACAAACGCATTCTGGTAGTCGGCGGAGGAGACGCAGCCTGTGACGAAGCGCAGTATTTAAGCCGCCTTACCGATAAAATCATTCTTGTCCACAGAAAAAGTATGTTCCGGGCCCAGCGTGCATTGGCGGAGAGAACTCTGGCAAACCCCGGCATAGAAGTGCGTTTTAATACCAGGCTTGTTGAAATTCTCGGAGAAACCAAAGTTGCATCGGTTAAACTGGAAGGGACACACGGCGGCGTTTCCGCAGAAAACGCTGACAAAACCATATACGAAGAACCAATGGATGCGGTATTTATTTTTGCCGGATCTGTTCCGCAAACCACTCTGATAAAAGAGTTGGGAACGGAACTGGACGAAACCGGTTATGTAATAACAAATCAAAGTATGGCAAGTTCCGTACCGGGTCTTTTTGCGGCGGGCGATGTCCGTTCAAGCCCTTTCCGCCAGGTAGTAGTAGCCGCCGGAGAAGGCGCTGTGGCGGCTCACAGCGCCGCAATGTATCTGGACCATTTGAAAGGTGTCAGATACGCCTAGGTTAAATGGGGCGCTTGGTTGAATATCTGGAAAAAATTACGGCGAACCTCTCAGACAGATGTTATATCATTCCTTGAAGAACGGGAAAACTATTGTGTAAGTGCAATCTCGCGCTTGAATACCGGAACAATCCAAAACATCTGGGCTGCTTTTGGTATAAACACGGCAAAATCATCTTCTGTCAGTGCGTTGCTTCTTTACGGTAAACGGCTGCTCTTTCCGGTGTTCCATTTTTCTTCCGAAAAGATTGAGGAATTCAAAAAAAACGGTATGCCCCTGCCTTTTCTTTTTCCGCTGGCATTAAAAAGCAATCCCCTGCATGCAGCACAGGGATTGGCGAACGACATGGATTTACTGGAAGACGCCCTGAAAACAAAAGGTATTGTTCCGTCATCAAAGCATGATTACGAATTGCGTAGTTTTGATTATGCTAAAGATTTTTCTGTAAAGAGTCCCCCAGGTCTTATAATCCGAAGAGCCCGTGAGTCCGACACCGGCAAACTCTTTCCCCTGCAAGCCGGTTACGAAAAAGAAGAAGTGCTGCCCAAAGGTTCGGAATTTAATCCTGCCTTATGCCGCAAAATACTGGAGTCACTTATCGCCGACAATCTGGTACTCACTGCGGAACTGGAGGGCAAACTTGCAGGAAAAATCAACATCAATGCCCAATCCTACAACCGTCTCCAGATTGGCGGGGTATATGTGCTGCCGGAATACCGGTCACGCGGCATCGCCCGCGCCATGACAGCCGCATTGATCCGTGAATTCTCATCGCAAAAAAATCGTTTTACCTTGTTTGTAAAAAAAACAAATACACCCGCATGCAAAGTGTATGACAGTCTGGGCTTTGAAAAAATTGCAGACTACAGGATCAGTTATTTTTCTTGATTGAATGATAGCCCGAATTCAACACGAAGTAATCGCACAACAAATTTTATTATCTGTCGGCGTATATATGCAGTTATGCGAAATATGGCCGGAATTTATTCTACGAATCATTAAAAATTTAAAATGCATGATAAATCTTAACAATATCAAGTAAAAATGGATACTTGAACTTAACATAAAAAAGGCGTATAATCGCAAAACATGAGTATAAGCGTTGCAGATCAACTGGATTTATTCGATATTGGCGTCAAAAAAGGCATTCGGGAACAAGCCAGTACAACCTTTATCGACAATATGCGGCTACCAGTCCATCGGTGGTTCCGCTATTCTGCCGGGTTTTCTGCTGAATGGGTAAAGGAAACCATAAAGCAATATGCCAAACATGATAGCAGGATTTTGGATCCATTCGCCGGCTCAGGAACAACGCTGGTTGCGGCCAATGAAATGTTGTTTCCCTCTATAGGTTTTGAAAAACAATATTTTGTTCACAGAATAGCCAATATTAAATTACACTACACCCTTAATATTGATCATGCAAGGAGATTGTATAATGAGGTAATACATAGTTCCATTTTAAGGAATTTTAATTTTGACGAACAGTCTGATTTATTAAAAAAATGTTATACGCCTGAGATGCTTAATATCCTCATTTCAATGCGAAATACATATATTAAAATTGCGGACAATACATTTGAATCAGAAATACTATGGCTGGCAATAACGGCAATTTTACGTTCAACCAGCCACGCTGGAACCGCACAATGGCAATATATTCAACCAAATAAAAAAAAGAAAAATGTTATAGACCCACGGACAGCCATTTCACAGAAATTCAATGAAATATTACGGGATATACAACTTTTTAATGAAAAGAATATAACCGCACAGGCAGCGATATTAAATCATGACGCACGAGAATCATTACAAAATTATGAAGAATCATTTGATATTTTAATAACATCTCCTCCATATCCGAATAATTATGACTATGCGGACGCTACTCGTTTTGAAATGATATTCTGGGATGAAATAGGCAGGTGGGGCGACTTGCAGACAAAAGTCAGAAACGGTTTAATCCGTTCTTGTTCACAGCATAGTGCAGCGGAAAAACTTAATTTAGATACTATTTTAAATAATCCATTGCTAATACCCATTTTTGATGAACTTACTGCTGTATGTAAAACACTGGAACAAGTTAGACTTGAGCATGGCGGGAAAAAGACTTATCACACTATGATAGCGGCTTATTACCTGGACTTAGCGAAAGTATTTATTACGCTTAGAAAACTTATGAGAGAAAATTCTGTTGTTTGTTTTGTAATCGGCGATTCCGCGCCTTACGGCGTATATGCTCCCGCAGACTTATGGCTTGGTAAACTCGCAATAGCCGCCGGGTTTACGTCTTGGTCTTTTGAAAAGACACGAGACAGAAATACTAAATGGAAAAACCGAAAACACAGAGTCCCTTTAAAAGAAGGGCGGTTATGGATAAGAGGGTAATATGGCTGTTTCTTATGCACATAGATTAGGACAAATTATCGGAGAAAGCCTTGAAAACGCTCTTGAGCCGTTTCTTCGGGAATTTGCGGACAAGCACAACCTCTATTTTGATAAAAAAGAATTTAGGGATGCACGTTCAGGTACAAAATTGACGTGGACAGACATAAACAACAACAAACATGATCTTGATTTTGTATTTGAAAAAGGCGGAACCAGGGAGAATATTGGAAAACCTGTCGCCTTCATTGAATGTGCTTGGCGTAGATATACAAAACATTCAAGAAACAAGGCGCAGGAAATACAAGGTGCTATAATGCCTCTTTTTGAAAAATACAAAAAAGACAATCCGTTTATAGGCGTGGTGTTTGCAGGAGTTTTTACCGATAATTCATTGAAACAGTTACAGTCATTGGGATTTACCATTCTCTATTTTCCTTATGAAATGATTGTAAATGCCTTTCGAGTCATGAAGATAGATGTATTCTTTGAAGAAAGTACAACGGAAGAGTATTTTGCGAAGCAGATCGCTTTATGGGAAAAATTGAATGATACCCAGAAAAATAAAATTTACAAAAAAATAACGGAGCAAAATTTACTTGCGATCAATCAATTTATGTCCTCCTTGCAATTGAAACTGGATAGAAAAATAACTAATGTTCATATTTGGATGATGTATGGAAAACAATATATTTTTGATTCTATCGAAAAAGCAAAAGAATTTATTATCAAGATTAATGTAAATGATATATTACCGGAATTTAACAAGTATGAAGCAGAAATACAATATTCTAACGGAGATATTATAAAAGTTGAATATCACGATCAAAGTGATATGTTGGGATTTTTGTCTAATTTTATTTAAGAGATGATTTTAAAATCGGCGGTACTTCACATAATGAGGTCGATTTTGGATTATTTACAGTAAATAATTACATCTGTATCCGGCCCCGGAAACTTCGTGACAGTGTAAGCCTGTCGGCGTATTCCAAATCACCGCCCACAGGTAAACCCGAAGCAAGGCGGGTTACCGGTACCCCCGTATCCTTCAGCACTTTCTGAATATACAATGCTGTTGTATCTCCTTCTACCGTTGGGTTCATTGCAAGGATCACTTCCTGAATTTCTTCCCTGCGCACTCTGACAATCAGTTCCCCTATAGCAAGGTTTTCCGGATTTACCCCTTCCAACGGAGCTATTACTCCTCCCAGCACATGAAAATGTCCGCGGAATTCTTTGGACTCTTCTATAACCCGAACATCCTGCGCCCGTTCTACAACACAGATAACTTTTTCCCGGCTTACATCGGAACAAATTGCACATGGATCCGATTCGGTATAGGAACCGCAGCGGGAACAGCGCTTGATTGCCTGATGAAACGCCAGGAGTTCTTCACCCAGAGAGCGTGCATAACCCGGATCGGCATCCAGAATATGATACACAAGACGGCCGGCGCTTTTTTTTCCCAAACCCGGAAGCCTGGAAAAAAGCGAAGTAAGCCGGTCTATTGCATTGATTGATTTGCGCGGGACATTTTCAGAATAGTTCATCAATCAGTTTCCGCCGAAAAGTCCGGGGATGGAAAGTCCAAGCCCTCCAGCCACAGCGCCTGCTTCGTTTGTGATCTTTTCCCGGATATTTTCCATAGCCTGTCCCAGGGCAGCGGTTATCAGGTCTTCAAGCATTGTAATATCATCTGGATCCAATGCTTCCGGTTTAATGCGTACTGCCAGGATTTCCATTTTTCCCGTAATATCAATTTCTACCATACCGCCGCCGGCAGAACCTGTTGCGCTTATTGAACTAAGCTTTTCCTGAATTGAACCAAACTGTTCCTGGATCTTTTGGGCGTTTTTTAATAGATCAAAGGGATTAATATTCACTGACCATCCTCTTGATTGACATAAGTTCCGCGGAAAACCCGCCGTACTGTTTCCGCATCTTCGTTGACAACTGTTTCGGTTTTTTGTTCGGAACGCTTTGCCAGGAATTGTTTAAACCCTTCCCCTTCGGCAAGAGCGCCCAGGCTGCCGGCTGCCCGATCTGCTGTTTGGACAGAACTTTTGTTCGTGATTGAATCCGCAATTTGCTTTCCATTGTCAGGAACAGCCTGATTGCCCAAGGCAATTTGAGCCGTTTCCACTGCAGAACGAAGTTCGGAAGGTGAGATCCATTTATTAAGCCAGCAAAGTTTTGATACAGCGGTCTCCAGTTCAAAACGGGAAGAAAGTGAATAACGCAAATTCCGGTAGAGTTCAAGAAGTAAGGACAATCCCTCTTCCAGTTGTTCAAGGCTTAGCTTTTCCCACACTTTCGAAAAACGTTCGACGCCGTAACCCAAAAGAGATTCTTTTGTTATCCCTGCTTTAATCAGCAAAAGGCTCCGGTAATATCCGGCAAGGTCAATAACAAATCGTTCTATTGCGATTCCCGATTCAAGGATCCCGTCAATTTTGTCCAAAGCTCCGGCAGTATTATTGCCGGCACAAAGATCCGCAAGTGCATTCAGTTCTTCCAGTCCGACAAGTCCCAGCTTTTCCTTGATCAATGACGAGCGGATCTCTCCGCCGGAAAAAGAAACAATCTGATCAAAAAGGGTATAGGCATCCCTCATGCTTCCCGTAGCTTCCCTGGCAATCCAGAACAAAGCTTCGTCCTCGGCTTCTATCTGCATTTCCGCACAGGTTTCCGCCAGTATTCGTTTGATTGTTTCAACAGCAATTGATTTAAAGGCAAACTGCTGACATCTGCTTTTAATTGTTGCCGGTACTTTGTGAAGTTCGGTGGTAGCAAAGATAAAAATAATGTAGGGCGGCGGCTCTTCAATGGTTTTCAGAAGTGCATTAAAGGCGCTGTTGGAAAGCATGTGTACTTCATCAATTATGTAAACTTTATACTTTCCCGAATTGGGAGGAAAGAGTACTTCTTCTTTAATCTGCCGCACATCGTTTACCGAAGTATTGGATGCGCCGTCTATCTCAATTATATCGGGACTGCTGCCGCGGCCTATCTCCACGCAGGACGGGCATACGCCGCAGGGATTCGGCGCCGGCCCTTTTTCGCAATTCAAAGCTCTGGCCAGAATACGCGCTGCGCTGGTTTTACCGCAGCCCCGGGGGCCGGAAAAAAGGTAGGCATGAGCTATGCTTTCCTTTTCCAGGGAACTTTTTAATGTGGAACTGACAAATTCCTGTCCCGCCAATTCGTTGAAGGTTTTTGGCCTGCGGCGAGTAGCAGTAACTTCATAAGCCATAAAGACAGTATAACGGGAAGAAAGAATTATTGGAAGCTTAGCTTGAAGTCTTGATACTCCTGCAAGGAGAGAGTAAGATAAAACCGCCCTTGCCAGGAACCATGCGGGGGATCGCCGCCCAATCCCGTCAGGTCCGGAAGGAAGCAGCGGCAAGCGGCCGGTCCCGGCGCCGTGGCCCTCCTGGCGGGGCAACATCAGGATAAGCCAGAATAAGTGTTAATGGATTATGGTGCAGACCCGGACTTATCCCAGTTCCTGCGCCCGCTTCCAGGATGCTTCTACGGCGGAAATTACAGTACCCCGGAAAGCGCCTCGTTCCAGAGCAGCTACGCCCTGAATCGTTGTACCGCCGGGAGAGGTAACCATATCTTTTAATTCTCCGGGATGTTTTCCGGTTTGCAGTATCATTGCGGCGGAACCCAATACAGTCTGCGCGGCATAAAAGAGAGCTTTATCCCTTGGCAATCCTGCCAGCACTCCGCCGTCTGCCATAGCTTCTATAAATTCATATACAAAAGCAGGACCAGATCCGGAAACGCCGGTTACCGCATCCATATATTTTTCTTCAAGGTGATCGGTTTTTCCGGCCCCTCCTAAAATCTTTTTTAATTCAACAAGTTTATTAGGAGGAAATTTCGGTGTAGTACAGTAGGCGATCATGCCCTGTGAAATAAGGGCAGGCGTATTGGGCATAATTCTCGCCATCAACACCGAAGCATGCGGTACCATACCTGCAGGAATATCCATTCCGGAACCGCTCAGAATTGCCTGTATTTTACTTATGGACCAGCCCGCCGCCATGGATACAATTACTGCAGGATTACCGGAAGCAATCCGATCACGGATTACCGGAGCAATTTCCGACAATACCGAAGGAAGCGCCTGGGGTTTAACTGCCAGAAAAACAAAATCCCCCTTTAAGGCAGCTTCCGTATTGGTGGCAAAAACCAAAGCTCCGATTTTATTGGCTGTTTCTTTTGCTTTTGCCTTGTCGATATCGGTAAAACCGACCTGTGGTTTTCCCGGAATACCTTTCATCAGAGCAGCCCCCATATTACCGGCGCCTATACAAGCAATCATTTTCATATTGTCGTACCCTGTCCTAAATCAAAAAAGCTGTACCTTGGCCTGTTCCGGAAACCAGAGCATTCAAAGCATGTTTGCGTGCGCCGTGGGCCAGGATCATGGGAATACCGTATTCCATAACTCTTTGCGCAGCATCGAGTTTGGTAACAATGCCCCCGGTACCGAACTCACCGGCGCCGCCGTCATATCCGTTTGTCTTAACCGAACCTTTTGCGGCATTTATGTCCCTGACCTCACTTACAAGCTGAGCGTCGCTATTTTCTTTTGGGTTTTTATCATACAGGCCGTCAATGTCACTAAAAAGAATCAGGAGATCAGCGCTCCACAAAATGGCAGACTGAGCTGCAAGAGTATCGTTATCTCCGATCTTTATTTCTTCAACGCTTACCGTATCATTTTCATTGATAATCGGTACTATCCCTTCGTCTACCAGGGTAAAAAGCGTGTTCCTCATGTTAAGGGTACGGGTGTTGTCGGCAAAGTCATCTCTGGTAAGGAGAATCTGTGCAATGTGGATCCCAAGGGGAGTAAAAGCGCGTTCCCATGCATCCATCAATTTTACCTGACCCACTGCGCAAAGAGCCTGCCTGTAATGTATGTCCCTCTTACGCTCCCACTTGCCCATAGCGGAAAGACCGGCAACCTGGGCGCCCGAAGAAACAATAACAATCTGCTTGCCCTGTTTGATCAATTCAGAGGACTGTTCGGCAAATTCACTCAAAAGCGTATCATTAATTCTGCCATTGCTGCCCGCCAGCGTATTGGAACCAAATTTAATTACAATTTTCCGGGCCTTTGTTATTAGT
>WRIX01000059.1:0-2681 GCA_009782495.1 Treponema sp.
ATAATCAGTATCTCCCGAATTCCGGCAAGCATCAGTACCGAAAGCGGGTAATAGATCATCGGCTTGTCATAAAGGGGCAATATCTGTTTGGACAAAACATTGGTTATGGGAAAAAGTCTGGTACCGGAACCTCCGGCAAGGATAATGCCTTTCATTGATAATACTCTGCGTATGCGGCACAGACTTCTTTGGCGCCGCCGGTCATTACCGCTTTACCCTTGCGCAGCCAGAGGGCTTTTTCGCATAAACGTTCTATCTGGTCGTTAGAGTGAGACACAAGAAGCAGCGTTGTGGCACTTTTCAGCATTTCCTGAATCTTGTTTTCACACTTTCGCTTAAAAGCGGCGTCCCCTACAGCAAGAACCTCATCCACAACAAGTATCTCGGGCCGTACCACGGTAGCTACAGAAAAAGCCATACGCGCCCGCATACCGGTGGAATAATTTTTTATGGGTATATTCATGAAGTCCGCCAGTTCAGAAAACTCAACAATCTCGTTATAATGTTCCCGCATAAAAGCCCGGCTATGCCCAAGCAGGGCGCCTTCCAGATAGATATTTTCTCCTGCGGTTAATTCCGGATCAAACCCTGCACCCAGTTCCAGCATGGGGGATATGGAACCGGTAATATTTACGGAACCGGTATCCGGGGCAATAATACCGCAGATCAGCCGTAACAAGGTTGACTTTCCTGCTCCGTTACTGCCAACAATACCCCAGGATTCTCCCTGTTTTACTTCAAAATTGATATTCTTAAGGGCCAGAAATTCCTGAAAACGAAGCTGTCCTTTAACAAGTTTTACAAAGTATTCTTTTATATTGTCTATTTTTTCCGAGGCCATGTTAAAACGCACGGTAGCATTTTCTATCCGGATAACAGTCGGTTCCAGAGTGCGCCTCACATATACAGGATAAATTTTTTCTTGCTGTATGAGAACGTTACCAGCCCCACAAGCAACATTAAAATAGCAGCAACTGCCCCGCGAATCGCCAAGTCCAGACTGCCCATACCGGGTTCACCAATGGTAAAATTACGGAACATGGCTATATAAAAATACATGGGATTATAATGCGTAACAAGGAAACGGAGCCAGCTCGGCAGAATATCTACCGGGTAGAATATTGCGGAAACATACAGCCATGCCATAGAAACAATAGACCAGATGTATACCGTATCCCGGAAGAATACGGTTGCCTGGGCCATAAGTAGCCCCAGCCCTATACAAAAAATATACTGCTGTACAATGGGAATAACAATAAAGACATATCGTACGGAAACAGGAGTCTTGGTAGCGATGATCAAAACAACCAGCGCTCCCAGGGAAAAAAGAAAAGTCACAAATTCACTGGTTACCGCAGCCAGGGTAAAGATATACTTGGGGATATATATCTTTTTAAGGAGGCTGGCGTTCCCAAGTACCGACGTAAGTGACCGGCCGACGGCGCCGGTCATAAAAGAAAAGAGTACATTCCCGGTAAGGAGGTAAATGCGGAAATTCGGGACACCTTTGGCGAATAGGTTAGAAAAAACAATAAGCATGACCAGCATGGTCAGCAAGGGATTAAGCATGCTCCACAGGTAACCCAAAAAACTCCTGCGGTATTTGAGTTTAATGTCCCGGGATACAAGCTGAAAAAAGAGCTCCCGGTATCTGAGAAACATGCGTAAACGCCCAATTGTACTGTTCATGTTTAATTAAAAATAATTGTGATAAAAAATTTAGACAAGCAGGGGCATTGCCGCCTTAAAACGGCTTTTTAATGTAAATATATTCAAGACCCCTGCCGCCGCCGAAACAGGCTGACCGGGTTGGCCCGATGCCATTGTCAAAAAAAACACAATGACTGATTTTTCAGACATTGTGACCAAATCTCATTCCGTTATATTTTCTATTTAAGGCTGTAATCATCCCTGTCTAATGAAAAATTACAGTTATAATAAGGATCTCCCACGGAAAATTCTTTTCCCCATCTTGATTTAATCAAGGCCGTTTCCCGGGAACGCATACGCCTCTTTTTCGGAGTTGTATTATACCCACGCGACCTTGATTCCAGATGATATGCCTCGGCATAGGGGGTCCAAACAATCAGATACCCGGCTTTTCGGGCTTTAAGGCACAGATCAATATCGTTAAATGAATCGGTAAATTCCTTGTCAAAAAAGCCGACTTCTTCAAAAACCGATTTTTTAATCATCATACAGGCGGCGGTAACCGCACTCATGTTTTGTACAATCTGCAATTTCGCCATAAATCCTATATTTTCATAAGGCGCTCCAAGGTAGATATGCCCGGCTATGCCCCCCAATCCCAATACCATGCCGGCGTGCTGAACCGAACTATTAAGAAAATAGAGCTTAATTCCCACCGCTCCCACATCGCTTCGCTGACTGTACATGAGCATTTCCTCAATCCAGTTAGGCGTAATTATCTCTATATCGTTGTTCAAAAACACCAACTGCTGACCATTGGCATTTTGAGCGCCAAAATTACATATTTCGCTGTAGTTAAACCCCTTTCCCTCCCAATAAACAATATTAATATTCGGATACTGTTTAAGTTCCTCATAATAAGCAAAAGTAGAATCCTTCGTGCTGTTGTTCTCTACGACAATAACCTCATAGTTGCTGTAAGTTGTTTTTTCTATAACGGAAGAAAGGCAATTCCGCAGCAGGGAAATATT
>WRIX01000059.1:3243-4666 GCA_009782495.1 Treponema sp.
GCCTCGTCGGAATAAATAAAATCGGCGTCTTCATTGCAAATTGCCTGCATAACCTCATAAAGAGCGGAAGGGTGAAGTACATCGTCATGATCTAAAATTCCGATATATTCTCCATTTGATATTTCTATGGCTTTATTTGAACTGGCCGATATTCCCAGGTTTTCATCAATTTTACGGTATTTTATCCTATTGTCCTTTTGGGCGTAACTTCTGCTGATTTGCCCGACATAATCATGATTTTTGTCACTTCCGTCTGCAAGACAAAGTTCCCAATTTTTGTAGGTCTGAGCCTGGACTGAGTCTATCATCTCCCTTAAATATTGTTCCGGCGTATTATTCAGAGGAGCAATAATACTAATCCTGATCTGCTTCGGGAATACTGCGTTTTCCTGGGCCGTTCTTTCGTGTTTGGTTATCTGGGTTTCGGTAACAAGCGTAGTCTGATTTATCCGGAAATCGGACTTAACCATCCTGACTATCTCTTTAATTCCGTTTTTCTTTATCGAACGAAGCCCTTTGACCAGATTGTATAAGCCCCTGTTTCTCCGTATAAAATTAATAAGCCGCCAAAATGCAGGGTTGGTGATAGGAGCAGGCGTATTATCTGTCAAATAATCCAGTTCGGACTGCCATGCAGACCCGGATAATTCGGGTGCTTTCACATTGATAGCCGTTTGCCGTTCTGTATGCAACGGGCCGCTAGTCACAATATTATCCTCTTTCGAGTAGGCATTACCTTCTTTAATCTGCTAATTCCTTACAACGTAAGGAATTAGCAGAATCCGAAACAGCAATATCCTTACTATTCCGGACTCTTTTGCCCTAACCAAATCCATCATCCGGGCAAAACAGTATGAACAATAAATATTAACTGTTTCTATAATTAATTGCAATATATATATTATACTACATTTATGAGCAAAATTCTGAATATCGGTTCCTTAAACAGCGACCATGTTTATTCTGTACCTCACTTTGTTACAGCCGGAGAAACATTGGCGGCAACAACGCTTCAATACTTTCCGGGCGGGAAAGGACTTAACCAGTCTGTAGCACTTTCACGGGCGGGCGCTGCGGTTTTTCATGCCGGAAAGGTTGGCCCGGACGGTATACCGCTTATCGAATGGCTGAGTAAGTCCGGTGCAGACGTAACCCATATCCGTACCGGCGGCGGCGTAACTGGCCATGCGGTAATTCAGGTAGCGTCCGGGGGGCAAAATTGTATCCTGCTGTATCACGGCGCAAATTTTGAGTTGGAACGTTCCCATATAGATCAGGTTTTCTCCTGTTTTGATCAAGACGACATACTGGTACTGCAGAACGAAATAAACGATATCCCCTATATAATGGAACAAGCTTTCCAAAAAGGTATGCGGATTGCGTTCAATCCATCCCCTTTTGATACACCGGTAACCGGATATCC
>WRIX01000059.1:5208-14375 GCA_009782495.1 Treponema sp.
GCAATGTCAGATTTAAAACAAGCTCATCTACTTGTACTGCAGTGAGATTTCCTTAAAACGGTCCTGTATCTGTACTACCGCATCGGTCAGAACGGGATCAAACTGGGTGCCTTTGCCGTCTGTAATAATTTTAAGGGCTTCTTCGTAAGACATGGCGGCTTTGTACACACGTGCGCAGACCAGAGCATCGTAAACATCTGCCAGGGCGCCAAGACGTGCAGGCAACGGATTTTCTTCACCTTTAAGCCCGCGCGGATAACCCTTGCCGTCCCAGCGTTCGTGATGGCCGTAACAGATATCCTCACAGTGTTTTAAATACAATGATGAATTTACATCACCCAGTTCTCCGATAATTTCCTTTCCCCGGATGGTATGGGTCTTCATTACTTCATACTCGTCCGGATCCAGTTTGCCCGGCTTAAGAAGTATTTTGTCAGGAATGGCAATCTTTCCGACATCGTGCAGTGCCATTGCCTTCATAATGATATCCGGTTCCTGTTTTTTCAGAGTTTCGGCATATACCGAACCGGTACGGATCAGGTATCCTGACAGAGCCCATACATATAACTGGGTTCTTTTAACGTGTTCGCCGGATTCCAGATCACGGTGTTCAATTACATTTGCCAGACCCTGCAGGGCGCTGTCCAGGGTTTTGGTTGCCTCGGCGGTTTTTTCCGCCACCATTATTTCCAGACTGTCACTATAAGTCTTTAATTCGATCTGGTTTTTTACCCTTAGTTTTACAATATCAGGTTTAAAAGGTTTACTGATAAAATCTACCGCTCCGGCAGCAAGAAGCTCACTTTCCGAATCTTCTTCCGCTGTAATAAAAATTACCGGCATCCGCTTTAAGGTGTTATCGGTCTTCATGATCTCAAACATCTCGCGGCCGTTCATTTCCGGCATCATTACATCCAGCAGGATAATTGTGGGATGCTGAGATCTCAGGATTTCCAGAGCCTTCTTTCCGTTTTCGGCGGCAAGAATCGTATAATCATCCTGGAGTATTTCTTCCAGGATCATGCGATTCATATCTACATCATCAACCACCAGAACAACAGGTGTCTTCTGATCAAGCATTTTCTGCAATAGCCTTTTCTACTTCCGGTATTGTTGCGGCAAAAGACGCTTTAACCGCTTCTACAATTTGGGGATCTACGGATTTTGCCTTAATTTGAGCTTCCAATGCAACTATCTTTTCGTTCAGATCTTTTATGGAAAGATTAGCTGTTATGCCTTTAATGGTATGGGCAGCGCCTTGCGCTTCTTCATAGTTACCTGCATCAAGCGCGGTAAATATAGACTCAAAATTGGTTTCGTCTTTAAATTTACCCAGGAGTTTGGCATAAAGCTTGGCGTTGTTCATTACCCTTTTTTTCCCGTCTTCCTGATCAACATACACGATGTCTGCCATAAAAGCCTCCTGATCTTTTTAGTATAGTCTATTATTAATATACCGTCCAGCGGTTTTTTAGAATTTTACCTTTAGCCCTGCTGTTATATAAAAATTGCTGCCGCTGTTCCCGGGCCCAAATTCACCGGGTTTCCCTGCTTTAAAACTGTCTTTGTCCAAAGGAACATAAGATCGGATGGACAGAACTACGCTCTGAATAAACTCATATTGCCAGAAAACAAGAGGAATAAAAGAAATATCTTCCAGGTTAGCCAAACAGCTTAACGTAATGGAAGAAAAATCGCTCCACTTCCAGGTTCCCCCAGCATAAAGGTAGTGAGACCCGGTATGGCCTAAAGGCATTGCGGCGCTTTTTGCTTCTGCCGATTTACTGCCCGAAAAAAGATATTCCGCCAGTAAATAAAGTTTTCCGCCATAAAATGAATAGTCAACCCCGGCGCTGGCCGCAAGACCGTTAATGCCTGTGTTTTTGTCAGGATTAATGGTATAAAGAAGTTCTGCTGTAAAACCCAATTCCAGATCCGCTTTAAAAGAAAACCCCGCCCGGTGAAGTCCCTGAGGATATTCGTCATACAGAGTACGGGTAAAATCAACAGGATAAACGGGGTCAAATGCTGAATAAGAAGCCGGACTTTCAAAACAATAGAGAAGCTGGATACTTGCCCGCTGCCAATGACTGTCCCAGCTTAATCCCGCCCTTGCTCCGTCTCCGCCCGGCGTTAGGGGATCTTTGGGAGCGGCGGCAAAAACAAGAAATTTCATGTCGGGAAATCGGTTTGTACCACTAAAGCTCCAGGTGCCGGAACCGGCAAGAACCGGATCGTACCGGGCCGACAAGCCTTCGTTGTCGATGGCATCTTCGTAGGAAAGATCGGAACCCATCATGCTTTCTTTAAGCATATGTCCGGATATCAGAGTTACCTGTTCAGTATCAGGAGAGTACACATAAAGCCGGCCTCCTTTTTTCAGGTACCTGGTTCCGCGGTCTTCGGAATTGGTAAATTCAACAAAACTGTCCGTATTCTGCCGTGCCCAGGTTTTCATGGTCTTTACATAACGCCTGCCGTTATAGTCAATGATCATATCAGCTTCGTACTGGATGGTTTTGTATATTTCGTTGTCATCGACCTGTTTAAGCAGCGCGGCAGCCGACGGAGTCTGAGAAAAAGCAATGCCGGCAACAACCAGCAGTAATGTAATCGGAATAATTCTTTTATTCATAATCAGGCCTCCAGTATATAAACAACTAAACCTTATCTTCGTAACGCCTCAACCGGTTCCACAAAGGCGCTTTTAAGAGACGGAAACAGGGTAAAAACCGAAGCAACCATTACGCCCATAAACCAGGCCCGCACAAGAGATGCGAAGCTGAATTGCAAAAAAAGCGCATTGCCTGCGGGTAATTCGGTAAAGGTATTGCCTGATAAAGCGGTCCAGCGAATCGGAAAATTTTGAAATAATCCGGTTACAAGGCCCCCAAGAATTACACCTGCCAATGCACCGATAACGCTTAAAAAAAGGGACTCAAAAAAGAAGACTTCTACGATTTCTCTGCGGGTCATACCCAGACTTCCCATCATTCCGATTTCCTTGATCCGCTCATTGATGATCATCATCACCGTATTGATGATTAAGAAACTCGCTACAATAAGAAAAACCATATATATGATTAAATACAGGGGCTTCATTTTGCTCATAACGGCAACCCAGTAATTATCCTGCCAGTCCCGGACAACATTGTCATTGCCCATAAGAGCCTGGGCTTCGGCTGCTATGGCTGGACTTTGCCGTTCTTCTTTTGCAAATAACACCAATTGCTGGGTTCCTTCTTCCAATACCAGGAGCCGCTGGAGCCGCTGAAAATCCACTATGATCGTTTCCTGATCAGCCTTGCCATAATCAAAGTTAAAAATACCGGTTATCTCCGGATTCCAAAACTTGTCCGAGAATTGGGCCGAGACGGTTTTAAGAAAAATCCTGTCTCCGATTTTAAAACCTGATTTTTCGGCAAAGGCTGAACCAACGGCGCATTCGTTGCTGTCCGCCAACGGGTAGCGTCCTTCTACAAGACCATTACCTCTGTCGGTAAGGTTAAAATTATTGGCGGCCATTTCTTCTTCGACCATAAGCCCCCAAAGCATCGCGTGTTTGATCACGCTTTCCTGTAAAGTTGCATAACTGGAGATCCGCGGAAACACTGCCCGCACTCCGTTTATGGCGCCAAGGCGCCGGATCAGTTCCGTTACACTTTTACCGTTTGCCACCGGGTATTGTACCGGCATGTATTCATTGTCAGCTTCGTATTGAGCAGAGACCACTTTTATATGTCCGGTTTCGAAAATCTGCACTACTTCATTGATGCTTTGTGTCATACCGTCTATAAAAGACTGGTAGAAAACAATGAAAAACACCGCAACCCCAACTGCGGTAATGCAAAAAACAGTACGCCGCATATTCCGCCAAATATTCCGGTAAGCGATTTTTACCAATGAGCCGGTACCGCCCAGCTTGTATTTATTTGCCATAAGTCCTCATTCAAACCTTAAACTGTCTGTAATAGGCATCTTTACCGCACGGCGGGTGGGGAAATACGCCATGAACGATGAAAGCATCGTTGCAAATACGCCGGTGCCGATGATCACCGGAATGTTCCACATGGAGCGGAACCTGGAAGCAACACGAAAGCCTACACTGCCGCCCATTGCCTCGCTCATCGCGGAAATGTCCATGCCGTATTTTACCATTGGGATATTAAGAAGGCAGCCAAGAGCAATGCCCAGAATAGAACCGATTAATCCCAAAAAACCCGCCTCAAGCATATACACTATTACCATCTGGCTGTCTGTCATGCCCAAAGCACGCATCATACCGATCTCTTTGGTACGTTCCATAATTGCCAGCAGAATAGTATTGGATATGCCCAGAAATGCCAATACAAAAAGAAGTACGGACAAAATCTTGGTACCGCCGTTTTCCATGGCTTCGTACCCAAGATAATCCCGGACATAGTCAATCCAGGTAAATACGGCAAGGTCTTCGGGCAGGGTTTGTCCCCGTGATTCCAGTCCCTTCTTTAATACGGCAGTTATGGTTTCGGCTGATTCCCGCTTGCCGGGCAATTCCGCTTCTTTGCCGTTTTTGTCCCGTATAAGCAATTCCGTTATACGGCCTTCCAGCATCATCCCTTCTTCGCCCTGCAGTACATCCAGCGGGATGTATGCTGTATTGGCATTGGTCATGGGATCCGGTGAATTGATCACGCCAACCACAATTGCAGGAATCAACTGATTGATATGCCTGACCGCTCCGGAAAAATCAACGCGAATCATTATTTCCAGAACCCGTGATAAAATCGCATCATCGGTATCTTCATTTAAAAGGTATGAGTCCAAAAAATCTTCGTATTGATATGCGGCCTTAACCAGATCCCGGTCTTCTTTTTGCAAGACAGGCATGAGTTCGCCGTCCCATTTGTCGTTCCGAATTTTTTCGGGAGCGGCTTTAATATCAATAACCGCAGAAATTTGCACATCGTTACGTCCCGTTTCTGCAAGCATATTCCAATAGCGTTCCATGTCTGCCCGGGAAATATTTTTTTTCAGGAGCATCCGTTCGTTGCCGGTTTGAGGTTTTTCTTCAATATTAAATGTACCGAAACCTTCCCCTTTACTTCCCGCCGGTTCGTAGAGCGAGTGGATAAAATCTTTTTCAGCCTGGCTTAATTCAAGTGAATCCACAAGCCCGGTCAATTCCCTTCTGCGGGGCCGTTGGGGAATTCCAACATTAAGTTTTTCCGCTGCCATAGTTCCCAGAACCATTTCAATTGAACCATTTTGTATGTACCGTCCGGATTCCATGTACGGTGTATAACGCAGGACTTTTGCCTCTGCCGCAGGATCCACCGAATTAAACAGAATGGGCGCCGAACCGCCCGGAGCGTATAAAGTTCCCAAAAACACAAAACGCGGAGCGGCATTATACCCGGCATCGTCAAGAACATCACGGTATGTTTCCCAGTCAGTAAAATTTTCATAACCGGGAAGATCGTCTTTTTTTTCAAAGTACATTTTAGTCTGAAGTTTTGCTGCGCCTATCTCGTAGTTCACGATATTCCGCCGGGATTCCACGCTCATTCCCGAAATCCATCCATCCATAAAGATAAACATGGCAACGCTTACCATAATTGCCATCACGGTTATGATCGTCTTTACCTTGTGACGGCCCAGGTTGCGCAAGGCTATTTTCTTTAACTCCCAAATGCCGGACAAGGTCATGCTAACCTCTTTATAATGCGGCCGAATGGCCGCACTATTAAACCGAATATGAAACGAAGTTTCATGCCTTAACCTCATCGCTTTCGATCTGTCCGTCACGAATCCGTACTACCCGGCGGGCGCAATTTATTACCATTTCGTCATGCGTAGAGAAAATAAATGTGGTTTTTTCCGATTGATTCAGCGCCAGCATTAGATCCAGAATTTCCTGGCCTGTTGCTGAATCAAGGTTTGCAGTCGGTTCATCGGCAAGGATCAGCGCCGGTTTTTTTACCAGCGCACGGGCAATGGCCACCCGCTGCTGCTGGCCGCCGGACATTTCTTTGGGGCGGCGGTTTTCCATGCCCTGTAAACCAACATCGTCAATCACCTTTTCCGACCTGTTCCGGATTTCCTTTTTTTCCAGACCCATAAGTGTCAGCGGGAAGGAAACATTTTCCATTACCGAAAGAACGGGAATCAGGTTATATGCCTGAAAGATAAAACCAATTTTATACCGCCTGAGCAAGGCGAGCTCTTTACGGGAAAGTTCTCCCGTATCCTCACCGTTTATGATCATCTTTCCGCCGGTAAGGTTATCCAAACAACCGGCCAAATGCAGAAATGTTGATTTGCCGCTTCCCGAAGGCCCGGCAATGGCGGAAAATTCTCCTTCACGGAATTCCAGTGATACCCCCCGCAGGGCATGAACCGTAGTACCTCCAAGGCCGTAATCCTTTACCACCTTTTCCGCTTTTACTACCGTCATACAGCCTCCTTTAAAGATAAAACCGGCAGATTCATTATGCAAAGTACAACCCGTACACAATTGCATTATAATATTAAAAATTCAATTTATGAATAAAAATATATTTTCCGATAGCATATCCAAGATTACCGGTGTATGCGTAATAACCGACAGCAAGTGCTCCAATAGATATACAACCAATTGCAATTGCACCCATTGCCAGACCGCCGGCTGCAATTGTACCGCCTGCAATAAGCCCAATTGCAAACACGCCGAATGCAAGTAGCCCAAATGAAACTATACCTAAACCAATTAAACCAAAACTGAATAAGCCTATGCCAATTATGCCTTTTGCATTATTGCCGATGGCGATTATTCCCCTTGCTTTTGCGTTTAATGTTTGTATTTGTTTACCAATATGAATATGCATATATGGTAAATTCTTTTTAGTTTTTTTATCAGAAATAAATTCATATTCTTCTGGCGTTTCGATTGCCGTACCTGCTATTCCGAAAACCCTCGCCTCTTTTGGCTTTGGATCGTCTTTTTCGGCTTTTATATCAGTCAAAAGTTCATCGGCGGTTACTCCCAAAGCCTGCGCCAAAAGCGGCAATAAAGTAATATCAGGATTTGCCTCGTATGTTTCCCATTTGCTGACGGCTTTATTGCTTACGCCGACAAATTTACCAAGTTCATCCTGCGACAAGCCTTTTGCTTTTCTCAACCGATAAATGGTTTCTCCTAACATTCTTTTGTACATTATGCTGCTCCCGCTTTCCAATTTTATCACTCAATTTACATTTACGCCTACCAATAGTGAAAAACAATAGAATTTAGTCGAACAATGGTAGAATTTTGGTTTTTTGCACTTTTACAAGCATGCTTGCAGAAAACCAAAACCGGGTCTAAACTTTAATTAATGGGTGCAGAAAACCGTGAAACCGTATCCGCTTTTTACGCCCGTGTTCGCGGCAGGGTACAGGGAGTAGGGTTCAGATATTCAACCGTCAGGGAAGCTCACAGGCTGCGGATCAGCGGCTGGGTACGAAATGCTTCCAACGGCGATGTGGAAGTCTGGGCGGAAGGACCGCCGGAAAAACTTGCCGCTTTTCTTGGATGGCTGCGGAAAGGCCCGCAATTTTCCCGCATTGATTCGGTTGATACAGTGGAAAAAGATTGCAAAGGGTATTATGATTTTAATGTGGAGTACTAAAATGAAAAAAGTCCTGTTGCTTTGCTTTTTGGTGTTTACTACAGCTTTTCTTTCTTTTGCCCAGATCTATAAAGACGAAGGAACAACAAGGAACGGAACGGTAAACTTTTCACTTCATTATGTTGAATATGCAGACTACCGGTACCTGCTTTATATTGATGATGTCAGTGTCTTTATTAAAGAAGATCAAATCGTCCACCTGGAAGCAATACTGGACAAATTCGTCGAATGGGAAGAAATGGCAGCAACCGGGCAAATTTCATTAACCAAGACCATAGACTCCGTTACCTTTACCAGTTTTCATTTTAATCACACGTTTTTCAGACAACCGGTAATTTTTTACTTTGTTTTTACCGGAGGTCCCATAGAACCGTCAGGAGACACCACAGACACCGAAATTCCGCCGACACGGTATACGCTCTTTATAGATACAACTCTGGAAAAGATAATACCGTTCCGCCTGTCTTCAAAAACCATTCGGGAAATGCAGGCTGCCCTTGCGCCGGAACAACTCAGCGAAGCCTGGGAAATTTACGAAAACCAAAAAGCTCTGGAAGAAATGTTTCATTAATGTTATTATTCTCTTATGCTTAAAGGCCGATCCTTTATTGAACCCGGAGACTTTGGTCAGGAAGAAATGGAAGGACTGTTTCGCCTTGCCGAAAAAATAGAAGACAATCCGGAATACCTTCGTGAATCCTGCCGCGGAAAGATCCTGGCAACATTATTTTTTGAACCAAGCACCAGAACCCGCCTTTCGTTTGAAGCGGCCATGCTCCGGCTGGGGGGAAACTGTCTGGGTTTTGCAGAGCCTTCTTCCAGTTCAGCCGCCAAGGGTGAGAGTCTTGCAGATACGATCAGGACTGTTTCCTGCTATGCCGATGCAATAGTAATGCGGAACCCAAAAGAAGGAGCGGCTCTGCTTGCTTCCCGTTTTTCTTCCGTCCCGGTAATTAATGCAGGGGACGGCGGACATCATCATCCTACGCAAACGCTTACCGATCTTCTTACAATCAGAAGGATTCGCGGCACAACCGAAAACCTTACTATCGGTTTTTGCGGCGACTTAAAATTCGGACGGACCGTTCATTCACTTGCAAAAACGCTTGCCGGGTATCCCGGGACAAAGATGATTTTTATTTCTCCTCCCGAGCTTACCATTCCTGAATATATCAAAGACATGCTTAATAAAGAAAAAATCTTTTGCCGGGAAGCAGAACGTCTGGAAGAAGTAATGGGTGATTTGGATGTACTGTACATGACACGTGTACAGAAGGAACGGTTTTTTAACGAAGAAGATTATATACGCCTGAAAGATTTTTTTATACTTACAGCAGAAAAAATGGAAATGGCAAAAAAAGACATGATGGTTCTTCATCCCCTGCCCAGGGTAAACGAAATTGCCGCCGAAGTTGACAGCGACGAAAGGGCAGTTTATTTCAGGCAGGCAAAATACGGTATGTATGTGCGCATGGCGCTTCTGTCATCGGTACTGGGTGCGGTTTAGGCAGGGCGTAGTTAATCAGGAGCGGATATGCT
>WRIX01000060.1:0-9565 GCA_009782495.1 Treponema sp.
TTTTCCAAAAAAAATTGAAAAAAAACCTAAAGTCTAAAGGTTATTCTGCCGATAATAGGATTGGATTAAGGTCTTTCCGCCCTGCCGCGGAAGGGGTCGCTGGCTTATACTTGTTATCCTTACGAGTATCGGCCTTCGGGGAAAGAACTTGAGCCGGGAAGACAAGGATGTCTTCTATGACAATTCAAGGAGGATGACATGATCATCAACCACAACCTCAGCGCAATGTTCGCTGAACGGTCTCTCAAGGTTACCAACGAGAGTCTCACCAAAAACATGGAAAAACTCGCTTCGGGTCTCCGCATTAATCGTGCGGGCGACGATGCATCCGGCCTTGCGGTTTCAGAAAAACTGCGGAGCCAGATTCGGGGCCTGAACATGGCTTCGATGAATGCCACCAATGGTATTTCCTTTATCCAGGTAACTGAAGGCTATCTTCAGGAAACCCAGGATATTATCCAAAGGGTAAGGGAACTCGCTGTTCAGGCGGCAAACGGCATCTATTCCGAAGAGGACCGCCTGTACATCCAGGTGGAAGTTTCCCAGTTGGTGGACGAAGTAGACCGCATTGCAAGTCATGCCCAGTTTAACGGCATGAATATGCTTACCGGCCGCTTTGCCCGGGCTAATGGGGACAACGTAGTAACCGGCTCCATGTGGCTCCATATCGGCGCCAATATGGATCAGCGGAAACAGGTTTTTATCGGCACAATGACCGCCGGAGCTTTGGGAATGAGGAATACAAACGACAATTCTTTCCTTACCATTGCTACACCCGACGATGCCAACCGGTCCATTGGTGTTCTGGACGAAGCCCTTAAACTTATTAACAAGCAACGGGCGGATCTGGGAGCCTACCAAAACCGGCTTGAACATGCGGTAAGGGGCCTGGATATCGGCGCCGAAAACATGCAGGCTGCGGAATCCCGGATTCGGGATACCAACATGGCCAGTCAGACCGTCAAATATGTGACGGATCAGATTCTGATTAGCTCAGGAACTGCAATGCTGGCTCAGGCGAACCAGCGGGCAAGTTCGGTCTTGCAACTTTTACAATAGCGGTGTATATTGTAAAGTGAGGGGAAAGCGAACTCAAAGGTCTCAATATAATGGGGCCTTTGAGCCGTTTCCTTAAAGTTACCCGGCAACGATCCTGCGGTTTGCTGCCGGTTGGCGATGTTCTTTGAAAAACACCCGGATTTCCGTTTTTGCGGGAATCACCTGAGGGACCATACGGCGGCTCGGATCTGATTGTCGGGAGGGACTATCCTTTTGGTAATCAGTTTCGTTCTGTCCAGGGCAGGAACAGGATCGGCGCGATCCTTCTGTTCCTGTTCCCCGTATGGAACGGCTTCGGCAAGGATTGCCGGAGCTATCAACTCATGGAGGGTTATGTATGATTATTAATCACAATATGAGCGCCATGTATGCCGATCGCCAGTTGGGGATTACCAATCTCGACGTAGCAAAGAGTATGGAAAAACTCAGCTCCGGGATGAGGATCAACCGGGCGGGCGATGATGCTTCCGGGCTTGCGGTTTCCGAAAAATTGCGGAGCCAGATCCGGGGGCTTAATCAGGCAGAGCGCAACATCCAGAACGGCGTGTCATTTATCCAGGCGACCGAAGGTTATCTTCAGGAAACCCAGGATATTCTGCACCGCCTGCGGGAACTGTCGGTACAGTCTGCCAACGGCATCTATTCCGATGAAGACCGCATGCAGATTCAGGTTGAAGTTTCTCAGTTGGTCGATGAAATCAACCGTATAGCGAGCCATGCTCAGTTTAACGGTATGAACATGCTGACCGGAGCTTTTGCACGTGAATCCGCCGTTGACCGGGTTATGCAATTCCAGGTTGGCGCCAATATGGACCAGAATAAACAGGTCTTTATCGGTACCATGACCGCTTCTGCACTTGGTTTGGCGACTGCTCAGGGCGAATCCGGAATAGTTTCCATTGCGACCCCGGAAGAAGCCAATCAAACCATCGGTATGGTGGATGAGGCGCTCAAACTGATATCCAAGCAGCGGGCGGATCTGGGCGCATACCAGAACCGTTTTGAAATGGCCGCCAAAGGCGTTGCCATTGCTTCGGAAAATCTTCAGGCTGCCGAATCCCGGATTCGGGATACCAACATGGCTTCAGAGATTGTAACCTATACCAAGGATTCCATTCTGAACCAGGCTGGAACGGCAATGCTGGCCCAGGCCAACACCAGGACCCAGTCGGTACTGCAGCTGCTCGGTTAAGTTTTAGCCTTTCAAGAGACTTCTGGACGTCGTCTTTTGCAGGCGTCGGGTAAAACCCGAAAACAGAAAATTCGTTTTTTAATCATCCTGCTTTTGCAACAACGGATTTTCACTATTTAATTGAAGGAGGGGGAAGTTCGCGCCCTTCCCCGTTCTTCCTTTGAGAAATGTTCCTGTTTTGTCTATACCGTAGATAAACGGGAATGCACACGGAGGTGAAACATGAGTATGCAAGTTACTGCTGTAGGAAACGGATATTCTCCGGCAGAACTAACCCAGGAAAGAGTTTCCGCACCAATCAAGAACGAACCAAAGGTTTTTGAAATGGCGAAGGAGCCTGTTCCTCAACCCAAAAAAGAGCCGCTCCCTGAAATAGTGGCGGATCTGGAAAAAATAACCGTAGCTTTTAATAAAAAGCTTAAATTTGAAGTAAATCATCAATCCAATGATGTAACGGTAAAGGTTATTGATCCGGAAACCGATAAGGTGATTAAGGTACTTCCGCCCAAAGAACTACAGAGGCTTCATTCACGCATCAAGGAGACCATAGGTTTCCTGTTTGACGAAGTAATTTAGCGGGACTGGCGATGCATTTTACGTCAGTTATACTGGTGAGGCGCCTGTAGCTTGCGGTGAGACCTTGAGGGGGGGTTATGTCCGATATTTACATGCCGGGAGTAAGAAGCCGGTTAAATACAGATAAACTCATTGAAGACCTGATGAAGGTCGAGCGCATCCCCAGGGACAGGGCAGAAAAGCAGATAGAAACCTACCAGGCCGAAAAGGGTTACTGGCAGGAAGTGGGCCGGCGGGTTACTGCACTTAGGGACAGTGCCAGGTTCATGTATTCTTTTCAAAATCCTTTTGCCGAACGCAGCGCCCGGTCTTCCGATGAATCAGTTCTTATTGCCAACGCTACGCGGCAGGCAGTGGAACAGGAACGCTCTTTTTCGGTAAAGCAGGTTGCAAAAGCGGATCGGTTTCTTTCAGATCCTCTGGAACTTAACTATAAAGTCGAACCCGGAAAATACACTTTTACTGTCGGAAGTGATGAAATTACCGTAGATTACCGGGGAGGAACACTGCGGGATTTTACGGAAATTCTGAACCGCAGAGGCCGGGGAAAAATTCAGGCAAATGTTATCAATGTCGAATCGGGAAAACAATCCCTTCTGATAGAATCTCTTGTTACCGGTGCGGAAAACCGTCTTAGCTTTTCCGGCGCTGCCGAAGATTTGGCCCGTACTACCAGGCTTGGCGCAAAAGCCCCTGTCCAGGGACAGGAGCCTGTCCTGCCGGAACGGGTTATGATTAATGCCGATGCCGTTACCGTTAAAGAGGGCGATAAAAATACTATAGCATTTTCTCAGGATGCACAGGCACTCAGCTCCCAAAAGGGCATAATATTAAATTTTGAAACTTCTACCAAAGTAACTCCCACGGCGGAAAGTGAACCGATTCCTTCCGGTCCGGCTATTCCGAGCGCAGGTTCGGTAATTTACGGCGGTATAACCATAGAGAACGATCCTTCCTACATATCTCTTCCAAAGTTCGATGCTCCGCCTCCTCCTGTCCGGATAGATGATATGGCTTTCCTGTCTCTTGCCTTCAGTGACGGAACTTCCGCTGCCCTGCCCCTTGTTCAGGACTCTGCGGGATTTATACCCTCCAGGATTAATCTGGATGAGGTTTCCGGCGGCAGAACGGTCTCTTCAATGGAAATAGTCAATAACAATACCAACAGAGAATTATCAATCCGAAATGTAACGGTTTTTAATCCAAATCCTCCTCCCGGTCAGGAGATTACATCGCCCAATATACTTTCAAGCGCTCAGGATGCAATTGTCGTAATGGAAGGCATTGAGATTAAACGTTCTTCCAACGAAATCAGCGATTTAATTCCGGGTGTAACAATTATTGCCAAAAAGCCTTCTGACACGCAGGTAACGGTAAACGTTGAGCCGGACAGGGATTCAATCAAGGAAGCAATTGTTACATTGGTCGGGAATTATAACCGGCTTGTGGCGGAATTGAATGTTCTGACACGCAAAGACGATCGTGTGCTCCAGGAAATTACCTATCTAACAGCAGACGAACGAACGGAAATGAAAGAACGGCTTGGAGCTTTTTCCGGCGACATGACGCTTATACAATTTAAAAACCGGCTGCAGCAGTCGGTTACAGGAGCTTACATAACCGAGGCGGAAAGAGATCTTTCCATGCTGGTACAAATAGGCGTAGGCACCGATTTGCGCCGTGCCGGCGCTACTACCGGTTATGATCCTTCTCAACTACGCGGCTATTTGGAGATTGATGAAAAAGTTCTGGATGCAGCTTTGGCAGGGGATCTGAGACCCATACAACAGCTTTTTGGCTATGATACAACAGGCGACCTTATTGCTGATTCGGGGGTTGCCGTTACCCTGGACAGCGTGGCAAGACCATTGGTAGAAACCGGCGGCATTGTTTCCATTAAGGCAAGTACGATAGACGGAAAAATTAAGCAGGAAGAACAGCGCATAGCAACCCTGGACAGGCAGCTGGAAGCAAAAGAATTAGCATTAAAGCGTCAATATAACAACATGGAAAGTGCATTTAACCGTATGGAAAAAATGCAGACCGATTTGGATAATTTTAGCCGGCAGGCCAATGCAAATAACAACGCCCGCCGGTAATACACAATGAAGATAAAGATAAACGGAAAGCCCGCAGACATCACGCTGGAAACGGAAAAAACAGTTAGTGAAGTGGTAGCCGGCATTCATCAATGGCTGGAAGGGTCGGGTTTCCTGGTCAGCGGCATCGAAATTGACGGAATTGGTTACGGTTCACTCTCGCTGGATACGGCTTTGGCTCTTCCTGTTGAAGGAATTTCCGTCATTGATATTAAGACATCAGGCTGGGCCGATCTTTTAATGGAAGCCTTGACGGGCATAGTAAACGATCTTGAATTGTATGAAAGAGCCGATGCAGCTGAACGCAAAAAATTTACGGAACAATGGGCAGCATCCGCCCCCGCTCTCTTTCTGAAAGATCATGAAAAAAATTTATACAGTTTGGTTTTTAAGACTCTGGAAGACGCTTCTTCAGAAGTTTCGCAGACGGCCTTTGCCGCTGCAATTTCGCTATTAACCGAGCGTATCAGGGAAATTAAAAATCCAATAGAAGAAATGAAAATACTGCATCCATTAACCGAAGATATTGCAAAAAGGCTGGAAGATTTGCCTTTGGATATGCAAACCGGAAAGGACAGCAAGGCAGCGGAAACAATATCAATTTTTTCATCACTTGTAGAAAAAATATTCAGACTTATATTTCTTTTCAGGTATTTTAAGACCGATATTGAAAGCATAGAGGTTCCTTCAATGAACGGTACGGAAACGCTGAAAATTAATGACTATATCGGTGAATTCAGCGCCGCCCTAAAAGAACTGATCTCCGCTTTTGAAAATAAAGATACAATCCTGGTGGGAGACCTGGCAGAATATGAGCTGGCCCCAAGGCTCCGCTGCCTTTCGGATGCTTTGAACAGTGTTAATCCGGAGGTAATATCATAATGTTCATGTTTCTGCTCCAGGAACAGGTGAAATACTTTAAAGATGATAACCCTATAGCCGGATATGCAATCCTGATTGGAATCGGCGCCATCCTGGTATTAGTTTTTATCAGCAGTTTAATTAAAAACGGTTTAGGTGCCGGCAAAGGGCCGCGGAAAGGTTCCGCACCAAGACGTATTTCTATGTTTGCCATGCGCCGCGTTGCTAAAACCTACAGGCTGGATCATGATCAAACCAAGGCGCTGGAATATGTTTTGCGAAGCAATGGGGTAACAGACCCGGAAACAACTACGTCAAACCCCACTGCGCTTGACAAGCATTTTAAAAGAGCCTTTAAGCAAATAGAAAACAACGCCCATTCCGAAGAAGATGCTCAGCAAAAAATGGCGCTGCTTTTTTCTGTTCGCAATGCAATTGATATTCAGCATAATACCAGCGCCGGGACCACTTCCGGTCAGCGTATTTCCATGGGTATGTCGGGTATTCTTTCGGTAAACAATGGTTCATATCCCGTTAAAGTAGTTTCCGCAAAAGGCGAGATTGTATTGGTTGATTGTCCGCGTAATGCAGTCGGTTCTATGATAAAATTCCCGAAAGGAACCAGGGTAAATCTGGCTTTTTTCAGCAAAAACAACAAAGGTTACTCATTTGACAGTCAGGTTGTGGGTATAGCCGAAACATCATTTGGTCCTGCATTGCAGCTATCCCATGCAAGGGAAGCTAAAGCGATGACGCAGCGGCGTTTCAGAAGAACAAGCGCTTCTTTAAACTGTGACTTTTATATGGTGCGAATTGAGACTATTAAAAGCAAAAAACCTCCCAAAATGGTGGTTGATTCCCGCCGTATGACAGGCAGCGTTATGGATATTTCCATTGGCGGATGTGCCATAAAAACGGCAATATCGGTCCCGGCCGGTTCCAAGCTAAAAATTGAATTTGACTATGCAAACAGAGCTGTGCCCATAGCCGTACTTGGCCAGGTATTACGGATAAACCGCAGCGGTATAGCCAATACGGTAATTCATATAAAATTCCTAAAAGTACCCAGGAAGGCAATGAATGCAATTAATACGCTTGTTTTTGAATATAGCATTTGACTAAACACCGTTTTGATATTATGATATAGCAAATGAAAGTTACTGCTATCAAAGAATTAATCCGCAAAGATGTTCCGATTTATTATCGCAGGCTTTATTCGGGTACCCTGGTAATTGAACTTGTTAATAAGTCTGTTGAAAGCCATATTGATTTTACCATAGAAACCAAACCAACCGGCATTAATGAAGTAATTATAAATAATATGGAAAGTGTGGATTATCCGCTGCTTCCCCTGACAAAAGAAATAAAAAAATATATTACGGTGCTGGACGAAACAGGTGGCCTTCCTTCCCTGTAAGGATTGCATTTCCTGTACCCCGGAAGAAACCGTACTCCTGGGAGAAAAAATAGGCAATATCCTTAAACCGGGTGATATTGTTGCCGTAAAGGGAAATCTGGGGGCAGGAAAAACGGTTTTTGCAAAGGGTATAGCCAAGTCTCTTGGTGTACGGGAAGAATTAACGAGTCCGACTTATACAATTATCAGCGAATATAAAGCAGCGGTTATGCCGTTTTTTCACATGGATGCTTACAGGCTTTCCGGTGACGATGATTTTCGCCTTGCCGGGGGAGAAGAACTTCTTTACGGCACGGGTGTTTGCGTTGTCGAATGGCCGGAACGAATCAGCCTTCCTTCTTCTGCATTTTATGTTCACATCGAGATTATGGAAGACGGAAAGCGCCTTATTCATTACAGGATTCCGGAATGAATATTATTGCATTTGACACAGCATCAGATATTTTCTCTGTTGGCCTTTCATCAGAAGGGCATAGATACTGTCTTTCGGTGGATTCAGGTCAAAAGCATTCGGAATTAATCATGGATGCCGCCGATACTTTGATCCGTTTGGCAGATATAAGCAAAACATCATTGGAAGCAGTTGCCTGCATGGAAGGTCCCGGTTCCTTTACCGGGCTTCGCATCGGTTTTTCCGCCGCCAAAGGGCTGGCATTGGCATTGGATATCCCCATTATTCCCGTTCCAACCCTGGATTGCATGGTTTATCCTTTGTCTTTTTGGCCCGGATTGGTTCTGCCGGTTATGGATGCTAAAAAAAATGCATTTTTTACGGCTCTTTACAGCCGTGGGAACCGGTTGACTGATTATCTGGATATAGAAATTGAACCATTAATTGGGACCATTGCAGCTGCCTGGTCTGAGTATAAAAATTCTATTGATCCTTTGCTGCTTATAACCGGTCCCGCAGCTCCTATGGTTCAAAATGCCCTTGCGGAAGCATTTCCCGGAACCGTTTCCGGCGGCATATCCCGGCAGGGTTATGTTGAAGGATTATTGAATCTTGCCATACAAAACAGTATAATCAACAGGGAATCAGTGAATTTTTCTGTTGGACCTCTTTATTTACGAAAGAGTGACGCAGAATTAACCGAAAATATGGATAACAGAAATGTCTAAAGAAGAAATTACCGAAGATCTTGATGAGCTTGAAGAACTCGATGAGCTCGAAGATCTTGATGAGTCTGACGAAGATGAAATAATCCACAATGAGAAAAAACCTGTTAGTTTTTCCATAGACAGCACTAAATTTCTATCCGATATAAACCCCTTTAAAAAATGCATTTTTCCCGTGTTTTTTATCGACAAAAAACTTAAAATTCTTTTTGCTAACGAAGCAAGCAAAAAACTTTTTCAGGGTTTTACGAACATTTCAGGGCAATACTTAATCGATCTTTTCGGAAAATTTTTTAACTTTGAAGATATAAGACTTATTCGGGAAACGGCATTAACTGGAAAAAACGGTTATTGCTGGAAGGGCGAAGTTAAAGTTAAATCACGGGAAATGCCCACCACACAGCTAAAAGTTTACATTTTTCCCTTTGATATTACAGTAAGGGAACCTGTTGAATTCATAGTTATGTTTGATAATGTAACAGAGGAAAACAGGTTCCTTTTACGAAGCGTGTTTATGTCACTTCTTGAAGCGTCCAAGCTAAAAGACAATGACACGGGCCAGCATATTACCAGAGTAAATAATTATTCGAAAAAGCTGGCAATGGAACTTTTTAATAAAAAAGGTTACGAAAGAATTGATGCCGACTTTATCGACAATATCGGGTTTCTTGCATCTATGCACGATGTCGGAAAAATAGGCACACCTGATGATATTCTTAACAAGGAAGGACCTCTTTCGGATTGGGAATGGACGGTAATGCAGGAACATACCAAAAACGGCGCCTTTATTCTTTCAACCTACCCCCACCCCATGGCAAAAGAAATAGCTCTTTCTCATCACGAACGATGGAACGGCCTGGGGTATCCGTTCAAGCTCGAAGGTGATATGATACCTCTTGCGGCAAGAATCGTTTCAATTGCAGATGTTTATGATGCGCTCAGGATGAAGAGAAGTTACAAACCGGCGCTTGATCATAAAACAACCGTAGAAAAGATGATGGATTCAAAGAATTCACAATTCGATCCCGCACTGGTTGATGTGTTTTTTAATATTGCTGTTGATTTTGATGAGATCTACGGCGGTCTTACAGACCATTAATGATTCAGCTGAAATTTCCGAAAAACTCTGCTATTAAACAGGAGCACGTGCGCCGAAATCGAATTCAGGGAATACCGGTGTGGATTCTGCAGCGGCCTTGTTTTCTGCCATAATTGCGTCAAACACTTCACGGCGGAATACCTTTA
>WRIX01000060.1:9977-14147 GCA_009782495.1 Treponema sp.
GCTTCTTCGGGGTTATTAATTCCGATTTCTTTTACCAATTCGTCATCAATGTCCAGTTCATAATCCTGTCTGAATAAAAAAGGATTTACCAAAATAAAGGCAATATGTTCGGCTTCCACGGATTGAAGCCAAATAAAGGGTTGCCGTTCAGCATCTATGAGCACATACTCTTTTATGGACTCAAACCCAAAGAGTCCGGTTGGAAACGTTACTTTTTGATGTTCATCAACATCGATAAGTCCGAATGCCTTGGTTAATACCTTCACAATAAACTCCTCTTTTCAATTGAGTATATTAACGTAAAAAATCCAGCAAAGTTGGGGGAATTACTTTTGCAGCAACAGACAGGGCCGCACGGTGTGCAAAATCCATATTTGCCAAATCCATTGCAGCCGTGGAATATTCCAGGGCATGTTCCCTTGCCAGTGAAGCGGTAACATTATTGATTTCTTCACCAAGCCGCTGCCAGGTCATCTCTGCACGCTCACGGCGGCTGCCTTCAAGAGTCAGCCGGGACGCAATATTATTCAGAGCAAGGTCAATGCCCCCTATCCCCTGCCCTCCGGTAAATTCCTGATCGTGACGGTAGAAAGCGTCACGAAGACGTATTACCATATCAAAAGCTGAACCCCCCGAAACAAGGGATGTTTCATGCCAATTGGTTGCGTAGGGATCATTGGTCTGGCGTATAATCCCAAGATCCTGAAGTACACGTGAATCCGCCCTGTCTTCCATTCGTATTAAATGCGGTTCTGTTCCGTTCAGGGCCAGACCGTGTGTTTCGGGATCAACATAAGCTTTTACAGGAGCCGCCGATTCATTAATTTTTGCAACAATGGTATGGAGAGTGTCTCCTGCGGTAAGTTTTATTTCTACTCCGTCAACATAAAATGCGCTGTCCTGGGTAACACGGTAATTTGTTGCATCAAAACGGGAAATGATGTTCATTCTCTCGGCCCAGAATGCTTCGCCTCCGCCAATATCCAGGGTAATGTAAGAACCATCGCTGATTTCGGTACGGCGGCTGGCTCCTGCGCCGCGGTATTCAACTCCCACTACCAGTAATTCTCCGCCTCCTTCTACAGTTCCTTCAACAAGACGAAACGGTTCGGTAAAGGCTTTATCTCCGGCCCATAACTGTTTGGAATCAGGGCCGGTCCTGTTGGCAATGTCCACCAGTTCTTTCAGAAGTTCGTTGATCTCTATGGCGATGTACCTTGATTCATCCGCTCCCCAGGTTCCGCTGGAACCTTCAACAGCCAGTTCTCTGATTCGCTGCAATATATCGTTGAATTCCCTGAGGTAACTGTCCTGAAAATCAAAATGCTCCATGGCAAATTGAGTATTCTGTTCATAACGCTGCAAGCGGGTAAGATAAGAAGCAAAGCGGGTAGCATGGGCAGCCGACAAAGGATCATCCCGCAATTCCTTAATTCGTGTATTGGAAGATAGTTTTGATTCAATATTTGCACGTCCTTCTTCCTGACGGCGCAGACGGTACTGGACATCTGTGTTTGGCATATCAGATGAAATTCTTCTCATAACTTGCTCCTTTTCCTATATCAAAATCCGGCCGCTTTGCACAAAGCGTCAGACTATACGCCCATTCTGTTTATTAATGTATCCAGCATTTGGTTTACGGTGGTAATAAACCGGGCTGCCGCATTAAAACCGTGCTGGAACCTGAGCATATCAGCCATTTCTTCGTTAAGGTTTACACCCGCAACCGATTGACGCATTGCCTGAAGATCTTTCATGGTCTGGTTATGGGTTTCTTTTTCATAACCGCTCCGTTCACCCAGGGCGCCTACCCTGCCGACGCTGTCGGCAAAGTATTCGGTAAAGGTCATGTTCTTTCCTACCATAACCCTGTCATAACGAAGACTGGCCAGGGCAATGGCCGCTTCGCCGTTGCCTGGATTGGCGGCTCTGCCGTTTTCGCCAAAACCGGCGGCTACGGTAGTTACTTCCCGCAAGATATTGGGATTTATTTCTATCCAGCCGGAAGGATGGGCATTGGGAGCTACCGCATAATCGTAGGATCCGCCCCGCAGGACATCAACGGCATCGGGAACACTCCAGTCAAAGGCGCCTTCCGGCCCTCTTGCATTCAGGAGCCCGGCATAACCTTCCAGAAAAAAACCTGAATCTTCAACATGACGGATCACAAAGGGAGGGTTTTCCCATCCCTGTACCGGAGTTCCCTTTAATTGGAGCTGCCCTTCCCTGTTTAACCGGGCTGCTACTTCGGCGCCTGAATTGTTGATCCGGTTGATAACATCTATTACCCTGTCAGTGGGATAATATTCAATTTCCACATTCCCGTCCGGCCCTGACAAGGTGATTACTCCTTCAAGTCCTATCTGGGCATTGGCTTCCAGGGTGTTTACACCGTTAATTCTGAAAATGTAGCTTGAATCGTATTCTCCGTCCCCGCTGCGGTCATAATTCCCCACAGCATTGGTTACATAAGGCTGATTAACAAAAAAATCATTACCGGTAGCATTATTTAAACCGTAGGCTCCGTTATGGACTTCGTTTACCAGATCCATAAAGTTCATGGTAAAGTTGTCAAGAGAATTGATCTCATTTTGGATTGTTATATCGCGAAGTTCAAAAAGGGCTGCAAGTGAACCGTTCCTGAATTTCATTTCCTGACCCGTTTCCTGCCAGTAAACGCGGGAATAGCCTTCATCTCCCTGATTTCGCCGTAGGGTGAATTCACGGGCAACGCTGCCCTGCACAAGGATCATTCCCGCCGTATGAATCATGTATTCATCAGGATCACGGCGATCAACAGTTACATCAATAAGCGCCGAAAGTTTGTCTGTTAAGAGGTCTCGGCGGTCTTTAAGGTCGTTTGCATTATCTCCCTGGGCTTCAATGCGCTGAATGTCCCGGTTAAGCCCTGCAATCTGACCCGCAAGGTAATTCACTTTATCTACGGTAATCCTGATGTCCTGCTCAGCCATATCCTGAAGGCCCTTTAGGGCTTTATAATTCTTTTGAATGGTATCAACGAGGGTTTTCCCCCTTTCGACCACTGCGGTTCTGGGGGGAATATCAGCGGGGTAATTTGCAAGTTCCTGCCAGGAATCCCAGAATTGATCCAGCCTTCCCCGAATTGAAGTGTCCCCGACTTCGTGGTAAATTTGCTCAAGCATTCTTATATAGGGATCTGTAGTGTTCCAAAACCCTTCGGTGGAAGCATGGGCAACAATCTGTTGATCCAGAAGCTCGTCCCTAAGCCTGATAATTTGCTGTATAGCAACGCCTTGACCTATCTGACCAGGAGTTTCTTCACGTTCCAGACCAGGAAGGTAAATGGGATCAAAGGCGGAAAAATCTACTCTTTGCCGGGAATATCCTTCGGTATTCATATTTGCAATATTATGTTCGGTAGTAGTAAGCGCCTGCTGATGGGCGACCACAGCCCGTTTTCCGATTTCTATTCCCTGAAAGGTGGAAGTCATGACATTCTCCTTTTAAATAAAATCAATTGGCTTAAAAACTCCTGTTTACCATTACGCTTCTCATATCCGCTTCACGTTCAATACCCTTACGGGAATACATTTTTCCGCGTCTGTCCGGGTAAGCCCGATCCAAAAGGCCGGAAACAGCGGATCTTGCTTCTCTTATATATTCCGTTAGGGTGTTATTGGCTATCCTGATATGGAGGGTTATCATTTTAAGTTTACGGTAAAGTCCTGAAATTTCTTCTTTCTCGTCTTTAGGAAGCTTGGCAGCCCAGGCATAGAACGATTCCGGTCCTTCTTCCATCTGTAGAGTCTTAAATATCGCTTCCCGTTCGGTTTCAAGCACTTCAAACCGGGAGCCTATTTCGCTGATCGACTGCAATAAAAGCTCATAATCGTTCCATTCACGCTTAATAACCGCATCACGGGCCAAAGCCTGCAAAGGAGGAATTTTCTCCAAAAGTTCAATTTCCTGCAATAAAACCTTCGAAAAAACCAATGTACTTTCCATGCCTTTGCCTCCGTATAGATCATCGGCATGTAAAAATATATCTTGACCAATACCCGGTGTCCGCTGTGACGGTAAAGCGTTTACAGGAACATTCTCCATTGACATTTTTAACGATTTTAAGGAAAATCAAATTGTTATTGGTGGATGTAGCTCAGGGGTAGAGTCCCAGATTGTGGATCTGGT
>WRIX01000061.1 GCA_009782495.1 Treponema sp.
ATTTGACACATATATACATTCTTGCTGTTCCTGGCTGATTCCGGCAAAGATATTCAAATTTACTGCATCCCTTGGATTGTTTAGATCGTAAACAACCAGTCCTGTATACAGCACATGTTCTTCTTTTACCCGGTAATTATTTTTTGAATATGTATCAAATGAAGCGGCACGGATTAAGAAGCTTCCGTTTTTTGATGGCAGACGTAATTTACTAATATCAAATGTTCTGCTGTCACCTGCCCTGATACCGCCCAGAACATTGTTGCTGCTTATTACTCCCGCAAAAATAACCACGTCAAAGCTAGCCTGGTTATTTATGGTCAGACTTCCGGTCCCTCCTCTGGCGAATAATTTATCGCCGCCTCTAACAGTTGTGCTTTGTGATTTCCCTTCCTGTTGTCCTTTACAAAATGCGTTGTTGGCAATAAAAAGCACAGCAAGAATTATCAACAATTTTTTTACTCTCATCTTAAGACTCCTTTAAACCTTTATTTCATCACCGCTCATGCGGCGATTGATTCCGTATTCTCCAAAAACCGCAAGTATATTAAATACCTGCGGATATGCAAAAAATTATTAATCACCCAGTAACAGAGCAATTCTCAAATCTTCGAGTTTATCCATATAAGCGGTTTCCCGAATATCATGAACATTATTACCGTTTTGTGTGATAACAACCCAGTTATACCCATCAGGTCCGGAAAAAATCATTTGGATTGATGATTCACCGGGAATTCTCCGCTGCCTAATTGGATCTTTTTCAATAAAATTTATTATTTCATGCGACGAAGGATCAACATATACATAGGCAGCAAAAAACTGGTACGGTAATCCTCCTGGTAATGGTTTTAAATATATACTTTTATTTGCTGCAAATGGGGCAAGGGCGGCTATTTGTTCACCATTCGGGTTATCAAGACGTAATTCCAGGACAAACCTGGAGTTATTGGATACATAAATCCACGCATCTTGTTCCTTATTAATCCCTGCATAAATATTTAAATTTATTGCATCTCTGGGATTATTGAGGTCGTACACTACCAGTCCTGTATACAGCACGTCGTCTTCTGTTACCCGAAAATTCTTCTTATTGTAAGTTTCAAAAGAAGCAGCGCGAACAAGGAAGCAGCCGTTTTCTTCCGGCAGACGTAATTTGCTAATATCAAATGTCCTGCTATCACCTGCCCTGATACCGCCCAGAACATTGTTGTTGCTTATTTTTCCCGCAAAAATAACCACGTCAAAGTTAGCCTGATTATTTATGGTCAGACTTCCGGTTCCTCCTCTGGCGAATAAATTATCGCCGCCTCTAACAGTTGTGCTTTGTGATTTCCCTTCCTGTTGTCCTTTACAAAATGCATTGTTGGCAATAAAAAGCACCGCAAGAATTATCAACAATTTTTTTGCTCTCATCTTAAAACTCCAGTAAATCTTTATTTCACCACCGCTCCATACGGCGATTGATTCCGCTAAATATACAGACACCTGGCCCACGGCAATTTCCACCAAAGAAAGAAACATTTTTTCTCATTGTTTAACCCATTCATTGCTGGAAACATTGGAGCGCGTGTATGTTCCCGCAGCCTTGCCGTAACGGTTATACGCACCGGCAAAATTACCGGGAATTGCATTATCTTCTATCCTGACATTTGTACCGATAGTAACACTAATCAGCGGGTTATCGGCAAACGCATTTTTCCCAATAGAAGTAATTCTGTTTGGTATAATAACGTAGCCTAGCTGTTTGCCTGCAAACATACCGTCAAAAATAAAAGTAAGACCTTCGGGTATATTAATATTTGATTGTTGTTCGACCGGTGTTCCCCCCCTGTAATGGGTTCCTGTATCCTGTTCCGGTATTCCTGCAATAACAACTCCGCCATCGTTTGCATCCATTCCCAATCCTGTTTCTTCTGTAGTATCGGGAAAAGAACCGGTATCTATTTCCGGATTGATCTCTCCGCCGGAACTGCTTCCGCCGTCTACGATAATTATGGCGGGTTCTGTTATTGCCTGCTCTTCTTCTTCTTCAACATTGTATATTGTGGCTTCGGGAACATGATCCAATTCGTTTCCCTTACTGGACCTATGTCCCCTAAAATAAAAAAGAAACGGAACAAGTACTAACAAAAGGATTGCCGCTGCAGCAAGCCCCAATATTGTTTTTCTGTTATGCGAAAACCTGTCTGCACCTGAAACAGGAACAACGGCATCACGTAAATTAACAGAATTGGAAGCGCTGTCTAAAGAGAAAAGCCGCTGCAGTTCCGCAGCAAAAAGCGGGCGGAGTTCCTGATCCGATTTTTGAAGAGCTTCATATCGTGTACGAAGTTCCTTGTCCGACGCCAGCGCTGTTTCCACCAGTTTCCGTTCTTTAACTGTAACAGCGTCCAAATAATACAATTCAAGCGTCAATTGAGAAATACGGTAAGTTTCTTTCATTTTTTATCCTTCCCAATTTTCAACTTGACCCGTTCTTTAAACTCCTTAAGTCTTTTCTCTACCGCAGATTTTCCAAGCCCTACTACCTTCCCTATTTGTTCAAAAGTCATCTCGTCGTGATAACGCAAAAAATAAATATCTCTGGACTTTTCGTCTTCTTCTTCCAAAATGGCTTTTACAAGTATTTCCGCATCTACTTGTTTATAGCCGCTGTCTGTAAAGACATTCTCCCAGAAAACCTGATCCGATGGTTTGTCATTGATTGTTTCTGTTTTAATATTTTTGAGCCTGGTAAAGCTTATTTTTGTTGCCATGCTATAGGCTTTAATAAAATCTCTATTTTCTTTTTTACGCCGGTTAAAACTCATATTCCTTGCCATTGTAAAGAGCAATCCTTTGGGGCCTTCAGAAGAACGTATAATAAGCCGTCCTTCCTCTCTGAGCCTAAGCAGCTTTTCAAAAACATCATGGGCTGCATCCGCCGCATCTTCCCTGTTACGAAGTATTTCCAGGCAGCGCCAATAAACCAGAGAATAGTATTTATACAAATCTTCGATAACGGCAGCATCTATGGAAGAGACATCTGTCAGGTGTTGATTTTCCACCAAAAATGGGTAAATTGTTTGAGAACTTGCGGAATTTTTATTGTCCTCTAAACCCATCTTCATCACACTCCTGTCAACCATTAGCAGCAGATGGACGCCCAAGTAAAAAGAAATACTCTAAAATCCCGGGGAACTCTATTAAGACTATATATTATAGCCCTAATAGATATTTGCCATTTTATAAGCCCATAAGGAAAATGACAATAGCCCTATAAGGCATATAGCCGGGCAGGATAATGCAGATGAATGGCAAGGAATTACGGTCAATTTTAAGCAATAATATTAAGCGTTACCGTGGGAATCATGGCTGGTCACAGGCAGAATTGGCCGAAAAAGCACATATTTCCATTACATTTCTCAGCAATATTGAAAGGGGCAATAAATGGCCTTACCCTGATACTTTGGTAAAAATAGCAAAAGCGCTTAATGTAGAAGAATTTGAACTTTTTCGGCAGGAAAACACCATAGCAGACGATACGGCTACCTTTATAGACAGGCTTGTAATGGATATTTCCGTATCTGTTAACAATTCTATCAAAAAAACATACCGTCAATATCGCGGCAAAAATTTTCCTGCAACCTAATAATAACATAAAACCTTATTTTACCCCTTATCCTGGTATATCATGTTGTGTAATATTTATTGGAAAGGGGTGGGCGCAAGCCATGTCGAGAGCTCTGGAATTCTCCGAAAAAATAGACCGGCATGAAATTGGAATATTAAACAAAAGAAAGCCTGACCGCTAAGACCAGGAACGTTTTCCAATCTTCAAAAAATGTTTTGGTCAGGAGGCTGTTTTTTCGGGTTCTACAGGGTCTCTCGACATGGCTTGCGCCCACCCCTTTGCTTTATTTATTACAGATAATGTCTATGCCAGATTCAGCGGTAAATTAAGGTTCCTACGGCTCAAAAGCCCCTTCTACGGGTATACGGACAAGGTTTGCCATCCCCAGAGGGTGCCGGCGGAGAAATCCGGCAAAGTTTGTTTCTTCGGCGCTTTCAAATACCAGGATCTGGAAGTTACCGTATTCATTAAAATAAGGAACAAGGACTGCTACATGGTAATGCTGACGCTGAGGGGGAACGGTATTGCGTTCGTGATTTACCGATGCGCGGGCAGTGCGGCGCGCATTTTGGAAACAAAGGCAATAATATTCCGGTACAGGCGCGGATCCGGATCAAAGTAACGGCGGGGAAAACGGCTTCCCGCAGCGCCGAGGACTTCTTCTCCCGGAAAGATTTTTTCTTAATCGAAGCCGATCAGGTTCCCATTGCAGTTGATGCGCTTCAGCCTCTTTTGGACAAAATGATTGAAGAACAAAAAGGCAAAGTGAGTATGGATTACATTCACGGCAGCGAAGAATTGTTCCGCCTTGCAACCAAACAAAATTCAAGTGAGCCGAAAGGCAATGCCGCGGGAATATTGCTTCGCCCATTCCGCAAGCAAGGGCTCTTCCAGACCATTGCAAAACGCGGCCCTTTACCCCGGAAAAGTTTTTCTATGGGAGATGCCTGCGAAAAGCGGTTTTACCTGGAATGCAGAAGGTTATTTCAGAAAAAACCATGACGCCATATGAATACGGCGTCTGTTAATCAATCATTCCATTCCAAGCGAATCCAGTCTTTCCAATGCCCAGTGTGTGTATTTGCGAATACGGTTATCCGGATCGCTTTTCAGGTTTTCCAGGATTTCGTGGCTTTGGGAATTTTTCAATTTTTCCAGAGCCTTAACCACACATACCCGTACTTCCTGATCGGGGTCTTTTGCCGCAAGAACCAGGCCGCGGTAGGCGGACAAGGTTTCCATAAGCGAAAGCTGCAAAGCGGCTTCTCTTCTTATTTCCGCCTTTTTGTTTGAAAGCCGCCTGATAACCATTCCGATATATCCCGTCTCTTCCAAAATACTGACAAAATAGGGTTTTAAAGATGCAATTTCGTCTTTGAGAATTTCTACAATTTGCGGTTCAGCTTTGCTTCCCTGCGCCTTGAAAACCGGAATAAGCTTTTCTCTTAATTGCGGCTCCGCATCTTTAAATATTTCAATAAGCTGGGTAATGTCGCGCTTTGCTGTTCTCGCGGAAAGGGCAGTTTCTGCGTGTCCGCGCAGTTCGTCACTCGAATCCAAAACATTAACAAGAATCTTAATGCCCTCTGCATTTGCAGCTTGCCCCAATCCCGTAATAACCCCGATCTGCACTACATCGGTTTCGTTGGGATCTTTTGTAACATTATCCAAGATTTCCATCGCGGCGGTATTGCCGTGCCTTGCGATAACCTCCGCTGTTGCAAGCCGTACCCGTTCCACCGGATCGCGCAGCATGGATGTTTCCTGATTTAGGAACTTTATTTCTCCGAATCCCAAAAGGGCTTTGATTGCCGCAACCCGTACATCCGGATCGACATCCTTCAGCGAAGATCGTACCTCTTTCATAAAACTTTCGTTTTTTGTTATTGGAAGAATCGAAATTAACGATGCCCTTATACCAGCATCAGGGGAAGCAAGAAGGGTTCTTGCTTTTGTTTCAAACATATCCTGCGGATAACCAGCAATAAGCCGTCCGAATTCTTCGGCGTCTTCCGGCTTTATTGCCGGAAGCCTTTCCAGCACCCTTTGCAGACAGAACGGAAGTTTTATGCTTCCGAGTATTTTCAGAGCAGAGATGTATACAATGTAAGGAGGTTCCGCTCTGTCGTTGTCCAGAATTTGAAACATCTTGGGCAGAACAACATCGGGACTGAAGGTTCCCAGTGCCTGTACCAGTTCATCACGTAACGGGAAAGCCGGGTTTTCAAGAAAACGGAAAAGAATGGGGGCAAAAACCACTTCCGCTTTTTTGGGAAGGCGCGGCAGAAGCATCTCAAGGAAAACCTTGTCGGATTCCCTGCGTGAAAGCTCTTCCGCGACAAGTTCGAAGGATTTTACATTTCCGCTGTTTATAACCGCTTCCAGGGTCTTTGTATAAATTTCTTTTGTATAAGGAGATGGTTCTGTGTTATGAAAAAACTCGAATACCTTTTTTTCCAAAACGCAAATACATTCCGCAGTTCCGCCGGCACTCTCCGCCGGACCGGACAGAAGCCGTGCGGCTGCATGCAAGGAGCCTCCGTCTCCGGATGAATAATCCATAAGAAATCCTGAAACATTAACTTCCAAAGCTTTCTGTAAAAGCGAAACGCTTTCTTCCAAAGTAGTAGGGTCGTCAAGCGTATTCTTGGTAAGAAGGGACAAAAGAGCCCCGCATTTTTCAAGAAATACAGCCGCATGGTAGCGCAGTTCTGTGTTTGTACTTTCCAGAGAAGCCATTGCAAAAATCTTGTCTTCCTGGCAGTTTAAATCAAGCAATTCCAGTACACGAGCGGTTTCCTCATCGCTCATGTTTACATCCTTTGGATTGTAACGATCCATATATTCTTTCCCAATACGTATTCGTGCAGCTTGGCGTACTTCGTATATAGGATCATGAATGAGCTTGTCCCACAGTACATTCCATATTTTATCATGGTCAAAGGATATGTTTTCTATAAGGATTTTTCGTATAAGAGGGTTCGTATCAAGAAGGCCGTCATCAATAGTTCTTTCCGTAAGGGTATCATTATCAAGCAGCAAAATCCGGTAGACAAAATAACGTGCATACCACTCCGGTTCGCCTGTTAATTCATAAAGAAGCGTTCTGTTATTCTCCAAAAAACCTTTACTTAAATCCGGAACAAAGGACTCGCCGCTGCACGATTCCGCAAGGAGCCGTATCACCTTCTCCTCACCTTCACTTTGCATCCAGTCGGAAAATACTTTTCGAAGCCGGGGGTGCTGTTCAGCTGCAAGGAAAGCCTTAAAATATGACGATTCGGGACAGTATAAAAGGACACGCCGCAGGTCTTTTTCTGCAGGTAAAGGCGAATGTGAAAGTTTATGCACCCATTTGTCTGCAAGGCCCGTCTCTCGGACAACCCTAGAGCCCATTTGCCGTGAATACCTTTCCATACGGCTCGAATAACGTACAAGTTTTTCCGCCGGATAATGCTTTTCAAACTTACTGATAGCTTGTTCCGATTGAGTTGCATCCTGAGCGTCGATGATTTTGCGCAAACGGGACTTAAAAATTCTGGTAGGTATAAACCAGACCAAAAAAAGCACCAGAAGAATTATCACAACAGGGAAAGCGATAAACGCCCATAAAGGGACATCAATTCCCAACAATGAGTTTACATAGTTTACATAATCCATATAATTTATCATATCTTCTGCTCCTTTTTTGCTACTTCATACCCAAGACATTGTATATCTTTATGGGCTTTTCTTTACCTTTAACCTGAACCGGCGGTCTTTCTTCAAAATTGAACTTATCCGCTATGTGTTCATACGTCGAATGAGAAACAATAACTTCGCCGGCGCCCGAAACGCTTTCGAGCCGTGCCGCAAGATTAACGGTATCGCCGATAACCGAGTATTCCATTCGTTTTACACTTCCCAGGTTTCCTGCCACCAGCGGACCTGTGTTAACGCCAATGCCCACTCGCAGACGGGAAGCAACATTCTTGAAAAATTTTCTATCTTCCGAACGCACCATTTCCTGTATGGAAAGAGCGCAGGATACCGCATTAAAAGCATCGTCCTTTTCCGGCATCATTGGAACGCCCCACACAGCCATTATGCAGTCTCCTATTAGTTTGTCTATGTACCCTCTATATTCCTGAATATTTTGAATTGCTTCGCTGAAGTATTCGTTTAATATTTCTACAATTTCTTCCGGTTCGCGGTTTTCGGAAAAACTTGTATATCCGCGTATGTCTGCAAAAAATACCGTTGCAATCCTTTTGTCTCCTCCCAGTTTGACACTGTCCGGCGAATCCATCAGGTTTTCTATAACTTCCTGCGAGATATAACGCGCAAACATATCCTTGATAACACGCCTGCTTTCGCTTACAGCGTGAACAGTTTCCTTGAGCTCGTTCTCGCGGGTTTGATTGGTAAAAAGAAGCGTCAGCCCTTCGTTTTTACCGCGCGGTGTTTTAAGGGGAGAAATATTAAGGGCGTAATCCAACCCCCTTCCCCCGCCCCGGTAAATGCCTTCAAGCCCCAAAATCTCACTTCCGTCTTCCAGGCATTTTAATATGGCATTGATGGTATTTGAAGAAAGCGACTTACGGAAGGTGTTTTCCAGGCTGCGTCCCAGATCATCTTCGACAAGCCCCATAGACTTACCCGCCGCTTCGTTAAAATAGAAAAGATGTCCGGCTGCATCGGTTGTAATAACCATGTTGGTCATGGAGTTAAAAACATTTTCCTGATACCTTTCAAGCGATTCGATTTTTTTGGAAGATACCCGTGTCTCGTCAAGAAGCCGCGAAGTCTGCATGGCGCCACCGGCAAGTTTTGTGTAGGAATCCAGAAAGTGAAAACGCTTACGGTTAAAAAAACAGGGTTTTTGCGATCCGACAAACATAACCCCAATCTCACGCGGAGGACTGACAATCGGAAGCGCCATTCCGCTTTTCATTGCCGGATGGATAAGCGCTTCTCTTAGAAAAGCCGGCGCTTCTTGACCTGCTGCCAACGGTTGATTGTTAAAAATAAGGGCTTCACGGCATTCCCGTAAAAAACGAATAAGCTCGCCTGTTCCGGAAATTGTTTGAGGAACAGGATACCGTCCCCTTTTGAAAACCAGTTCCAAATCGCTGTTGCCGTCTTTGGCATCTTTTAAAATGTAAAAAGCAGTCATATCCACACGGGAAATATCCTGCGCCTGCTCTACAAATACATTAACAAGGTCTTTAAAGTTCTTTTCCCGGGCAAGCAATGCTCCTGCCCGTACCAGATCCTGTTCTGTCGGCAGCGTAGAGTTTTCTTCCATAGCGGAAACGGCGGGACGTTTTTTATTTAAAAGTCGCTGTCCAAAAAGGCCCATATTTTCCTATATTATACCATCATTTAATATATAATTCTACATAAATTGATAAAATATTGGTAAAATGTTAAGGCTTCAGACTTTACCACCTGTCGCCCAATAGGAATTCAACCAGGTTTTTCCGAAGAATTCCTTCGCGGTTGGTGTCCCAAAGAGGATCAATCATTGATTTTGTCATTTTTTCGAAAACTCTGCATCCGGCAAGATAATCTTTACCTCATCTTCCCTGTTTTTTTCCTTGTCCTGCCAAAAAACAATGTGTCTGATAGTTGCTTTAGCCGGGAAATAACCTTTTTCTTTCAATTTTTCAATTTTGTCACGAAATTTGGATGAAAATTTCAGGACTTGTGTACCGTCCGTAGAACAGCCCATATCGTCAATTTTTAGCTCATTTCCGCTCACAAGAGTATTGATTTCTATCTGCCTATATGCAAAAAAACCCAGGGCGACATCATTGTGGGACAGTTGTAAAGTTATTTGTGACGGCGCAGGATAATTTTTTTCATCAGATATTCTTTGAATATTCTTGGTATTTATTTTATCAAAATAGCCGCCGTAATATAAAATATGCAGGTTTTGTTTTGCCCGCGTCATGGCGACATAAATTTCTCTTTTCCTTGTATCATCCAGCTTGTAAATACCACTGAGTGCCAAAAAGACGTTGTCAAATTCCCTGCCCTTGGTTTGATGAATTGTGGAAACAAGTATTGTGTTTTCCGCTCCCTGTATAAAGTCCTCAAGTTTAGATTCGCGCACGAACTGCTTAAAATCGCTTTTATATTTTGTTTTGTTATTTATTTCTTCAAAATCTTTGATAAGTTTTAATGCGCCCGGCAAATCATTGCTGTTCTTGTAATTTGTATTGAGATTGATTTTTGCTTTCTGCCAAACTTCATCGTCTATCGCATAACCATCATCGTTTGCTCCAATATCGGCAATAAAGTCTCTAAGCTCTGCGAGATTATATAAATTAAAACCGTTGTTAGTCTGTATTTTTCGTGCGGTAATACCGATTTTGTTTAACAGACCAACAATGTTCAATATTTCTTCATTGGTTTTTACAACAATACAGGTTGAACCTTGCGTTATAATATTTTTTACCATGTTTACAACAGGAATCTCAATGTTTCCCGAAACTAATTTGCAAATAGTGATCTGACCATTCTCGCTTTTTCTGGGGCTTATTGGAATTGTTTTTAATCTTTTTGATATTTTTTCCGCAAACTGATTGGCGAATTCTACAACATTGGCATTACTGCGGTAATTTTCAACCAGCTCGTATTTTTTTGCACCCTGCTCGTTCAAAAGCGATTCAAAATGTGCGGAACTTGAACCTCTGAATTCATAAATATTTTGATCATCGTCTCCAACGGCGATTATGTGCAAATTATCGTTCTTTTCCATTAGAATTTTTACCAGCGAATATTCCGCTGCGCTCATATCCTGTGCTTCGTCTATGACCAAGACGGTTTTTGTGAGCCTTGTTAAATCCACTTTTCCGGCTTTAATTTTTACGACCGTTTGCTCAATGATTTTATCAAATTTTTCTGCATCGCCGACTTTTCCAAGAAGGTCGAAACAGTAAGAATGAAAAGTCATAATTTGAATGTAATTTGCGACATCGCCGATGAGTGTCATCAAACGTTTCTTAAATTCCGTTGCCGCCGCTCGTGAAAATGTGAGCATAAGCATCTGCTCGTGTTTTACGTCTTCCATCATGCAAAGCGATGCCAGCTTGTGGGTGAGCAGTTTCGTCTTGCCGCTTCCCGGCCCGGCGGCAACAACTATGCAATTGGAATCCTGATCATTGATGATGTTTAACTGCGCCGGCGACAATTCGTTAAACAGTTGATTGAATTTTTTCGGTGTAATATTTCTGTTGATTTCATTGTTTTTACCCTTGAAATATTTTTTTAAGAATTCGGTATAATCCATCTCAAAATAATCATTTACAAATGCCATTGCTTCACCGTAGTTGTTAATCATGCGGTTTGCGTATTCACCCACAATATGGATTTGCTGGCGTTTGTTTTGATAATATTCTTCAAATTGCGCGTAATGCTCTTTTTTATATTGCACCGTATTGTCTTTTTCCAGGCGTTCAATTCGCATTGTATTATAAGTTACCAAAAAACCGCCTTCGATTTTCATTGCGCCGATTTTAAGCAAATAATATAAAGCATCCTCAATTTCATCGATTTTTGGCTTTTCGTCAAATAAATTGTTGCCAAATTTATCTTTCAGCTCAAGTATTGAAAAATCAACTTTGACATCATCTCCGGTTTTAGAATCCGGTTCATCAGTGACTTTTGAAAATAAATAGTCAATAATAAAAACCGCGAGTCTAAAGCGTTTATTGTTTTTTATCTTTATTTCCGCTTTCGAAAAATACGGTTTAAGTGTCACATAATCTTTATTATACTCATGAGTTCTTTTAAATAAACGTTTAATCGAATAATAATTAAGTACTGTACTAAGCTGATTTATTGCGGTATTCGGAAATTCCGCTTCAAGCACTCCGTTCATTTCCTTGATATTATAAGTCTTTTCGGTTTCATCCAGATAGTGAAATAAAAAATCTTCTATATTCATATATGTTGAGAGCATTCTTTTTGAGCGGTTATTTTTTTCGCCTTTTTTTATGTATGCGTCTATATCTTTTGCATCGGCGAGAATATTTTCTTCGCGCAACAGGTTTATAATACGTATAACGTCCTGCTTGACAATGCCGAGTCTGTCCGACAGATAATCAACTCGAGCCTCGCCCTCCGCATCTTTTCCGCGCGATTTACTTCTTGCGGAAATAAGACTGCTTATTATACGAATAGCCTGCTGACGAGAAACATCATCAAAACGCGCTGATTTATCTATCTTTGCACGTGCTTCTTCCATATTTTTTGCAAAAATGCTATTGGCATAAATTATCGGCGCATTCTGTCCGCGTTTAAGAAAACCCGACTGTTCCAATGCGCTTATTGCCGTTCTAACGCGCGTTTCTATGTCGTGTACGGAATCGTCCCAGCCGGCTTTTCTTGCGATTTCAAGCGCGGATTGCTGTATAGAGTCCCTTGTTTTGGTTAATTCTTTTATTGCCCTCCAAATTTGCTGAATTTCTTTTTGAGATAATTTTGTTTGATTCAGCATATTGAAATGGATGTTCAAATCTTCATCATTAAATAGCACATAACAGTCGGCTTTGATTTTCTCGTCACGCCCGGCGCGCCCCGCTTCCTGCACATAATTTTCAAGCGAGTCGGAAATGTCGTAATGTATAACCATTTTGACATCTTTTTTATCCACTCCCATTCCAAATGCTGTTGTTGCGACGATAACCTTTACTTCTCCGTTCATAAATAAATCTTGATTTGCTATACGGACTTGTTTATCCATCTGCCCGTGATATGGCTTTGCCGGATACCCATCCTCAGTAAGCTTGGCTGAAAGCCGTTCCGCCAGTTTTGTACGTGAAACATAAACAATGGCCGGATAATCGTTATCCGTTATGAGCTGACGCAGTTTCTGATATTTTTCAGTATTATTTTCTTCATTGAAAATATGATAACTTAAATTTTCACGAACTGCGTTTGTTTTGAATACCTCAAGGTCAAGTAAAAGTTTCTCGTTAAAATATTTTTTAATACCGGCGATTACACTTTGTTTTGCCGTTGCCGTAAAGCACGAAACAGGAATATTTTGCGGCATATTTTTCTTTTTTTGCAAATTTTTGATAAAATCGCCAATGTATAAATAATCAACTCTGAAATCCTGCCCCCACGAAGAAAAGCAATGCGCTTCATCAATAACAAATCTTACAATATTTCTTTTTAACAAAAACAACTCAATTGAATTTGAACGAAGAGCTTCCGGCGCAATATACAAGATACTCGCCGAACCGTCCTCAACCCGTTCAAATGCCTTGGCTCTTTCAAGCGGATCAAGCGAACCGTTTATAGTTACTGCATCGGTGATGTTGTGTTGATTTTCTAAATTGTCAGTTTGATCTTTCATGAGGGACTGGAGCGGCGAAATAACTACCGTCAAGCCTTTTTCGTTCTCGCCTGCCATGAGCGCCGGCAATTGAAATGTGATTGACTTACCGCCGCCTGTTGGAAATATCACGAGTATGGATTTGGTATCTACCGCAGCTTTTACTGCTTTCTGCTGAAGCGGTTCTCCGTTGTAGCTTCTAAATCCGGGGAAACCGAAAAATCGCGCCATTGCCTTGCTTTCGTCTAACGATTCACTGCAATACGCGCAAGACGGTGAACATTTCCGGCTTAACAAAAAATGTAAAATATTTTCTACTCTGGGATAATTTAACAAAACCCAGGGCGGTGTTGCGGAATCGTATTTTATAACATTAATTTGGCTAAGCGCATAGGCAAGTTCTATCGGGTATTTGACTGCAAGTTTCTCAATAGGCGCATTTTCACACATTTTACCGGCAAAAGTTTCACAGATTAACGCGGAAATATTTTGTTCCGGTTTGTTGTAACCGATATAATTAAAAAAACCTTTGAATTCTTCATGGTTATACAACAGATGGAAGTAAATTTTTTGAAATCGTTCGTCTAAATTATCGAACACCGCTATTTCGTCATAAAACAAGTTGCGCGCTTTCTTCGCATCGTTAAGCGGATTGTTCAGTTCGTCCACCAGCAATTTATCGTCTTTTACCAAACGATGATACGGTTTTTTCGGAAACATAAGCGGTGATAAGTACAGCGTATCAATAAAATATTCTGCACCGCATTCTGCTATTTCGTCTTTAAGATATTTTAAATCGTGATTGAGAATGTTATGACCGCAAATATATTTATTTCCGCGTATAAAATCGGAGAAAGCCGGCAGCGAGTTTGAATGAAACATTCGCTCGTTTTCAGTAATCGCACCGATGTCCAGAATATTTTTATCATTAATACCAACTTCAGTGTCAATAAAAACGATATCTTTAGTACCCAAAACTATTACTCCTTGCCAAGCCCATCAATCCCGCAAACATCCAATTGGAACAATACATACCCCATCGTTCCGTTTATAACCGAATTCCCCGGCAGTTAAGACCATCAGGAAAGACGGCTCTTTCATCTTATCCAGATTTATCTTATCACGCAGGGTTTTTAAATTTTCGGCAGCTGCTTCTATTTCTTTCGCCCCCATCTTTACTTCAATAGCGCCCCACCGT
>WRIX01000062.1:0-6731 GCA_009782495.1 Treponema sp.
GTCAAATTTGGGGTAATTTTCCCGAAATTGTGCCAAAAACCGGCGACCCTGCCGCCAAAAGCAAAAAAATAGTAAAATAAGCTTCTCGACAAAACAAAAAAAGAGTTTTATAATTGCCATATAAATTGTTATATCAAAAAAGAGAGGGCTTCATGGCGGAAGTATTATCTATTGTATTGGGAGGAGGAAAGGGAACCCGCCTGTTTCCCTTAACCAAGGCCAGGGCAAAGCCGGCTGTCCCTTTTGGGGGCAAGTACCGGCTTGTTGACATCCCTATTTCCAACTGTATTAACGCCAATTTACGGCAGATTTACGTTCTTACCCAGTTTAATTCAGCCTCCCTGAACCTGCATATATCCCAAACATACATTTTTGACACTTTTTCCAAAGGCTTTGTCGAAATCCTTGCCGCAGAGCAGACTTTTGAACATTCCAGCTGGTTTGAAGGCACTGCCGATGCCATTCGGAAAAATTTTATCCACTTTAGAACACAAAATCCGACCCATTATCTGATACTTTCCGGAGATCAGCTGTACCGGATGAACCTTCGGGAATTTATCAAGCAACACATAGATTCCGGTGCGGCAATAACGATTGCCGCTACTTCCGTATCAAGGGAAGAAGCAGGTCAGCTGGGAATACTCAAGGTAAATAAAAATTCAAATATCACCGAATTTCTGGAAAAACCCGGGCCGGACCGGGATATACAAGGTTATAAAGTTCCTCCTGAAATTAAAAAGGATAAAAACGGCAGGGATGAATACCTGGCTTCTATGGGGATCTATGTGTTCAATGCCTCCGCTATGGAAGAATGTCTGAACAATGAGCTTACCGACTTCGGCAAGGAGATAATACCGCAATCAATCAATAAACTTAAGGTAAATGCCTATGTTTTTGACGGTTATTGGGAAGATATAGGAACAATCAGAAGTTTTTACGAAGCAAATCTGGAATTAACCTCGGTCAGACCGCGCTTCGACATTTACGATGAAACCATGCCGATTTATTCCCATATGCGCGCCCTGCCTCCTTCTAAGATGAATTTCAGCAATATGAATCAATCAATTGCGTCAGAAGGCTGCATTATCACCAATGCATCAATTTCCAATTCCATTGTCGGGGTCAGAACCACCATTGAATCAGGGGCAAGCCTGAACGGAGTTATCTGTATGGGCGCCGATATGTACGAAACGGAAGAACAAAAAAAACTCAACGAGGAAAAACGGGTTCCCAATCTGGGTATCGGCAAGGGCGCAATCATTAAAGGGGCGATTATCGACAAGAATGCCTGTATAGGCGAAGGCTGCCGCATCGGCATTGATAACATGAACCGCGAAGACGGTAACTATGGTCAGTGTCATATAGTGGATGGGATTATAGTAATCCCCAAAAACACAATCCTGTATCCCGGCACGGTAATTTAGCCCTTATACGTGTCTTTTATTCTGCAAAACTTCTTCTGTGTCTTTTTCCTGTAAATCGTGCCCGTTTTCGATTGGTTCCTCTTCACCGTCAAGTTCCGCTATGGAAGAGTCCGCCGTATTCTCACCGGCCTGTCTGCCGGGTTTTGCCTTTAGGCTAATTCTGCCGTTCCTTCCTCCGGCAATAAAAACCGTCCCGCTCTGAAACTTCTGCCGGGGTTCGGCAGAACCGGGGTTCTCCTCCGGATATTCTCCTTCCAGGATCATCGTCGCCAGTGCATCTTCCAGCTCTTTCTGAACTGCACGGCGCAGGGGCCGCCCGCCGTATTTTGGATCCCAGCCTTTTTCGATTAGGATACGCCGGGCCGCAGGGCTTACCTGTATCGAAAAACCCTGTTCGGAAAGCCGCCGGGAAAGAGCGGCAAGCTGTAAATCAAGAATTGCTTCGATTTCCTTTTGGGAAAGGGAACCAAAGACAATAATATCATCAATTCTGTTTATAAATTCAGGGTTAAAGAGCCGGCGCAATTCGGAAAGCGCAGCCGCTTCGATTTCTTCGCTGTTCATAAGGCCCGAATTGACGGAAAAGCCCATTCGTGAATCACGGGAAATCTCCCTTACCCCCGCATTGCTGGTCATAATAATCACAGTGTTTTTAAAACTTACCGTATGGCCCAGGTTGTCTTTTAACTCGCCTTCTTCCAGTACCTGTAACAACAGGTTAAATACATCCTTGTGGGCTTTTTCAATCTCATCAAAAAGAACGATGCGGTAAGGATTGCGCCTGATTGTTTCAGTTAAGACGCCCCCTTCTTCGTAACCCACATAGCCCGGAGGTGAACCGGTAAGGCGCGATACATTGTGTTTTTCCATATAGTCGGACATATCTATACGCACCAGGGCATCGGCAGAACCGAATAGATATTCCGCCAAAGCTTTGGCAAGAAGGGTCTTTCCTACCCCTGTGGGACCCAAAAAAATAAAGGAACCAAGCGGCCTTAAAGGAGAAGCTATCCCCGCCCGTGAACGGCGTATTGCCTGACTGACTTTCCGGACAGCTTCGTCCTGACCGATGACGGTTTTGTGGAGTTCTTCTTCAATATGAAGAAGCCGCTGTGATTCACTTTCATCAAGACGCGAAAGCGGTATACCGGTAATCTCCGAAACAACGCGGCGTATGTCCGCCTCTTCTACAAGCACAGGCTGCTCACTGCTTTCCCAGGAAAGGCGTATCTGTTCCAGCCGCAGCCTAAGATGACGCACCTGATCCCGCAAGGACGCAGCAAGTTCGTAATTCTGTGTGCTGACCATTGCTGTCTTTTTTTCCGTTATCCGCTGAATATCCCTTTCGATGCCGGTAATTTCTTCCGGCGCTGCGGTATGCTCAAGCTTTTTCATCGCCGCAGCTTCGTCAAGCACATCAATTGCCTTGTCGGGCATACGTCTGCCGGTAATATAACGGCGGGCAAGACTTGCGGCGGCTTCTACCGCCTGGGGAGTAAAACGTACCTTGTGGTGATCTTCGTAGCGTTTTTGAATGCCCCGGAGTATTGCGCTGGTTTCTTCCGGGCCGGTTTCTTCCACAAGTATAGACTGAAAGCGCCGTTCCAGAGCGGCGTCCTTTTCAAAGTATTTGCGGTATTCGGAAAGTGTGGTTGCCCCGATACACTGTATTTCCCCTCTGGAAAGAGCGGGTTTAAGCATATTGGAAGCATCAACGGAGCCTTCTGCGCCGCCCGCCCCGATTATGGTATGGATCTCGTCTATAAAGAGAATTACATTTCCAGCCTGTAGTATTTCTTTTATGATCTTTTTGATTCGCTCTTCGAATTCACCGCGGTATTTGGTTCCTGCCACGATCTGCCCCATATCAAGGAGGAGTATGCGCTTTCCCGAAAATGCTTCGGGAACCGGCTTTTTGTTTGCCTGTGACTCCTTTCCGGCAAAATATCTGGCTAACCCTTCGACAATGGCGGTCTTTCCCACCCCGCTTTCGCCAACCAGAATTGGATTGTTCTTGGTACGCCGGGCAAGTATGCGCACGGCCCGTTGTATCTCTTTTTCCCTGCCTATAACAGGATCAAGTTTTCCCTGTTTTGCCAGCGATGTTAAATCCCGGGAAAATTCATCCAGGATCGGCGTAAGAACCGGATACACGGCGGGTTTTGCCCTGGCTGCTGCATCCCTGCTGGTCCTGATTGGGTTGATTGTGGTTTCCACCGCCACCCTGAGCATTTCGGCGTCAACTGCCCGGAAAGAAAGATAGTTCATAACCGGCATATCATGTTCCCGCATGGCTGCAAAAAGAATGTGTTCGGTGCCGATGTATTCTTTCCCCAGTACCCGCGCTTCTTCGGCGGCATTTTCCATCATTTGACGGGTCCGTTTGGACGGGGGGAGGTCTCCGGGAAGCAGAGCGGCGGTGCTGCCCGCATAGCTTTCGCTGCGTATGCGGGGAAGTTCCCGCTCCAGACCTTCTCTGAATTCACCAAGATCTATACCCAAAAACAGCAGCGCTTTACAGGCCGTGCCGCCACCTTCCCGCAGCAACGAAATAATTACATGCTCGGGCAGGAGTTCATCGGCATTGGACCTGCGGGCTTCGTTTTGGGCATCTATGGTAAGTATGCGCTGAGCGCGGCGTGTAAGACCTTTAGACAAGAACAGCCCCCTTTTGGCTATTATCGGACAATGCGTAAAGTGTACGTATTAATTCGGTAAAAATCAATTGAAATCCATTCCCGTATTGCTTTTTTAAAGTGTATATGGCCGGAAAATACGGTTACTTTTTCTCTTCAATCAAATTTTTTATGTAATTCTTCGGGCTGTTCCCCATAACCTGTTTGAACAGTCTGGTAAAATACAGCTGATCTTCAAAACCCACCGCAAGGGCTATTTCTTTTATTGATCCTTTTCTACCCTGCAAAAGGCGTATTGCTTCTCTGATACGGTACTCCGTTAAATACTGCTGCGGCGAAATAAAAACCTGCTGCATGAATACCTGATACAAACGGCTCCTGCTTAAATTAACGTGTTCTGCAATATCCGCTACATTGATAGACCTTGAATAGTTGTCAGCAATAAAATCCAGCGCCTTTTGAAAATGCACCGCTCCCGTCCACCCCGGCGGCATTTCTGTTTGATCCCATGAAGCAGTCTTTACCAAAGCCGACAACAGGGCATAGATCAAAGCCGTTGACTGTACCGCGCTGAAAAGCTCCTGTCCCCGCCAGGTATATATGCCGTCCAATAGTTTATTCATCGACACGGCAGTATGGTGGTCAAGGGTCCGCACAGGCTGTTTGGGTTCAAAGCCTGCCGCATTAAGGAGCAGCCTTGCATCCACCCCGTCAAAACTTAACGCAAGAAGTTCCCAGGGTTCTTCGGGTTTTTCCGCTGCCTTCTGCATGGCGCAGCGCACAGGAACATCCGGGTACATAACAAAAACATCATACTCTTTAATTGGAAATTCCGAGCCGCCCAGTGTGTAAACCCCGCTGCCTTCTTTTACAAGATATACCGCATAAGCATCAGGGCGTTCCAGGGGAAGAATATAAGATCCCTGGCAGCTAAAATACGCTACCTCGTGCAAGGAAAGCGAAGCAAGCGGCCTGAATTGGTTTTTAAAATAGTAATGATAGGTAAGTTCCATGTTATGCTCCTGCCAATACTTTACAATACATAAAACCAAGTGCAAGCGTTTTTTCTTTAAATTCAACAAAAGTCCATATTTACTCGCTTTTTCTGAATAGGTTATTGGGGAGCTCTATGGGATATTTTTTATAGCGCAATACGCAGGGGGAGTCTTTAGCTATGCGGAATGAACCAGTTCATTTTAATTTTTTCTTTTTGCTTTTTTTGGCAGACTTAAGTTTATTTTTTCCGGGTTTTTCCGTACTCCCTTTAAGCCGTACTTCGATAAGTTCTTCCATTGCCACAATAACAAGGGGGTATTCCGCTTCGTTAATAATTGATAAAAGGTATTCAATTCTTTGCCTGTCGGGGTTACGGAAAAACCGGGCTTCGTCTTCAACACCGGTTGCCAGCCAGCCAAGAGAAATATCAAGCGCCTTGCACGCCTTAACCGCCATATCAAAATCCAGGTACTGCGAACCGTTTATAATTTTTGAAACGGCAGCCTGTGTAATGTTAAGTTCTTTGGCAAACTCCGCCTGTTTAAGGTTCTTGAGTCTTAAAGCTGCAGCCAGACGTTCACCATACGACTGTTTCATTTCCTACAGTATGGCACATACCATACAAAAAATCATCATGCTTGATTATTCCGGTAACTATTTCTATATTAGAAAGTATTATTCTATTACAGAATAAAAGGGATTTCTATGAAAAATGGGTTTCTTGACCGTCACAAACCAATTTTAACAGCTCTAAAAGAAGCAGGTTTTCAAGTGGACGGAGTGGTGGAACAGGAAAAAAAGACCGTTATTACCATTTCCCCTTCGACGGAATACCCGAAAGAAGTGCATGGAAACGGGATTGAGACACAGCCTGATGCATAATTAAAATTTTTTTTTATATAATAAACAAAAATGAAATAGTATCATCTATGGATTGTTATTATCATCCATTAGATGTTTAATAATTTGTCGTGCGGACATTAAACGCAAAGGATGGATTTTATGAAAAAAGCAATTTTTTTGCTTGCTGCAGCAATAGGTTTTGTCCTGTTATGCCCGGCTGGTCTTAACTCGCAGGAGGAGAAGGTCTATGTAATTGGCGATACCGGACCGGCGGGAGGTATCATATTCTACGACAAAGGAAAAGTAACCGATGGCTGGCGGTATCTGGAAGCAGCGCCGAAGTCTACCGAAGTTGAAGCCCGATGGAGCGCTGTTTTAATTACAGTGTACCAGACAGGCGAAGGTATTGGCGCCGGCAGGAGAAATACCCGTCTTATAGTAAACGAGTTGGAGGCCTATAATAGTGAACATGGTCAAAAAGAGACGAATTCGGCAGCACAGGTTTGCAACGATCTTGAATTTGGCGGCTATAGCGACTGGTTTTTACCGAGTTCGGATGAGTTGAATTTAATATACAGAAACCTTAGGGATGAAGGGCTCGGCGGATTTGTCGGTGAAATGTACTGGTCTTCCACGGAGGCATCCGGACTTAATGCGACGCTGCAGAGATTCTCTGACGGACGCAGGTACAGCCTTGGTAAGGACAACCGGCTAAGAGTCCGGGCAATTCGGGCTTTTTAGGGGTTAGTGATTAGGGGTTAGTAGCGAAGTTAGTAATCGTAACGTGATAGAAACACGCACCGCTTACTTACAGCAAACTAACCCCTAGCCC
>WRIX01000062.1:6843-13849 GCA_009782495.1 Treponema sp.
ACCCCTAGCCCCTAAAAAAACGACTGAAAGGAGTTTTTTTCTATGGCTGACTACTTCAAAAAAAACACCAAAATCCCCCTGACCAACGGCGGAACTGCTGTCATTAAGGATAAACTGGGCGAAGGCGGCCAGGGCGTTGTTTACAGTGTAACGGTGGGCAAAGAAGATTATGCGTTAAAATGGTATCACAAGGGAGCCATATCAAACCCCAAACGCTTCTATAAAAACCTTGCCGATAACATCGCCAAAGGAGCGCCAACCAAAGCTTTCCTGTGGCCGCTGTTTCTTACCGAAGTATCGGGAAGCATGCTTCCCGCAGGCAACAGCTTTGGCTATGTAATGAACCTAAGGCCGAAAAAGTACAGTGACTTCGGCGACTTCCTTCTTGCAAAAGTCCGCTTCGGCTCAATCTCCGCCGCCGTTACCGCCTGCCTTAACATTACCAACGGTTTCCGCGAACTGCACCGCAAGGGCTTTTCCTACCAGGACCTTAACGACGGTAATTTTTTTCTCGACCCCCAAACAGGAGAAGTGTTAATCTGCGACAACGACAATGTAGCCCCCTTCGGCGACAACCTCGGCATAGCCGGAAAAGCCAGGTACATGGCCCCCGAAGTGGTACGCAACATGAAAAAACCCGACACCATGACCGACCGTTTTTCGTTAGCCGTTATTCTGTTCCGCATATTATTTTTAGACCACCCGCTGGAAGGTAAAAAGGTATTAGTCCCCTGCCTTACCGAAGACCTTGAATTAAAATTCTACGGTAAAGACCCGATATTTATTTACGATAAAACAGACACCAGTAACGCACCCGTCCGCGGCGTTCACGGCAACGTTATAAAGTTCTGGCAGATATACCCAAAGTTTATAAGAGATTTATTCACCAGGGCGTTTACCAAAGAAGTTATGCACCAACAACAGCCCCGCGTTACCGGCAACGAATGGCAAATAGCCTTTACCCAATTACGTGATATGCTTATTACCTGTCCCTGCGGCGGCGAAACCTTTTTTGACCCCGCCGAAGACAGTGCAATCTGTATTTACTGCGGCGTAAAAATCCCGCGTCCCTCAATAATGTCCGTTCAAAAGTACAAAGTCGTATTATTCCCCGGACAAAAAATCTACCGCTGCCATTTTGACAACGACAGCGATGAATACACCGAAGTATGCGGCGAGGTTTTACGCAACCCCGACAAGCCGCAAATATGGGGATTAAAAAACCTGAGCCCAGCTTCATGGAACATAACCGCGGAAGACGGATCGTCAAAAACAATTGCAAAGGGCGAAGTAACAGTAATCGCCAAAACAAAAAGTATAGATTTTGGCAATTGCAAGGCGTTGATTAGTTAACGATCAGGGAGAATACACGTAATAATGCCGGGCACAGGGGTAAAATTGGAAAAAGAGTTTATTGATATTCTCCAAAAGATCATTACCCGGCACGGAAAAGATCCTCTGCTTGATCCTTCAAAGTGCAAAGCGTTTTTATCCGATTATGCGAAAAGGGAATACGAACAGGAAGCCGCCCTTATAATACAGGCGGTAAACGCCGGAGTAACAAATACAATAAACGAAGCAAAAGAAAAAAAACTGCGTTCCTGCATAAAACTCCAGTACGGTATAGTACAAAACCAGTTGAATATCAATGCAGAACAGGCGCAGGACGTAGTGAATGTTCTCGCTTTTGTCCTGCGCGGCGCTGTGCTTCCAAATATTTCATCCGCCCCCCCTGCTGTCCCAAAACCAAAGCCAGCTGCGCCGCCAAAAAAAATACCGCACACCGCTCCGCCGGTTTTTAAAAGCATACGATACTGGTTTGGAGATCGCTTTAATGATTTAAAGAACTGGATAGCCTATCATAGTTCCGGCAGAGGTACTGCGATCTTTGCAATCGTGGACAGAGATTCTGGCGAAGGCAGTACATTTCTTTTCGGGATTATTGTGGGGGCCATTGGCTTGAGCATTGGCTCGATAATTGGGGGATTTATCAATATCGGGTTGGGCGGTGTTATTGGCTGGGTTATCGGCAGTTGGTTAATTGGAAAAAGCATTTACGTGAACCTTTTCCAGATTATTCTGGGTGTTGCCTGCGGAATTCTTATTGCGTTTTTGGCAGGCTGGACAGGAAATGGCCTGCGTCCTGATTTAGCGCCGTCAATTGCGCGAATCCTTTTTATCCCTTTTATGATTGCGGGAACGGTGCTTTTTCTAATTGCACGGAGTAAAGGAAATAAAATTCTGCTTTTCTTTCTTATTGTACTCAGTATTGGCGGAGGCTTTGCACTTAAAGAACCGCCGTTTCCATTCAGTCTTACAAAGAGCAATTCAACAACAGAGCAAACTGACGTTGCTGCCTCTGACGAAACTATCGCCACGGTTTTATACGGCGTTAACTTCCGTTCCGCCCCTTCAATTTCCGGCGACATCATCAAAATCCTAAAGGAAGGTGATACCCTTATCGTTACAGGTGATGCAGAAAACAACTGGATACCTGTGAAACACGATAACGATTTCGGCTATGTCAGTGCAGAGAATATCAACATAGAAGAATCTGATCACTGATCACTAATATATTGGAGGAACAAAGCATGAGTGAAGACAAGAAAAAAAACATCTACGATGAAGCGGTCGAAGTTGCCCGCCGGACAATGGTGCTCTTCTTTATGGTAGACACATCGGGCAGCATGGAAGGCTCAAAAATCGGAACCCTCAATTCTGCAATCGAAGACGTAATTCCGGAGATACGTCAAATCTCAAGCGAAAACGCAGACGCACAAATCAAAATCACCGTGCTGGAGTTTTCTGAGGGAGCAAAATGGCTTACTCCTTCGCCAATGGATGTAGCCGGTTATTCGTGGAACTATCTGAACGCAGACGGCATTACCGACTTCGGCGCAGCCTGCAAAACCCTTAACGAAAAACTGTCCAGGGACGCTTTTATGGGCGATGTAGCAGGCTCGTTCGCTCCGGCTATTTTCCTGCTTTCAGACGGCGAACCAACGGACGACTACAAAAAACCGTTAGCAGACTTGTGGCAGAACAACTGGTTCAAAAAAGCCATCAAGGCAGCCGTTGCAATCGGCGATGACGCAAACTTGGCCGTACTTAAAGAATTTACCGGCAGCAGCGAAAGCGTCCTAACCGTCCATAGCCCCGAAGCGTTACGCAAAATGATACGCTTCGTTTCGGTAACCGCTTCGCAAATCGGCTCAAAAAGTTCCAGTGTCGGCAAAAAGGAAGTGGACGAAGCCGCCTCAAAGCAGGAAGAATTTATCAAGCAGATTGAAAGTGCAGACATAGACGATTCGGATCTGAAATGGTAATGTTTTCCGGCAAGCAAAAACAATACACCATGTTTGCCTGTTCTGTTATCGGGGCAAGCCACATAAAAAGCGGCAAGCCCTGTCAGGATTCTTCGTTTTGCGAAAAAGGCAAGCGGTACCGTTTTGCTGCAGTAGCGGACGGGCACGGCGGCGACCCATATTTCCGCTCTGACGCGGGAAGCCGTTTTGCCATAGAAGCCCTGCGCTCCTGCGTGTTCGACCCGACAGCAGGAACCGCCCTTGGCAAATTAAGCGCTCGTGCCGAAAGTACCAGGGCGGAAAAGGAGCTTGAGCGTACAATCTTACAGATCAAAAAAAGCATCGTTAACCGCTGGAATATGCTTGTTGCCGCAGACATAGAAGAGCACCCCTTTACCGAAGATGAACTTAACGCCATACCGGAAAAGTACGCAAACGAATACCGCGCAGGGGAACACACCGAATCGGCCTACGGTACTACGCTTATTGCCGTATTGTGGACAGACGCTTTTTTTCTTGCGCTGCACATCGGGGACGGAACGTGCATATTGCTTAATAACGAAGCGGAATTTTTTCAGCCCGTTCCTGTTGACGAAAATTGTTTTTTAAACGTAACAACATCCCTGTGCGATAAAAACGTCATAAACTCATTCCGCCATTACTACAGCACCGCCGCCCCGGCCGCCGTCCTGATTGCATCAGACGGTATAGACGACTGTTTTACCGGCGACGAAAAACTCTACGACTTTTACCGTGTTGTTTTATCTTCATTTACAGAAAAGAACGAAGAAACTGCGGGAGCGGAACTAAAAGATTATTTCCCGCGCCTCTCCGAAAAAGGAAGCGGCGATGATATTTCGATTGGGATCATTATTGATGATGAAGTGTTACGCACGTTAAAAATAGAGATTGAAAAACCAGAAGCAGAGGAGAACCCATAATGGCGGCAACAGTTATATTAGCCAAATGCGGAGCCAATGGTAAAACGTTCGGTATCCGTGTTGAACAGCGCGGGACATCCGGCGAATCTTCGCGCGGCAGCGATTGGGTCAGCACCTGGGCCTTCCCCATAGACGACAACAAGGCAAAACGCGAAGGTTTTGACAGGAACAAAATTACCGGAGCATTCCGCCCCGTCGACAACTACCCCGGCTGCCCCCACTGCGGTTCCTACGAACTGGTACAATGCGGCTGCGGAAAAATGTTCTGTTACAAAGAAGGAAGAACGGGCGGCAAGTCCGAAACCAAACAGGAGTTAAAATGTCCGTGGTGCGGCGTTGTTATCCGCGAATTCAAAACTGTGGAAACGTTTACCGTTAAGTCGGGTGGGTATTAAAGGAGTGAATAATTTGTTAAAGAGGTTCACGCAAAGGCACGGAGGCGCAAAGGTTAAATAATGTAAGGAATGAATTATGACTGAAAATACTGAACCTATGGTATACAGGCGGACAGTATTGTGGGACGAGCGGTGAAAGGAAAACTGAAACTTGCAAACAACGTTGTCTACGAAGGTGATATTACAGACGGCAATCCGCATGGTAAAGGGAAATATGTTTTTCCGGCCGGCGATGTATACGAAGGTGATTTCGTCAATGGCAATTTTCACGGAAAGGGAAAGTATACCTATGCAAACGGTGATGTGTACGAAGGCGACTGGGTCGATGACAAGTGCCACGGCAGGGGTACATTTACCTTTGCGAGTGGTACGGTGTATAAAGGCGATTACGCAGCGGGCAAGGCCGAAGGCAGGGGAAAAATGACATTTGCGGGCGGCGACGTGTACGAAGGTGATTATATTAATGACAAACCTAACGGCAAAGGAAAATATACATTTGCAAACGGTGATGTATACGAAGGTGATATTACAGAAAAGAACCGTACAGGCAGGGGAAAATACACCTGGAAAAGCGGCTCGGTATACGAAGGCGATTTTGTGAACGGAAACTTCAACGGCAAAGGAAGGCTTTCATATTCAAGCGGTAATATCTTCTATGGCCAATTCCGCGGCAATAAAAAGGATGTGTACACAAACGACGACATGTATGAAGGCGATTTTGTTGATAATGAATACAATGGTACAGGTATATTAATCATGGCTAACGGCGACGTATATACAGGCAATTTTGTTAATGGCAAATTCCACGGCAAGGGGAAATACACATTTGCCGACGGCACCGTATACGAGGGCGATTTCGCCAATGATATGTTTATTGGCAATAACAGGCGTATCGTACGGCGATTTGTACACAGGAAATGGTAATCATGACTAATAATAATACGCCTGTGGTTGAACGGGGACTCGCGAAAACTGATGAATTCTTCAATTCACCTGCTTTCCAAAAGTATTATGAAAAGGAGAAGCGCGAAGACATGCACAATAATATAAAACCCGGCTTGACCGATGCCGAAATAGACGAGTTGGTAAAGCTGTGCAATGAACGCTTCGGATGCTCGCCGCCGCAGGGCTGGCTTATTTTACTTAAGATAATGAACGGATTTTTCAGGATTGATGAATACACGCACCCGGATCAGGAAAAATCAAATTTTTTTTACTGCAACAACTATAATCTGGAGAACGGCTATTATTGCGACGACGAAGGAAAACTGAAATACCTGATGATCGGCTGGGAAGATGAGTCGTATTACGGCTATAACTTCCAAACAGGCAAATACGCCGAGTTGTCAAATATGTGCGGGGACGAGCATAAGATTTTCCATTCCTTTGCCGATGTGTTTTTGAATATGATGTACTACGACGGCTGGGCTGATGAAATGGATGCCTTTTTCCATGATTTTCTGGAACGTTATAACGAAGAAGATCGGCGTTTTTGCAATAAACAGATTGCATTGGGCGACCGTTACTGCAACGGCGACGGTGTTGAACAGGATTATACGCTGGCTGAATATCACTACCGGGAAGCGGCAGAGAAAGAATCTGGCGAAGCTCAATATAAATTGGGGTTATGTTATGCGAACGGATACGGCGTAAAACAGAGCGTTTGGGAAGCGGCATTTTGGTTTAGTAGGGCGGCGAGGCAAGGCCATACACAAGCGCAGCTCAGTATGGCGGATTGTTACCAGCACGGCACAGGAGTTACAAAGGATAAAAAGAAAGCGGCGTATTGGCGAAAGAAGGCGAATGGAAATACGGCGGGTTTATAGGCAGGTGCGCAAAGCTTTTAATTGAGCTTTTCGAAAAAAGCATATACTATAAGATTTTGGAATAAACAGGGAGAGTGATTATGTCACAGCCAAGAGACGAAGCAACAGGGCAATATCTGGACGATTACGGCGGCCGGCATTATACCGAACACGATGCTTTTAAGGCAAGTTCCCAAAAAGCCCGCGGCGGCGGCCACAGTGTAAGCGGCGTAAACCTGATAATGCTCCTGCCGATTGCGGCAGTATTCGGCATAGTTGTGCCCATTGTAAATGCAATCAGGGATTGGGGCATTGCCGTACCGTTGTGGCTTGTGCTGCTGATTTCGGCATTTTTCGGAGTATCCCTTTACTACTTTGTTCTTAATAAAATTATTTTCAGCGAAGAAAGATCCCTTAAACGCGCCCTTACCATTATGCTGGGTATACCTCTCTGCGCGATTCTTCTTTTTAACGGTATTACCAGCGCCTTTATGGGCTACGACATTATCAGAAATACGGTAAATGGGGTTTGGAGTAAGCCTTTTATCAGCGGCAAGAGC
>WRIX01000063.1 GCA_009782495.1 Treponema sp.
GCCGCGGAAAGCGGCCTTCGCGATTAAGGAGTACTGCCGAAAGGCCGGTTGATGCCGCCCGTTCGCTGCCTCCTACTGCGGTGTAGGAAGGAAGCATTCCTTTCCAGCCCGAAGGAAAACGTTCATTGCTCCTGCGATGTCCTTTGGAACCGGCTGTGTAAGGGCTTTTACTGTTAAAAGTTGAAGGTGTAATACTCATCGCATACCTTGCAAGGCCCTTCGTATTCTTTCCTGCAATGAGAAAGATACGCCCCTTCTCCTTTTTTCCAGATGCTTTCCAACTCATCTTTAAAAACATTACCCAGTATTGCAGGTGTACTTCTCAGGTCTTCGCGGCACAGCGGTACTGTTCCGTCAAGCAGAACGGGAAAATCCCGCAAGATGTGCCAGCAGGACCGTCTTTCTACCGGAGAAAGATCCACTGCTTGTTTTTGCGGAAGAAAACCGCAAAAACTGTCGTACTTTTGAATGATAACCGCAGGGCCGTTATTGTCGGCGCTGAAAGCTTTCCAACTGCGGTAGAATTGTTCGATAGCGTCTTCTTCTCCGGTAGTACGTACGGCTTCGACATAAACCCGGTCGTCTTTTCCTTTTTCGCGGGGAAAGCAGGAAACTAATTTTCTAACAAAAGCGATCGCTTCGTTTTCGCCGTCCGGAATATTTTGCGGCAAATCAGCAGGGTTAAGCGAGACTATCCAGGATAAAGCAGGAATACCGCTTTGCCGATCGGCTGCTTTTTTGGCAATTTCGGCCAAATCAATCCCAGTCCAGCCATAGCCTGATGTTTCGATAATTAACGAAAGCGCCGGCCTTTCCAGTACCGCCCGGATAATTTCTTCCCGTTTGGGATGAAGAGCGGTTTCTCCCCATAACGAAAGATCGATAACACCGTCTCCGGCAAAGTTTTCGATTTTTTCCAGTAAATCAAGAAAATCCGGCAGTTCAAAAAAATCAGTTCGCTGCGAAACATCTCCGTTTTTGGCGCCGAATTGCGGATAAGGGCAAATACTGCACGCACCGGTGATGGGTTTTGGACAGGCGCCGGATACCTGAATAGGGAAAAATGCAGGTAAAGTACGCAGATATTCGGGATGTTCCTGAATTATGCGGACAACGTTGTCTGCATACCCCGGTTCAGTTACCGCAGCCTCGCCGTCTGCAGGAATAATTTCAGCAAATCGTTCCAGTAACAAAAGATTCCGTTTGGAATCGGCGGTAAAAGAAAGCCTGTGGTATCGTAAATCTTCCGTTGAAATTTCAGTTTCTATGTCAAATGAATTGATATCTTTCTGTAGTACCGAAAAGAGACTGTCACGCTTAACAGGCCCCATTCCGTCATCTCCGGCAATTTTGTACAGGATTCCCGCCGCCTGACTGTTGATAAGTTCGGGGCCTAACCCCCCCGGCCAGCCGTCTGCATAGGAATATTCTGCCGCATAACGGGTATGGCGTTCTGCGATTTTTCCTGCCAATGAAGGATCCAGAAATGGTGAATCTGCCCAGGCATAATAGGAAAAATCAAAGCCTGCACTTGCTTCGGATATGTTTTTAAGTAGTTCAGATACCGTCCATGCTGGGTTTTTAATAACTTTGACGTTGTTTTCTTCCAAAAAAGAAAGCGAAACACCGGAAAAGTCCTGATCTTTTGCCAGCAGAACTATCTTTTCACTGCCGGGAAAGGCTGCGGACTGTTTAATGGCCAGGGAAAACGCAGAGGTTCCCTTAAAAACTGGTTCAAAAGCTTGTGATACAAGGGATCCGCCGTATAAGACTGTAAGGGCATGCATATATTTCGATTATCGGCGCTGTTCTGGTACTGATTTAGGGTACGTGCCTCACCTTTTCCGGCATTAATATAGATACCGTAGATTCATCTTGCAGGTTTTGCCCGTATGGTGTATTTTAATAGAGTATATCCAAAAAAAGGGAGCATAATATGAAAAATCCTTTTCGCATGATATTTATGGCCGTTCTGTTTCTGGCGCTTGTTTTTACGGTTAATGCCCAAAATGTTAACCGGGAAGAACTGGAAACCAATCAGGCAACGGTAAACTTTATTAATTATGAAGGGCCCCATTCACGGATCGATACGGTAGAACAGATACGGAATATCGGGTATGAACTGGGCCGCGCTGTCAGAAACGGCGCCGCCAGGGCAGGAGCGGGAAACCGGTACTTTGTAATCCACTGTGTGGGCGATACAGACGGAGATAAGTTCGATGCCGATGTATTCGGACTGGGACCGGATGTCGGTGTAGACCACATCAGAAACCTCAGACTGATCATCCAGGGGTATCTTCAGGGCGCTTATGATTACAGCGCCGCAGATGCCTCGGTTCTGGCCCGTTATGTTACGATTTACAATGCCGTATTCCGGGGAGACTGGGACTTCTATAAAGCACGGTACAAAAACGTTGTTACCGAAAACCTTGTCCAGGATAAAGCGGGCCTGTCGATCCGTTATGATGAATGGCCCGGCCAAACCTTAATGACTATACCGCTTGGAACAGGGGTGCCGGGTTCTCTGGGTGCAATTGACACATCCGGCCTTACCGACCCTTCGGTGATCGACTCCCTGCGCAGTGAAGAAGGCAGAGGCATCGAAGACCGCCAGGGTATGGTCGACCTGAAAGAGCGGGAAGCCGAAGAAGCAAACCAAAGCGCTACCCTGCAGCGGGAAGCAATAGCTGAAGAAGAAAAGAACATACAGCGTGATAAGGAAGAAACCACCAGCACCCAGCAGCGGATTGAACAGCAGCAGCAGCAGACTCAGCAGCAGCAGCAGCAGGCCCAGCAGCAGCAGCAGCAGGCCCAGCAGCAGCAGCAGCAGGCTCAGCAGCAGGCTCAGCAGGCCCGGCAGGACGAAGCAGCCGGTAAAATAACGGCGGAAGAATCCCAGCGGCAGCAGGAACAGGCTCAGCAGCAGCAGCAGCAGGCCCAGCAGCAGGCTCAGCAGGCTCAGCAGCAGCAGCAGGAAGCCCAGCAGCGTGAACAGGAACTGGCCGAAGAACAAAAGGCCAATGAACAACGCCAGCAGGAAATAGCGGAGCGGGAAGAGGAGCAGGAACAGCGCCGCCAGGACGCAGATGCAGCCCAGCAACTGGCCGATCAAAAAACCGCCGAAGCCCAGGAGGAACGGCAGCAAATTGCCCAGGATCAGCAGGAAATGCTTGATTCGGACAGCACAGCAGGCGCAGCAATTGCCAGCGCAACCCCGGGAGCAGCCCGTGCAAACGGTCTCCTGGCAGCAGGGATACTGCAGAACAACACATCCCTGGGCCGCCTCTTGCGGGTTGATTCAAACAACGGAAACGTTGTTCAGACATCACCTATGACATCGGTCAATACCAGAACGGTAACTCTTTCGGGCAACAGGATCTTTGCCATTGCCGGAATCAACCGCGGAAATGCGGCAATCAGGCTTGTAGAAGTAAACAACGATTCGCTGGAAATGCTTAAACAAGGCGACGATGATATCGATCAAAACAGTTTACTTTGGGCAAACGGAAGCAACCTCTATGCCATTATCATAACAGACGGAAAAAATTACCTGGCCCGGTTTGACACCAACCTGGTAAAACAGGCCCAGTCCGCCGCGGAGGTTCATCCTTACGCTTCATGTATATTCCAGGGAGATCGTGTTCTTACTCAAAAAACCGATGGCACGCCGCTGCTTCTTAACGGGCAGACGCTGAAATGAACTTTAACACTCATTCAAGGCCCGAAAGAGTCTTGAATGAGTTTTGGGATTATGTCGAAAGTAGATTTACACATTCATTCAAGATTCAGCCGAGACGGTGAAATTCCGGTTAGCCGTATTCTGGAAATGTGTACGTCAACCGGGATGAAACTCATCTCTATAACGGATCATAACTCCGTAGAGGGCGTAAGCGAAGCCCTGGAAAAAACAGGAATCGAAGTTGTTTCCGGTGTTGAACTGGACTGCATTTACAAGGGATTAAATCTTCACCTGCTCGGGTATGGCTTTGACCATACAAATAAAGCGTTTTTAAAAATAGAGGAAGATATTCTTGATCAGGAAAAAGATGCAGGTGAAAAAAGAATCCGCCTGTTCCAAAAGGCCACCGGTATTCCGCTTGATATTGAGGAAATTCTTAACTCAGAGAACGCAGATATTGTCGGCGGAGAACTAATCGGCGAACATGCTTTGGCGATAGAAAATGCTGAGGCTTATGATGTGCTGAAACCATACCTGCCGGGCGGAGAAAAGACCGATATGCCCTATGTACGGATTTACTGGGATTTCTTTGCTCCTGGAAAACCGGCTTATGTTCCAATACAATATATTTCTTTACCGGACGCAATAAAACTTATCCACGAAACAAACGGAATTACTGTCTTGGCTCATCCCGGGCAGAACCTGTCCGGCAATTACCACCTGTTGCCTGACATCATTTCGGAAGGTCTGGACGGAATCGAAGTGTATTCTTCTTACCATTCAGCAGAAGATGCAGTCTATTTTCTTGACATTGCCGGGCAAAATAACCTGCTGGTCAGCTGCGGAAGTGATTTTCACGGAAAGAACAAACCAGCCATTCAGCTTGGAGGCCACGGCGCGCGACTGGACGATGAAGAAATAATCAGTTCGTTTCATTCAAAACTTATCGGAGGAAAAAATGAATTCATCAATTAAAGACCGGCGCAGTATCAGAAAGTACAAATCAGACATACCCGTAACAAAAGACCAGCTTAACCTGCTTTTGGAAGCGGCGATGCTCGCTCCTTCCGCCTGCAATTCACGTCCGTGGGAATTTATTGCCGTTACAAAACGGGAAATTCTTGATGAACTTGCAAAGATTCATCCGTTTGCAAAAATGTGTAAAACAGCAACAGCCGCCATTATTGTAGTGGCGATCCCGCAGGAAGGTATGCCTTCGGGTTATTTTGCACAGGATTGCGCTGCTGCCACGCAGAATATTCTTTTGGAGGCCGTTTCAATGGGACTTGGCACCTGCTGGTGCGGCGTCTATCCAAGAGAAGAGCGGGTAGATTCTTTGCGCAAACTCCTCAATGTCAAAGAGCCGAAAATTATTTTTAATATTATTGCTGTCGGCACTCCCGACGAAGCGCCTGAACAAAAAGGCTTTTTCGAGGAAGCGAGAGTTACCTATATCGACTAATTTGCCGCTGAGCCTGGCAGACAAACTATCTGCAATATATTAAGCAAAGGGGTGGGCAAAGGCCCCGAAAAAACCGCGTGTTGAGCCCGCCAAAACAGCTTCCCTGTACCAAACCTCCATATCTTTTTTATTGTTGGTTTGGTACAGGGCACTTTATGGATCAATACTTCTTTTATTCGCAGATCTGTTTTGGCGGGGAATTCCACATGGTTTTTCCAGGGCCTTTGCCCACCCCTTTACAAAATATACTGTAAGAGATCGTATGCCAGGCTCAGAGGCAACTTAATGTTTCTATGATGGATGAAAACCCCATTATGCTGAACTAAACACATTGTGACCTCTATTGTCATACTGGTTTGATTTGGATTATCCATGAAGCATTTACGTGAACATGCTTGCCCCACAGGAGGGGAAGTCTGTCCTGACGGGGACTTTCGGCGTGCAACAATAGCAGCCATGCCAAAGCATGCGTAAACAGCAGCCACGACCGGCGTCCCCGCTCGGGGCAGATTCCCCTTTAATGTGGGGTAACCTGGTTCGGAATGTGCTAAATGGATAATCCATCTTTTACCAATTATGGAAGAATTGATGCATTCAGTTCGTTACGTTGAGATTTTCAGCCGTATAAATGCTCAAATTCATGAAGCAGTTCCAGGGCTTTTGTTTTGCAGTTTCCGCAGATTGTGCCGATTTTGGTGGCCTGCTGGAGTTGTTCCCAGTTGCGGGCGCCGTTTTTCCAGGCTGCTTCCAGATCTTTGCCGGTGATCCCAAGGCAATTGCAAACAATAACGTCCTCTTCTTTTAATTCGCCGGCACGGCCTGTTTTTGTCAGATAGTCGTCAATAGCTGCCTTCAGAGCTTTGTCGCCCAGGACCGAACAGTGAATCTTGTTCTGCGGCAGTCCTTCAAGTTTTTTTACAAGATCTTCGGGTTTGATTTTGTATGCCTCTTCGATCTTCATTCCCATGATCGTTTCGGATAACATACTGGTAGAAGCAATGGCGCTTGCGCAGCCGTATGTTTTCCAGCGCACAGCGGTGATAGTATCGTCTTTGATCTGAAGAAGCATTAACATCTGATCCCCGCACCTGATGTTTCCGATTTCTCCGCGTCCATCGGCGGGAAAATCTTCATCATCCATAAGCACATTCCTGGGATTTACGAAATGATCTTTTACCGTATCCGAATAAAGCCAATTTGTATTCATAATATACTCCAAATCCGTTATTTACGATCCAGCGTACTCATGGAACGAAGCCGGGCTATGATGGGCGGAAGTTTATCCAGAACATTATCAATGTCAGTTTCGTCCGTGCCCAACCCAAGAGAAAAACGGATCGAACCGTGAGCCAGTTCAGGTTCCGCACCGATTGCCATTAATACATGAGACGGCTCAAGGCTACCTGATGCACAGGCCGACCCGGTGGAAACTTCAATACCTTCCAAATCCAAAGACAATAAAATGGCTTCTCCTTCCGCTCCGGGAAAAGATACATTAAGAGTATTGGGAAGTACATAAGTCTTATGGCCGTTTATTTTAATATCAGGAATTTTTTCAAGGAGACCGTCTTTAAGTTTTTTCCTCAACAGTCCGGTATTTTTTCCATATTCTTCAAGGCCCTGTTTTGCCAGTTCCGCTGCCTTGCCGAAACCAAGTATCCCAAAATTATTGTATGTCCCTGCCCTCATACCGTCTTCCTGGTGGCCGCCGTGAATCAGGGGAACCAAAGGGGCTTTTTCTTTGATATAAAGCGCTCCTATCCCTTTAGGGCCGTAGATTTTGTGAGCCGACACGGTAAGGTAATCTACACCCAGTTCCGCGGCATTCACCGGTATTTTCCCTGCCGCCTGAACAGCATCGGTATGAACAAAAGCTCCGGCAGCTCTGGCCAAGGAAGCAATTTCGCTGATATCCTGAACCGTTCCGATTTCATTGTTTGCCATCATCACCGATACAAGGAGTGTTTCTTCGTTCAGGACTTTTTTGTATTGATCCATGCTGAGTCTGCCGGTTTCATCCACAGGCAGAAAGACCACCTTGTAACCCAGAGATTCCAAATACCTTGCTGAATTAAACACACAGGGATGTTCGATTAAACTTGTAATAAAAACCCGCCGGCCCGATTCAAGCGGAGTGCCGTGTTTGTCCGAAGCCAGAGCGCGCATAGTGCCAAAAACAGTATTATTGGACTCCGAGCCGCCTGAACTGAAAATTATGGTTTTTGCCGTAACTCCCAGCAGTTCCCCCACCTTTTGGCGGGCTTCTTCAATTCTTGCTCTGGCTTCTCTTCCCGATCCATGCATACTTGATGCATTGCCGAAAACCGAAAGGTCGTCCGCTATAGCTTCCCGAACTTCTTTTCGGAGAGGAGCAGTTGCATTGTAATCAAGATAAATTCTTTTAGTAATACTCAAGTCTGCATTTCCTGTATGATTAGTATACTACAGAATGCCTGAATAAAGAAGTGGCAGAAGGCCGGCCGATCACTGATTGAAACATCACCTTATTGGCGTTGAGCAGGAGTATGCGTTATGCTTAGCTAATGAACACCGTTGCAGAAGCTGAATTAAAAAAAACCATCGACAGCATGATCCTTTCTCCTTCCGGCTGGCGCGGAATTTTCAGCGCCGATGGAGACGAAGAAAACCCCGGCACAGAAATAGCCCGCCCCTTTAAAATAATCGCAGCGGCAGCGGCAGCAGTTTTTTCGGAATACCTTATTGCCCGCGCCGCAGCAGAGCAGAGTCCGGCAGCCGGCGGATCAGCAAAAGCGCCGGTAATAATACTCGGAACGGATACCAGACCTACCGGAAAAACAATAGCGGATATTATGATCCGGTCTTTCCTTGTTTCGGATTGCAGTGTTCAATTTGCGGGAATTACCGCCGCTCCGGAAATTATGGCATACGCTCGTTCCGGACAGGATAACGCTGCCGACGGCTTTTGCTATATTTCCGCAAGCCATAACCCGATAGGACACAACGGTTTTAAATTCGGCCTTTTCGACGGCGGAGTGCTGGAAGGGCTTGAAGCAAATAAACTAATCGAATCTTTTAAAAGCTTTATGGCAAGCGATGATTCGGCAGGCAGAATCTCTGAACTGCCGGAAAAAGCCGATGAAGACAAAGTCCGACAGGTTTATGCCGAATCAAATCAGATAAAACAAAAAGCGCTCGCTGCCTATCGTTCTTTCAGCGAAAAAGTGATATACGGCGAAAGTCCGCAAAAGTGCGCCCTTAATCAGGCAATGATCGAAGGCTTAAAAACCTTTCCCCTGGGAATTGCCGCAGATTTTAACGGCTCCGCACGAACAGTCAGTATAGATGAAGAATTTTTTGGATCATTGGGTCTCGGCTTTCACAAGATAAATGCAAATCCGGGAGAAATTGCCCATGCAATTATCCCCGAAGGGGATTCTCTGGAAAGCTGCCGCCGTTTTCTGGAAGAACTTAACGCAAAAGACACTTCAGTGCTTTTGGGTTATATGCCGGACTGTGACGGTGACCGCGGTAACCTTGTAATCTGGGACAAGAGTGATAAAAAGGGACGGAGCCTGGAAGCACAGGAAGTATTTGCCCTGGCATGCATGGCAGAATTGGCCCATTTGGTATGGACCGGAGAACTGGAGTACGATAACAACGGAAAATGTATTACAAAAGCAGCGGTTGCGGTAAACGGCCCTACTTCCATGCGCATAGACCGTATAGCAAAAGCCTTTGGGGTAGAAGTGTTTCGCGCGGAAGTGGGAGAAGCCAATGTAGTAAACCTTGCCAGAAACCTCCGCAACAAGGGATATCTGGTGCGTATTATGGGTGAAGGTTCAAACGGCGGTAATATTACCCACCCTTCTTCGGTACGGGATCCGCTTGCTACGGTTTTTGCATTGGTAAAACTCCTCACGATTCGCCGGGGCGGAGTACGCAATGCAGGCCTTTTTGAAATATGGAAAAATATGAAAAAAACTGACCGAAACTCCGAAGGGACAGTCCAAACCGACAACAGGGCATCGGATGATTTTTCCCTTGCCGATATTATTGCTTCGCTCCCTCCCTTTCAGACCACAAGTGTTTCCGCACCCGAAGCAAAACTCCAGGTAACGACAAGAGATCATGCGCAGTTAAAAAGCCAATATCAGAAAATTTTTGAAAAAGAATGGAAAGAAAAAAAAGACAAACTTATGGTACAATACAGCATTACCGGCTGGGAAGCGCGTGCCTGCATCGGTACGGAAGAAATACGAAATCTGACGGATTTCGGCGATGCTCAAAGCGGAGGGCTTAAGATTGTTTTTAAAAACAAAGCAGATGACATCGCTTTTATATGGATGCGGGGATCAAAAACCGAACCGGTATTCCGCATAATGGCAGATGCCGAAAACCCGGAACTGGAACGGGAACTTATTGCATGGCAGCGGGCTATGACAACGGCAGCAGATAATGGTAATATAGTATAAGGAATAAACATGGGTGTACGAGGCGAAATTTTTTCCACAAGACTGATTCTTCCCAATAGAACCTATTTTCTTAATATAAAAGAAAATCGCATGGGAAATCTGTATCTTAACATTGTGGAAAGTAAAAATAAAGAAACCGGCGGTTTTGAACGGCAATCGGTTATTGTCTTTGCAGAGGATCTTCCCGCCTTTCTTGGTGAATTTGACAAAACCCTTAAGAACCTGGAAAAGATCATTCGGGAACAAAAACAAGGCGGAAGGAAACGATCGGAAAATCGTGAGGAAAACCCCCGCGAAAGAAACAGGCAAACCGACAAACCACGCACAGGTTACAGGCCGGAATCCCCCGACGGCAATCGGCGGGGCCGCGGTTCTTCTACGCCATACTCCGCCGAATCCGGCCGCTCACGGGCAGGCGGGAGAAGTTCCCCTTCGCCATACTCCTCCAAGTCCGACCACTCGCGAACAGGCGGAAGAAGTTCCCCTTCGCCATACTCCTCAAAGTCTGACCACTCGCGGGCAGGCGGGAGAAGTTCCTCTCCGGAGCGTTCAAGAGACAGAAAACGGGTAATTGTAAAGAAAAAACCGGAAAAGTGAAATCCAATACAAGCGCTCTGTCTAACAAACCACTGTAGTACATTGTCAAACCCTGCTATAATAAAAGGAGAGTACGCTATGGGAACAGTATATACAGAGATCACCCTGCTCAACGCAGGAGATCAAATCAAAATTACTGAAGGGCTTCTAAAAGTACAAGACGTCCGCTCGGTTACCATAAAGGCGATGGCTGACACCGGAGCAATGTATATGGTTATCAACGAAGAAATACGCCAAAAACTGGGACTCGGTATATGGGGCGAAAAAAGCGCTCTGCTTGCAAACGGCCAGCGGGTAAAATGCAAAGAAACAGAACCGGTTGTAGTACGCTGGAAAAACCGCCAGACAACTTGTTCGGCATTGGTTATTTCAGATGCCAAAGTGATCCTTTTTGGAGCTATCCCCATGGAAGGCATGGATCTGATGGTGAACCCTGTTACCCAGGAAGTGGTAGGGGCTCATGGCGATAGAGAGGAATGTCTTATTCTATAAAAACCGTCACTTTATTCTTACTTCTATTTCGCCTTCAAGCCCATTATGATGCACGAAGATGAAGTGTGCTTCCGGATTATATTCAGCTTGTATTTTCTTTGAATCCTCAGTACCGGTTTGCACTGCCGGCGCTGCGTAAATTTTTGGGTTGCCCCAAATACCGTCAGGAATAAAAATCATTGTAGGAACTTCCAGTCCGGGATCGGAGCGATACTGGTAGAACAGCGTTTTCTTTTTCGTGTCCCATTTAAATGACAGCGGCTCTCCGGCGGTGGCAAGGGGATAGGGCCGTAGCCAGCCAGCCGTTGCTCTTGGACGCGGCGGGCCTTTTCCGTCTCCTGTTGTTACAATGGAAAAATCCTCGTTGTTCCATAAATCTCCGCAACTGTTTGTATTATCCGCAGAATAATCCCAGATACAAGCGCCCAAAAGCAATTGATCCATTGCATCGTAGTACATGGTAAGCGCTTCTTCATGCGCGGAATAATTTCCGTTTGTAAAAGCCTTGCCTTTATACATGTCGAAAGGAAGTCCGAATTCACCGACAAGGTTTGGCATACCAGGCAAAACTTGATCGGCGATTTGTTCACGGAAGAGAGCAGCAACGGCTTTTTTTCCCAGGACGATTTTTCCGTTTTTGGCATTTACGTTAAGCCATGACCGGAATTGTTTTAAAAACATTGTCGGGCCGTCGTACCAATGAAACCCATTAACAGTCCGCGGCGATGCAGTGTTTTGCTGTTTGATTCTTTCTTTCGCCGCAATATCTTCTTTTATACCAATGCCTTTTGGAACACCTTCAATAAAGAACAGTGATTTTTCATCGGTTTCGGCAAGGCGCTGTCTGAATTTGTCCATAAAGGGAACAAGAAAATCGTCTGAAAAGCTCGGCTGTTTTCCCATGTATCCGGAAAAATGATCCGGTTTAAGAAGTGTTGGGCCATGCTCCCCATCACCCCAAACACCGGAGAGCTTCCACGGACAGGTGTAACCTTTTTTAAAAACGGAAACACCATTTGGGTTAAGCGGATAGTTGCCTTTTTTTCTTACCCCAAAAACCCCCGTTGAATATACTGGGATTTCCATTTTATGCCCCGAAGCTGCAGCCATCGCTGCAAAAGGACTGGGCATAGGGCCCACCGCAACCATGTTGTTTTCCAGATTGTTCAGGTTTGAATAACCGATAAATCCAGGGTGAGGTTCATTCATCGTTCCCCAGCCTGCAATCGAAGCACAGTTTTTTAACCGCCGTTTTGCGTGGGCATACGCTTCGATAAACCGGGTTTGTAGCCAGTTCTGAATTGGCATTGTAGCATCGCCGCCGGCAATGGCAGAAGCCGGTTGTACAGACGGAGCAAACGCATTGCCGGCAAAAAACAGGGTAAACATTGTTGCCGCGGCATAGCGGTTGTTTCCGGCAGGCCAGGTCATCAGGGGACGGCGATCGGGTGTGGTAATACCGGTAATCTCTTTAGACAATACTGCCCCTGCAGCCTCCAACAGGCCTGTGTCTATTCCCAGCGCTTCCAAAGTCCAGGCCGGAGCGCCGTCTCCCCCGGCTGTGCGGCTCCATACATCCTGATGCGGATCAATCCACATATAAATGCCGTGCTTTTCTGCCGCCAGAAGCAGTTTACGAAGATACGCAAGATACGCTTCGTCATATTTTCCGGGCCCTTCGTGTTCAAGCGCCTCCCAGGGGACAATAAGACGATTAAAATAGAAACCCCAGCGCTTTAGTTCCGCAAAACGTTCGTCCGCATCTTCCGGCGAAAAAGGTTTTCCAACAAAAGATACCGTACCGGCAGAAAGATCTTCAACAACAGGAACTTTGGTACTTCCGCCAAGATTACAGCCCCGGAGAATCAGGGAACGGCCTTCTTCATCACAAATCCATGCGCCTTTTATATACATACGGTAATTTTTAACTTTAATCAAAAAAAAAGCAACGTTAAAAAAACTCACAATGTATCATTCTGGCATGAGGCAGGAAGTGAACAATGAGCAGTTAGCCGGAAAAACAATAACAGTCCAATTGGGTGTGCCAAATTTTTTTTGAATGCAGGATACATGGAATATAAGTCAAGAGACGGGCATGTAGTACAGTACTTTCTAGGCGGGCCAGTCGATTTAAAAATTCGCACGGCTACAGGGAAAAACTATTCATTTTATCAGGAGTGGAACTACAATTGGTTCTGAAGCGCTCCCCCGGAACACTCCCACAACTCACTGCGTCCTTTGCGCCTTTGCGTGAGAATTTTTTGAAAAGTTTTAGCTGTTACAGACTACTAGGTAAAAACAGTGTCAATCACGGCCGCGTATACCTTTTACAATAAGCGGCCAGGCTTCTTCCTGCACGGCGGTTGGTTTATTGTAGGTTTCTGTAAACCAGGTGTTAATAAGGGGGTGGAAAGGCAGGGTCATACTGTATTGTATCATAGAGTCGGGCTGAACGCATCAATTTTTCCATTCTTGATGAACGCCCATTCAGGCCGCAAAGGAAGAATTTCACACAGAGGCACAGAGGCACAAAGGACACGGAGTTAATCAATAATAAAGCTCTGTGCCTCCGTGTCTCCGTGTGAGATCTTCTATTTCCGTTTACTCGCTATTATGTACATGAAGCATGGAGGAGTTATTGCGTGCACAGCTTTATTGCGCATACAATGTCAAATATGGATGTTATACGATATTAATTGCGTATACATGGAGTTACATGACATTTGCGCAAACCGAATATTGTATAATATATATATAGTAGGAAAAGAAGAAAAATTCTTTTTGCCCCCGCCAAATAATGGCGCGGCGCTGAGCCGCGTTTTTACGATAATGCGGCACGGCGTAGCGCAGGAAAACTCTTTACTGATGAACTAATGTGCGGCTGATTTACGCAATTTAAAAAAATATTTATCCCAAAAATCCCCCAGAAAGGGCATTATTTCTGCTTTTTTGCTATTTTTCCTCTTTTGGGTAGGCTACAGGCAGACCTCCAGCCCCATAAGGGCTCCTTGA
>WRIX01000064.1 GCA_009782495.1 Treponema sp.
TGATGCCTGGGGGTATCGGTAAAATCGTTACTGTAACGCTTAAAAAGCCGCATATTGGCCAGAATTATCCCGTAACCGTTTTCTTCGCAGCAGGCATCTATGCCGTCTACAATTTCCGGGGTGTTGAATACCGTCAGATCCTCAGTGATAATGCCAATGGTATTGGTTTTCTGCTGTTTCAGGCTTTTTGCCAGCATATTTGGCATATAGTGGAGGTTACGGGCCACATCAATGATCTCCCGCGCCTTTGCTTCACTGGCTGCACCGCTCTTGCCGTTAAGTACATTGGATACTGTAGCAATGGAAACGTTGGTTAATTGGGCAATCTTTTTTATGGTAACCACTGTTTAATTCTATCTTTTTGATTGTTCTTTGCAAGAGTTCCTTGACAAATCACTAAAACAGGTGTTTCATTAATAAAACGAAGCAGAGCTTCGTTTTTTGCTGTATGATTACCTAAACGTTTAGGTAACGTGAAAATCATGAATTATGGAGGAAGAATTATGAAGAAAGTAGCAGTAATTGGTTTAATTCTGCTGGTAGGCTTTTTGTTCTTTGCATGTGGCGGCGGCGGTGGCGGGAGCAAAGACATTGAACTCGTTTTCGCTTATTGGGGAAGCGAGGGCGAAGTAGAAAACACCGAGGCGATTCTCGCAAAGTACAATGCATCCCATCCCGGCGTGACCGTAAAAGGGATGCACATTAACCAGGAAGAGTACACCGAAAAGATCATGTCTATGGCTGCGGGCGGTAATTTGCCGGACGCCGGTATGATTCTTGAGGCCAGTATTATCGGCTGGGCAAGACAAGGCATCATGTCGACCGACGATATTTACAAAGATGTGGGCGACAAACCCCTCCCGTATCTCGCGTTCAAAGACGGGGGTAATACGGTTTCCTGGTCGGCAGCTAACGAAGTTCTCGCATTGTGGTACAACAAGGACTTGTTTGATGCCGCCGGTGTTGAATATCCCCCTGCCTCGCTTGATAAAGCATGGTCATGGGATGAGTTTATTGAAGTGGCCAAGCGGTTAACCTTCGACAGTAACGGAAGGAATGCAACCCAGGCCGGATTTGACAAGAGCAATGTCGTTCAGTATGGCTGTTATATCAACCAGCTCGCATGGCAGATGGAAGTCTGGGCGCTTTCCAACGGCGGCAGGTTCTTCTCGGAAGACGGCAGGTCAATTGTTTTTGATGACAAGGCCATTGAAGGTATGCAAAAGGTTTTTGATCTTTATGTAGAGCTTGGTATTGGAAAGCCTGCCCCCGATCAGAATGATAGCGGTTTTGGATACGGTATCGGCAGTGGACAAGTTGCCATGAGCACAGAAGGCCAATGGGCTGTGGGCTTTCACGAATTAGCAAACAGTGTTTTCCCGGATCTTGATTATGGCGTAGGTGTGCTGCCTTATATGCAAAACAAAGTTACCATCTCCACCGCAGGTGCGGTAGCGACATTTGCCGGTTCAAAGAACCCGGCAGCGGTAGCCGAGTTTGTACGGTGGTACACAAGTCCGGAAGAGAATTTCGGAACTATCGCAGCTGGTTGGTGGATGCCTAATCTCCAGAGCTGGTATACCGATGCAAAACTGCCGGAATGGGTGAACAACAATCCTGCCCGCGCAAAGATCGGCGCTGCCAATTACAAATCGGCGGTTGTTGATGTCGCATTAAGCAACAACACTAAATCAACATGCTGGTATTATACGCCTAATACCGATAAGATTTATGCCATCCTTGGACCCGCGCTGATGGAAGCGATTACCGGCGCCAAGACTGCTAAAGAAGTGGTCGAATCGGTCCGCGCACGAATGGAATCTGCTCTTAACAGTTAAGTTTTATACGTAAATTGACTGTTAGTGCATGAATTTAGGGCGTCTAAAAGAGCATTTAGGCGCCCTTTACCTTAATTAAGGAAGTTGTTTAAATAATGATAAAACCAAGAAAGGAAAAACTTGGCCTTATTGAGCGTAAAGAACAGCGCGCGGCATATCTTTTTTTAATTCCTGCTTTCCTTGGGTTGTCGCTTATTACGTACGGACCGTTACTTGCCGTTTTTGGTGTAAGTCTTACCAATTTAACTACACCTCAGATTCACGGTTATTCGACTAAACCGATCGAATTTGTTGGTCTCCGGAATTTTATTGATATCCTGGATAAAAACAAGGTTAATTTTCTTAACTCGATAAAAGTAACGTTGTATTTTGCATTATTCGCAGTTATTGCCAGTGTCGTTTATTCACTGTTTATAGCAATGCTCTTAAATCGAAAGATACCGGGCCGCGGTTTTTTTCGTGCGGTCTTTTATGTCCCTTATATTCTGCCCGCCGCCGGTGTTATCTTCGGTTGGGCACTGTTAACGCAAAGAGAACCCGACGGTTTGTTTAATACTGTCCTTTCGGGCGTAGGCTTACCAAAGAGCTTTTTTATGAGTTCTTCCATCGCAGTTATCCCCACGCTGGTATTGATTGCCGTTTGGGGATGCGGCAACCTGATTGTAATCTTTTTGGCGGGGCTGCAAAACGTACCCCGGGTCTATCATGAAGCCGCCGAGATAGACGGCGCCAACGCCTGGTGCCGGTTTTGGCGCATTACCATCCCCTGCATGACCCCCATTATTTTTTATAACCTCCTGATGAGCCTGGTAATCAGTCTGCAGGTTGTTGTTCCCGCGCTTGCCCAAACGCAGGGCGGGCCGGGACAAGCAACAAATTTTATGACGTATGTGCTGTACTGGACAGGCATTAGAAACGGAGACCTGGGAAGAGCCGGCGCCATATCAGTTGTATTTTTTATCATAGCCGCCATACTTGCCTTTATCCTGTTCGTCACATCCAAACAATGGATATTCTATGAAGAGGATGGAAAGTAATGAGCCAAATAAAAAGTTTCTATAAAAGCAAAGAACGGAATAAAATAGTTGTTGATAGTATCTCTTTTACGGCCGTAATCCTGTTTACTGCTTTGACTCTGCTTCCGATATGGTGGATAATCCGTTCTTCGTTTATGAACAATGCAGAAGTATTCGGAACGACAACTTTCTTGCCGAAAAACTGGCAGTTTTCCAATTACAATTTTAATCCGAGTGTTTTTAACTACTTTAAATTAGTAGGAAACAGCCTAATGATCGTCGTTCCCTGCGTCGTATTTGGAACCGTCACGGCGGTATTTTGCGGATATGCCTTTGCGCGGTTGCGCTTTAAGGGCAAGAAATTTTTGTTTTCGCTATGTGTAGGATCGATGTTGTTACCGGGAATGGTGACGCTGATTCCGTTGTTCATTGTATGGGCAAAACTGGGACTTGTAGATACCTACTGGCCGTTGGTATTACCGTATTTATGCGGCGGCGGTGCGTTTAATATTTTCCTAATTCGGCAATTTTTTATGACCATCCCCAAGGAATTGGACGAGGCCGCCTCCATCGACGGCGCCGGCTACATGCGCACGCTTATGGTTCTGCTGCCCAGTATCAAGCCGGCGATCATCGTGGTGGCGCTTTTAATTTTTATTACTAACTGGAACGACTTGCTGACGCAAACCATTTATATTAATTCGCCGGATAAATTCACACTGGTAATGGGTTTAAAAGCTTTTGTTGGCTCGTTTTCGACAGATTACGGAAAGATGTTTGCGGCAATCTGCCTTTCGTTTTTACCGGGTACGATAATTTACCTGATCGGACAAAAGTATTTTGTCGAAGGCATTGTAATGACCGGAATGAAAAACTAACGATAAACAGCAGTTTTAAAATCAACAAGGCGGCGTGTGCATGCAGGCAAGAATGACCTTACACAAAGATTTTTCCATCGGAGAAACAGACAAACGTCTTTTTGGGTCTTTTATTGAGCATCTTGGCAGGGCGGTCTACGGAGGTATTTGGGAACCGGGGCATCCGGAGGCCGACAATAACGGTTTCCGGAATGATGTTGTAAACCTTGTAAAAGAACTGGATGTTTCTGTTGTCAGATATCCGGGGGGTAACTTTGTTTCAGGGTATAACTGGGAAGACGGTGTGGGGCCGGCAACACAACGGCCCGTACGGCTGGATCTTGCCTGGAACACCAAAGAAAGCAATCGCTTTGGCACGAATGAATTTGTCCAATGGGCCAAAAAAGTAAATACAGACGTTATGATGGCGGTAAACCTGGGAACCCGCGGAGCCGATGATGCCAGGAACCTGGTGGAGTACTGCAATTTTCCCGGCGGAACGTACTGGAGCGATTTGCGCCGCGATCATGGGTTCTGCGATCCGCACGGTATTAAACTATGGTGCCTGGGAAACGAGATGGACGGCCCCTGGCAGATTTGCCGCCGTACTGCCGATGAATACGGCAGGGCCGCTGCAGAAGCAGCCAAAGTTATAAAGTGGACTGATCCTTCCGTGGAACTTGTAGCATGCGGAAGTTCCTTCTTTAGGATGCCGAGTTTTGGCGATTGGGAAACCACAGTGCTGGATCATCTCTACGATCATGCAGATTATCTTTCGCTTCACATTTATTTTGCCAACAAAGAAAACGACACTCCCAACTTCCTTGCCCGCAGCCTCGAGATGGACCGGTTTATAAAGATCGTTGCGGGGATCTGCGATCTTGCAAAGGCAAAGAAAAACAGCAAAAAGACCATAAACCTTTCGTTTGACGAATGGAATGTTTGGTACCACAGTAATGAAGCGGATACAAAAATAGAAAAATGGACTGAATCTCCGCCTCTTTTGGAAGATATTTACAATATGGAAGATGCGCTGGTTGTTGGCTGTATGCTGATCACCTTGTTAAAAAATGCAGACCGGGTAAAAATTGCCTGCCTTGCACAATTGGTAAATGTGATTGCCCCCATCATGACAGAAAAAGGCGGCAAAGCCTGGCGGCAAACGATATTTTATCCGTTTATGGATGCCTCCTGTTATGGGCGGGGGACAGTATTGCGTTGTCCTGTAAACGTAGATAAGTACGATTCAGCCGAGTACAGTGATGTGCCCTACGTGGAAGCAACAGCGGTTTATGATGAAGAAAATAACAGTATTACGATTTTTGCGGTAAACCGGAATTTAAAAGATGGTTTGAACCTGAATGCAGAAATTGCAGGCTTTGGAAATTTGGAGCTTGTAGAACACAGGATCCTTTGTAACAAAGATCTTAAGGCGTGTAATTCTGCCCTGGAAGAAAAAGTAAAGCCCACTGTACTGAACACAAGCTCGGGACAGCAGGTCGGTAACCTTGAAAGCAGGGCGGGATCGATGCTGCTTGAAATTAATCTTCCTCCTGCATCCTGGAATGTGATACGGCTAAAAAAAGGAGTAACGGCATGAAACAATCCCTGCCTCTTGCTGCAATACATATCGACGACTCTTACTGGAACCGGTATACAGCCCTGATTCCCGCTAAAGTTATCCCTTACCAGCGGGAAATTTTAAACGACCGGGTTCCCGATGCCCTTCCCAGTTATTGTTTAAAGAATTTCCGCATTGCCGCCGGAGAGGAGAATGGTGAACGTAAGGGTACAGCGTTTCTGGATTCTGATGCCGCCAAGTGGCTGGAAGCAATTGCCTACAGTCTTGCGAGCCGCCCCGATCCGGAACTTGAAAAAACCGCCGATGATGTAATTGCCCTTATCGGACGTGCTCAGGAAGCGGATGGATACCTTAATACCTACTTTACCCTGCTTTACCCGGAAGAAAAATGGAAAAACCTTACCGAAGGACATGAACTGTACTGCGCCGGACATTTTATCGAAGCGGCAGTAGCATATTACGAAACTACGGGAAAAAAGGCTTTTTTGGACATTGTCTGCCGTCTGGCAGACCTTATCTGTAAAACTTTTGGTCCTGCTGATAATCAGATTCACGGATATCCGGGGCATCAGGAAATAGAACTGGCCCTTGTAAAGCTCTACCATACAACAGGAAAAAAAACCTATCTGGATACGGCAAAATATTTTATTGATCAAAGAGGAATACCTCCGAATTATTTTTTGGAAGAAATGAAGCGTCCCGGTTTCCGCCGTATCTTTCCGGAGTTTTCCGGGTATGATCCGCTTTACTCCCAGTCGCATCTTCCGGTCAGAAAACAGGATACGGCAGAGGGACATGCAGTCCGGGCAACGTATATGTACTGCGCTATGGCGGATCTGGCGGAAGAATACGAAGACAAAGAATTGCTGGATCGTTGTAAAATTCTCTGGAACAATATTGTTCAAAAACGGATGTATATTACCGGAAGCATAGGATCATCCGGTTTTTGGGAACGGTTTACCGTAGATTACGATCTTCCCAACGATATAAATTATTCGGAAACCTGTGCATCCATCGGGCTTGCCCTCTTTGGACTGCGTATGGCCCGGATTACTGCTGATGCTTCCTACATTGATACGGTTGAACGTGCGCTTTACAATACGATCAGAGCCGGTATTTCTCTGGAGGGAGACCGCTATTTTTATGTGAACCCCCTGGAAGTGCAGCCCGAAACCTGTCTGGCCAACAGTTCCAGATCCCATATTAAACCGGTACGGCAAAAGTGGTTTGATGTAGCCTGTTGTCCTACCAATGTTGCCAGGACATTAACCAGCCTTGGACAATATATTTATTTTAAAAACGGCGGCGATCTCTTTATTAATCTCTTTATCCAAAACGAAGCTTCTTTTGAGGTTGATGGAAAAAAAGCAGGCGTTTCCATAAAAACCGATTACCCTAAAACAGGGAATATTAACATAGGAATTAAGGCCGCAGACATTTCTTTTGCTCTTCATATACGAATACCGGACTTTGCCGAAGATTTTAATGCAATGCTGAATGGCGCTGCTGCGGACGGGACAAAAGAAAATGGGTACTTTGTTATCAAGCGAAGCTGGAGCAATGACGAAGTCCTTGTGTCATTTACAATTAAGCCGCGCATTGTTTATGCCAACCCAAGGGTACACCAAAACTGCAGAAAAATCGCCATTGCCCGCGGTCCGGAAATTTTCTGTTTTGAAGAAGCCGATAATGGTTCGAATCTTGCTGCCCTTTCTCTGGATATTAACGCACCTATGGAAGAACAGTGGCGGGAAGACCTTCTGGGGGGTATAACGATAGTCAAAGCCAGAGGAAAACGGCTTATTTTACCCAAAGAAAGCGAATCATTTTCTGAAAAATTTGTTCCGCAGACGGAAGATATCGGACTTATTGCTGTACCTTACGGTTCCTGGGGGAATCGCAGTCCCGGTGAAATGCTGGTATGGATACAGCAGCAGGACTGAATCCTAAGAAGGTAAATTTACTTTTTGATTCATTGGTATAGATACACCTCTCCAGGTACTTTTAAGCACCAGGAGAGGTATTTTTTGGTTTGATTACTCGATAACTGCAACAATATCCTGCATTTTAAGGATAAGATGCTCCACACCGTCAATTTTGATCTGGGTACCGGCGTATTTGTCGTACATAACTTTATCGCCGCTTTTTACGGTGATTTTTTCTTTTTCGGTGCCCGGTCCTACTTCAACCACGGTACCTTGCTGGGTTTTTTCCTGAGCGGTATCGGGGATGATAATTCCTCCTGCTGTCTTTGCTTCGTTCTTTTCAAGCTTGACAATGACCCGGTCGGCCAAAGGTTTAACCTTCATATATTCCTCCTGATGACAATATTTAGTATTTGGGTTAAATAAAGCATATAAAATTAACCGGCATTAGTCAATATACTATTATAAAAAACCCCGTTCTGCTTCTATACGGCGTTTTTCCAGCCTGGCTTCCATATTTTCCGGGTCAAGGTCCAGAGCATAGTCCAGGGCACGAACGCTTTCCGGAGTTTTTCCCAGGGCGCGGAGTATACTCGCTATACGAAGTTGAATCCTTGCCGCATCCCGCCTTTCCAATGAGATGCCTGCAGCGGGGATACTTTGTTCTTCATCGGGTAAAAATGCCTCGGGAGGAGAGGCCATTGACGGCCTGGCAATAAGCCCTGACAATTGTGCGGAGGCAATTTCATAATATTGCAGGGCTTCCTGAAGGTTGTTTTGCTTTTCCAATAGCATAGCCAGGTCGGCGGCGGCCTGCCACAAGGGCTGGGTTCTTCGTCCCGGTGCACTTTTTATTTCCTGGGGAGAGCGGACTATGCTTCGTAGCATTTTTTCCGCTTCAGCATAATCACGCTGGCGAATTAAAGCATAGGCGCGGTGCAAAGCCGACCACGGGCCTTCTACCCTGTTAATCCCTGCATTTCGCAGAGCCAGAGCGGTTTCATCATAACGGTGCTGGAAGTCAAAATACCAGGCAGCCCATTCAAAAAGCCGTTCATCATTATTATGGCGGTTCAAAAGCAGCCAGGTTTCCGCAACACTCTTGTCTACATCCCAGTCTTCGCTTCTTCGCCGCAGCATTTCCAGATCATAAAGCCCTTCGTGTTCGTAATCGGTTTGGGAGAGTATTGCCAAAGCACGATCGGTTGGAACAATCCGTGAATACCGGAGTATTCCGAAAATCCTGCCCTGCTCATAACTTGCATTGGCTGCAAATAATTGTTCCAGATAATAACCAGCTTCCTGTTTGTTGGCGGTAGTGGAACCAAGGTTGTAATACGATCGGGCCTTGACGGAAGGAAGATCGGCTATATTGTCATTGGCTGCATTGCCGGTATCTGCCGCCGCTACCCGCCATAATCCCCGGGCGCTGTCGCTGAAACCTGCAAGCCATAAAGCGTCGGCCTGGCGGCCAAGGTTTTGGCTGTCGGTAAAAGCGGAAAATAATTCCGCCGAACGAAGGTAATTTCTGAAATCGTAAAAATACTCGGCGCCGAAAATTATAGTTTCGTCCCTTATGGGAGATTCCGAAAAAAGAGCATTGACCATTACAAACGCTTCATTGGAATTGTTTTCCAGGATTGTCCTGATGCATGAATTAACCAGATACCTTTCCCGTTCTTCTCTTTCTGCCAGAGAACAAAGCAGCGTAAAGAGTTCACGCTTAAGATGAACAGCCTGTGCAGGATCTTTCATAGAGCCGGCAAAAACCGAAAAAGCAAGGGATAAATTGGTAAGCGATCCTTCGGACATAAGGGAAGCCAGTTCCTGAAGTTCCGCAGCCATTTCTCCTTCGCCCGAAAACCCGCTTAATATCAATGCTTCTGCCGCAATGGCGGCTATTTGAGCGGAATGGGGATACTGCTTTTGTGACCGCGCGGCAGAGAGAATATAGGAATTAAGGTATTGTTCCCGATCAGACGGAGCATGAAAAGCCCGGTAGCGTCGGCGTTTTAATACAGAAAGAGTGCTTTCCGTATCCACTGCTTTTTTTTCCAGTGCGTCAAGCAGGCTGTTATGCTGCCTGAAAGAAAGGCCGTCTTTATCTTTTTGATCGTATTCTTCCAGAGCCTGGGTAAAAGAGCTTATTCTTAATCTGATTGGCGAAAGAAGCGGAATGCCTCCGTGAATGGAAACGAAAATAAGAGTTCCCAGCAGGACAAGAAAAACTACAAGCCCCAAAAGGCATACACCCCTTAAAAGACTTGCCTGCCTGTTCATTGCATTTCTCCTTAATTTACCGACTGAGACAATTGTATACTAAATGGGTTTGACAGTCGAGCCATTTTCTGCCCGGCTGTTTTTGGCGGTCAGTCAGTTATCCCGTTCTGAATGGTTTTTTTTATCCCGTCCAAAACTCCATTAATAAACCTGTAGGAATCGTCAGTTCCGTATTCCCTGGCAATATCCACTGCTTCGTCTATAACCACCGAAGCCGGGGCTGTTTGAAACAAGAGTTCATAAATGCTTAGGCGGAGTAATGCCCGGTCTACACTGTTTAACCGGGAAAAATCCCAATGAAGCAGATGTTTGCGGATCATGGCGTCCACAGTTTTGATGTTTTCCACAGTTCCCGCTGCAAGGAGCCGGGAAAAATCCCCGGCAGGATCTTCTTCCTTACCTGACTTACCGCTTTTGTTTACAGGCAGCTCTTTTTCAGCCCAGGAAAAATCCAGCAGATCCTTTAAAACCTGTTCTTTATTGTCAACCGGACTCTGTGTATGCTGAGAACTCAGCGAATGCTGAGTATCCCAGGCATAAATGGCCTGAAAAGCCAGAATACGTCCTTTATGCCTTTTCCCCATTTACCAGGTGATGCTGTTGTACGTGGCGTCCTGGATCTGAACGCTGCCTTTTTTCTTTAATTCTGCCACAAGTTCTTCCGATGCCTGTTTGAGGGTATTCATAAAACGCCGCTGCATTTCAATACTGGCAATAACTTGCCGAACGGTTATAGACCTGGGATCCTGTAAATCATAGACATCGTCCAAAACCAGCGTTTTGGATCTGTAGGTTTCCATTATTTTAATAATGTAAAAACCATCCGGCCGTTCCACTACCTTGGAAACAGCTCCCTGTTTGAGGGCAAACACAGTATCTATAAAGGAAGCACCCATGGCCTGACGGAGATTTGCATGATTGTACACAAAAGCGTCCCCGCTGATATAGCCCGAATTTGGTTTTGTGAATTCCCGTGATGTTTCGTCAAACTTGCCGGGATCACTGCCTATCTGTCTGGCTAATTCATTGGCTTTATTCTGAGCTCCGGTTTTTTCGCTGGCATTACGATACGGAACAACAATCATACGTACCTTGACGGTATCGGGCCGGATAAAGCCATTATCAAAAATGCTTCTGACTTTTGCGTCATTGTAAATAACCAGAATTTCCGCTTCTGTAGGCGGTTTTATTGCTTCAAAAAGGCTCTGTTTTTTTACCTTGAGGTAATTTTCTGTAAGCAGGCTGCGCTTCATTATCTCTTTATAACTGGTTCTGGTCATTCCGGTTCTTTTCAGAAGCTCTGAATTGACCTCTGCATCGGTGGGAGCACGCCCCATTATCTGTGCAAGCCCATCAGCAAAACTTTTGATGCTTTGATCAAAATACTGGTTTATGTCCCTGTCTGTAACAGTGATCTTTTCCTGTTCCGCCGCCTGACAAGCTAAATATTGATTTCCCAATTCGTCCAATGCCTGCCGCTTTTCGTTGTCCGTTAGCCTGGCATTGGGATCCTGGGTGGACATAGCCTTGGTCATCGTAAGCCAGGAGATATACTCTTTAAACTGCTTAACGGTAATCTGTTCGGTCTTGGAAAGCCGGACTATGGCAACCGGCTGAAGGTCTATTTGAGCAAAGCCAAAGACCGAAATCATAAGAAAAATACATAAAAACAACACAAATCGCTTCATAATAGCACCATTAACCCTCATAATTATAGAATATACCATATTATAAAAGAAATTAAAAGCAATAAGGTAACAAAGCCATTTACAAAACTTGGTTAGTTTTGTAAATGGCTTTGGAAAAGCGAACAAAAGGCCGCTTACTCCAAAACAGCCCGGATGCGCCTGACACCGGCTGATGAAGATTGTTCTTTTTGTATTTTGAAGCGTCCCATTGCTCCTGTACGTTCCACATGAGGGCCTCCGCAAACTTCTTTGGAAAAGCAGGCAGTTCCTTCGCCTATGGAATAAACCTTTATCTGGGATTCGTACTTTTCTCCAAAAAGAGCTATTGCTCCGGAAGCTGTGGCTTTGTCAATGGTGGTTACTTCCATACTGACGGGAAGATCCTTTTGGATGGCTTCGTTTACAATATCTTCTGTTTTTTTCAGCTCTTCTGCTGTCATGGGTTCATTATGTGAAAAATCAAACCGCATCCTTTCGGCAGTAATGTTGGAGCCTTTTTGTCCTACATGATCTCCCAGAACCAGGCGAAGAGCTTTATGAAGCAAATGGGTAGCGGTATGGTATTTAATTGCCATTTCCCCCTGGTCAATAAGACCGCCCTTAAAAACTCCGCTGCCCTGCGTTCGGGACAATTCCTGGTGCTTTTTAAAAGCTTCGTCAAATTCTTCCCGGTTTACACTCAGTCCTTTTTCCGCCGCCAATTCTTCGGTTAATTCTATGGGGAAGCCGTAAGTATCGTAAAGCTTAAAGGCCAGTCTGCCGGATAAAACCTTTGAGAAACCTTTAAGGATATTTGGAAGGAGCTTTTCGAATTCGTGTTCACCTTTTAAGAGGGTTTCCAGGAATTTTTGCTCTTCGTTTTTAAGTTCCTGTACAATATAATTTGTGTTTGCTTTCAGTTCAGGATAAGCATGGGCGAATTTATCAATTACGGCCTGTGCTATGGGAATGAGGCTTTCTATGCCAAGTTTTCTGCCGTGCCGAACAGCCCGGCGTATCAAGCGGCGAAGTACATAGCCGGCCCCTACATTGGACGGGCTTACCGCTCTTGTGTCTCCCAGTATAAAAGTTGAAGATCGCACATGATCGCATATTATGCGGATGGATTTGTCTTTATCGGCATCGGAACCATAGCTGTAGCCTCCGGGATTTAAAGCACCTGTAACAGCAGCAATAATCGGGGCGAATATTTCCGTATCGTAAACGGACTTTTTACCGTTGAGAATTGTTACGGTACGTTCAATGCCCATGCCTGTATCAACGCATTTGCGTGATAACGGTTCATAGGTTCCCTCTGCAGTTTTATTATATTGCATGAACACATCGTTCCAGATTTCGAGCCATTTTCCGCAAGGGCAGCCCGGAGCGCACTTTGGCCCGCATGGTTCTTTGCCTATGTCGTAGAACATCTCCGAATCCGGGCCGCATGGGCCGGTACTTCCCGCAGGGCCCCACCAGTTGTCTTCTTTAGGCAGATAACTGATGCGGTTTTCCGGAATTCCAAGGGATCTCCATATATCTGCGGACTCATCATCTTTAGGGGCGTTTTCATCCCCGGCAAAAACAGTAACGCCGATCTTTTCCGGCGGGATACCAAGCCATTCTTTAGAGGTAAGGAATTCATAGCTCATCCTGATGGCCCCTTCCTTAAAATAATCCCCCAAGGACCAGTTTCCCAGCATTTCAAAAAATGTCAGGTGGCTGGAATCACCAACACTGTCGATATCCCCGGTTCGGATACATTTTTGGTAGTCTACCAGTTTATTGCCTGCAGGATGAGGTTCCCCAAGAAGGTAGGGTACCAGGGGGTGCATTCCCGCAGTAGTAAAAAGCACAGTCGGATCGTTTTCCGGAATCAGGGATTTTCCTTCTATCTGGGCATGACCGTGTTTTACAAAAAATTCAATGTATTTGGAGCGCAGTTCATCTGAATTCATGAGTTAATGCTATATTATTTCGGGCAAGGGTGCCTAGAGACCTGAATATAAAAAAAACACTTGACAAAAATAGTCTGACTGGTCAGACTATTTTTGAGGAGAGATAAATGTTTGAATATTCTGTTAGACAAGGGCCATATTGGCAAATTCAGGAGGCAAAAGCTATGTTCAGCAAAGTAATTCGTTCAGCGGAGCAGGAACCGCAGATTATCACCGTTCACGGAAAGGAAAGCGCTGTTGTTCTTTCCATGGAAGAATACCGGAAACTCAGTTCCCCAAAAGAAAGCCTGGTGAGTTTTATGGAAGGTTCCCCCTGGTCATCTGTAAAAACAGAACTTCCCGAACGGCAGCCGGAAAGAATGCGGAGCGTT
>WRIX01000065.1 GCA_009782495.1 Treponema sp.
TAGTGGTCAGGAAAGCTATTCTGGCGGATTCTACACGCGGTTTCGGCAGGGCACTTGCCCACCCCTTTGCTTTATTTATTGCTAAAAATTTGTATGCCAGGCTCAGCGGCAGATTGGGGGTTTTTGCAAAATCATTTAAGGTTCCGCTCTATCACCATGGACAGGGTTACTGTACTGAAATAGTTATCCAGGATTTTTGTAACATCTTCCCAAACAGCATGGCTGGAGCATTTTTTTCCGGAAATTTTACAGGTTTTGGCATTTTTATCGCAGTCTGTAACATCCAGTTCTTCACCGGCGGCATCCAGAATTTCTTTTAGTGTAATTGTCCCCGGGGATTTGGCAAATAAAAAACCGCCTCCCGGTCCTCTGACCGAACTGACAATACCAGCTTTACGGAGTTTAAAAAAGATCTGTTCCAGAAAAACAGAAGATATTTGCTCTTCCTCGGATATTTGATTAATTGAAACGGGAGCATACTCGCCGGGATCCGTTAACCTGGCGGAAGGCAAGAGATTTTGTATTCGTACCAGGGCAAGAGAAGCTCGAAGTGCATAACGGCCACGGGTTGTAATCCTCATGTATTACCCGCCTCTTGAAAAACAATATATACCTGTTTTAGTCAAAATTCAATTTATTTCATTATTATTTCCGTATTATTGTTTATTTATTATCAAAAAACACCATTAATAAATTTATTTTCACCTAATAGATGTTACTCTCTATTATTCGTGTATATACGGCATATTGACATTAAGTACCGCCTTATAGTATGTTTTGATTAATCTCAATTACCAAGGAGAATACAATGGCCCAGGCCAGTAAAAACTCACGTACATCAAGTGCCACCCAGAAATTTATGTGTTCCTGCGGAGGCGAAATTAAAATGAAGACAATTTTCGAAAACGGCAAGGTTAAAAACCAGGCCGAATGCGAAAAATGCAAACGGATCGAAAGACGCCCCTCGGACTTTAAATGAACCCGAAACAGGTGTTGGAGTAATCAAAGGTTTCATGAAACTTTGTTTCATGTTCGATTTGACTGTGCGGCCAGGCAGCCGCATATAATAAATGTTGGCTTTTTCAAAAAAACTAAAGATTTGAAAAAGTCCCGGAGGTAGTTTTTGGCAAGTAAAGTCAGATCTGCGGAAAAACGGCACCGCCAGAGTGAAGAACGCAGAAAACGGAATAAGGCGGTAAAAAGTTCAGTCAGAACCAGCGCAAAGAAATTTGTCCTTTTAGCCCGTAAAAAAGAAACCGGCGAGGCGGAAACAGCTTTGAAAGACATGATAAAAAAAATCGACTCGGCCGCACGCAAGGGAATTATCAAAAAAAATGCTGCCTCACGCAAAAAATCACGGATGCAGCGTTTGTATAATACACTTAAAGCAGCTCAGTAATTTTTCCTGCGCAGGTAATCCTTCCTGGTACTTGTGCAGGATTTTATTGCAGATCGCTGCCGGGGGCAGTGAAATTGATCGGGAAAAAAATCACCAAAGCGGAAATTATTGACTCGGTCTATGAGAAAACAGGAATAAACCGAAAGGATATTAAAACTGCCGTTGATCTTGCCCTGGAAGGGATAAAAGACGCACTAACGCAGGGGACCATAATAGAACTGCGGGGTTTCGGAACCTTTGAAATCAGGATTCGTAAAGGCAGGCAAAAGGCGCGTAATCCCAAGACCGGAGAAGCGGTGTCAGTTTCTTCACATGGCATTGCTGCATTCAGGGCCGGAAAAGAACTGCGTCAGGCAGTATGGAATCAGCCGGAGAGAAACCTTCGCGAACCTTAGTTTATCCGGCTCGGTGGAGTGTGTCCGCTAAATGAAGTTGTTTTTTATTAATACGGCCGCCATTTTTTCCGGGGTCCTGCTTTTTGCCGCTTCCTTTCCCAATCCCCTGTTTAGTTATGGGTTGCCTTTCCTTGCCTGGGTTGCATATATTCCGGTTTTTTGGGTATTACGCAATACAGGGTCTTTTACTTATTCATCTACAGAAGAATCTTTAATTAACGTTAAAAGGGTTTTTGGGAGTTTAGCGGTTTCATCTTTGTGGGGCGCTCTTTACGGATATACCTCGTATCTGCTCTTTCTTCCCTGGCTGAAAAATTTTCATCCTATGGGCGGATTATTTGCTTCTATCCTTCACCTTGCGTATATGGCGGTTCTTTTTCCTCTTCTTAAACTGGCGCTGATACTCTACCCCCGAAAAGGATACATACTCCAATGGCTGCTCTGGCTATCTTACGAGTATTTAAAAACAAAAGGGTTTTTGGGTTTCCCTTATGGGATTACCGGTTATACCCAGTGGCATTTTCCTCCGATTATAGGGATTGCTTCGATTTTTGGAGTTTGGGGTGTGTCAGCGCTGGTGTTGTTTCCTTCGGTTTACGTGGGTGCGCTGGTGCCGGCAGCCGGAGATAAATCGCCGGCAATACGGTTTTTACGCAGGGAACGGCTGGCAGCCGCAGTTTGGCTGGGTGCTCTGGGCGGGGCATTGATCTTTGGCTTATTGCAAAGTGAATATTCGGAAAATGCCGGTACTGCAAAAATAGCCCTTATCCAGCAAAATGCCGATCCCTGGAAAAATGATGCCGCCGGAGCGAAACGTGTTCTGACAACCCTCAAAAACCTTTCTGTTAATGCACTTGAACAGGAACCGGAAACTGAACTGGTAGTCTGGCCGGAAACAGCGGTAACACACAGAATTTTCTGGCACCTTACTTACCGGGATAATGCCGAATCATATACGGCAGTAAAGGAACTCATGGATTTTCTGGCTGCCCAAAATGTTCCCTTTTTGCTTGGGAATGATGATGCCCGCCTTGAAGTAACAAAATCGGGGCGCTGGGATAGAGTGGATTACAATGCCGCCATACTTATGGAAGCTGGTGAAATAAAAGAAGTATACCGGAAGAATCACCTGGTGCCTTTTGGAGAATATTTTCCCTACGAAAAAACCTTTCCCCGGATATATCAGGCTTTGACTAATTCCGATACCCATTTTTGGAAACCCGGCAAAGACAAGCTGGTATTTCATACAGGCAGCCTGCGTTTTTCCGCTCCAATTTGTTTTGAAGACTGTTTTGGTTATATTTCACGGGATTTTACCCGTAACGGAGCGGAATTCATCGTTAATCTGACCAATGATTCATGGGCAAACAGCCTTTCCAGCCAGGTGCAGCATCTTTCCATGTCGGTATTCAGAGCCGTGGAAAACCGCCGCTCCCTGGTAAGGGCCGCTACTTCGGGCCAGACGTGCGCTATATCTCCTTCGGGCAGGATACTGGCAATGGCTCCTCCGTTTACCGAAACGGTTCTGAATGCGGAAATACCCCTTTTGAACAGCCGTACACCCTATACAGCATGGGGCGATCTCTGGGCTGTTCTTTTTTGTGTATCCGCTTTTGTGCTCTTGCTAAGCGGCGCAATCAGGTTTATACTTATGGTAATTAAATCAGGAAGGATGCAATGAATACCCGAAAGAAGATACTCGTTATAGATGACGAAATGATTAGTCTCGAGTTCTTTGAGGTAATGCTTTCCAAACTCGGCTTTGTTGTGGAAAAAGCGGAAAATGGGGAAGACGGCTATGATATGGTAAAGAAATTCTTTCCTGATCTTATTATAATGGACAATATAATGCCCAAAATGTCGGGCTGGGAATTGACAAAGGTTCTTAAAACCGATCCCAAGTACCGGGAAATACCTATTATTATGTTGTCCGCTTTGGATGATGTTAAAGACAAAGTCGAAGGCTTTGAGTTGGGGATTGACGACTATATCACCAAACCATTTAATTTTTCCGAAGTTTTGGCCAGAATCAGGGCAGTGCTCCGGAACAGAGAGCTTTTTGATCAGATTGTTGCCAGGGAATCACGTCTTTCTTTGGCAGAAGAACTCAGTACCGATATGAAGAGCAACGTACTGGATTTTGTTGCCAGCATTGATGATTTGGACGGAACAATAGAAAAAGTAACTGAGTTGGGGCTTTCCAATGCTGGCAGCGCTGAAGTGCCGGGCCTGGCAGATCTTTTAAAAGACCTCAAGCAGAAATCCCAGCTGGTAAGAAAAAACCTGGCTGGTCTTGACGCCCGTATTGAAAAGACAATGACCGAGTGGGAGACCTTGAAGAAAAACGAAATCGGCCTTACTATACTGGAAAAACAGATTCGGCGATCCCTGCAACAGGAACAGGAATGAAGCCGGGGAAAAAGAAAGCCAGGTTAATAGTATTGGGCAGCACCGTTTCAATGGACGGTTTTTTAAAGTTTAAAGAAACCCTGTGTATTCAGGGAAAATTCAGGGGTACCATAGAAGCCACCGGCGCTTTGATAGTAGACAGAGAAGCAATGGTAGACGCCGATCATATTTCGGTCAGTTCTCTGACGATCCATGGATCGGTTAGCGGGCAAATCCGGGCTGTTGATAAAATTGATATGCTTAGCGGTTCCCAGGTACATGGGGATGTAGCCGCTTCCCGGCTGCGCATTGCAGACGGTGTTCTTTTTGAAGGTCAATGCAGCATGACCGGTACAGAACGGGAAATTGAAATCTTTTCCCGGCCTATCGAAGAAATAAAGGCGGAACTGCAAAGAACCCATGGACAGTGATGAAGAGTTAATTGCCGGGCTCCGCAATGCTGCGGAACATTTGGTCCGGCTCCTTGCTGACAGATCTTTATACCTGGCAGCTTCTGAATCGTGTACAGGGGGACTGATAGCGGATGCCCTGACCAGGGTGAGCGGAGCATCATCCTGTTTTTGGGGTTCATTTGTGTGTTATACTTCCCTGGCAAAAATACAAATGCTGGGAGTTGGAGAGAATACGCTTAACACATACGGAGCAGTAAGCAATGAGACGGTACGGGAGATGGCCGTAAAGACGCTGGAAAAAAGCGGTGCCGGCGCTGCGGTATCTGTTGTTGGTCTTGCAGGTCCTGACGGTGATGGTTCGCCTCTTCCCGTGGGAACTGTCTGGATAGCTGCGGCGCTTGCCGGTGCGGCAAAAACAGCGGTTGTAAAGGAATTTTATTTTACCGGCAGCCGGAACGATGTGCGTACTCAGGCAGCCAGAGAAGCGATAATACAAATTACGGAATTATTGGAAAAAAAATAATAAAAGAATATGGTTGTTAATAATTGTTTTGTTACTTGTGAATAAGGAGAAAAGATTATGCCCTATGTAAGAAAAACCCGGACACTCAGGTTTGAAGAACAAGGCGATACTTTGCAGAGTGAAGAAGAAAATCAAAATGAGAGTACACGGGTAGTTGTCAAAGCCCATCCGCGCCGTGCCGGACTGAGCCAGGGTTCAGTGCGTGAAAAAAACAATGAAACACATGGTGAGGCGAACGGCGATGTAACCAATGAAACAGAAGAAATTTCCGCAAACGATAGTTCGCGTGATTCCGCCGGTGCTTCGTATAAAACATCTTTTACGTCAATACCCAAGCTTCCTTCCATGCCCGATATTTACGGCAAGCCCGAACCCCGCAATGACGACAGCGGAAAGCCGCGGCTTTCCATCAACGAACTTATAAGGCTTAACATGGTGGATCTTCGGGAACTGGCAGTTAATTACAGTATTACCCACGAGGACATGGTAACCCTGAAAAAACAGGAAATTGTTTTTTCCATTTTAAAGGCCCATACCGAAAGGGGAGGGATTATCTATGCCTACGGCTCCCTGGAAATACTGCCCGACGGTTATGGATTCCTGCGCAGTCCGCAGAATTCGTATCTTCCCGGTCCTGATGATATTTATATCAGTCCCAGCCAAATCCGTCTCTTTGCGCTTAAAACCGGCGACACCGTGTATGGTCAGATCCGCAGTCCAAAGGAAGGGGAACGGTTCTTTGCAATGCTTCGTGTGGAAACGGTAAATTACGACGATCCTGCCATTGCCCAAAACCGCATACCTTTTGATAACCTTACCCCCCTCTACCCCAACGAAAAGTTGAACCTGGAAACCATAACCGAAGGTGTTTCGGAGCGTATCATCAATCTGTTTTGTCCCATTGGGAAGGGCCAGCGGGCGCTTATTGTAGCGCAGCCTCGTACCGGCAAGACGATTATGATGCAAAAAATCGCCAATGCCATTACACAAAACCATCCTGAGGTGTACCTTATCGTCCTGCTTATTGATGAGCGTCCCGAAGAAGTAACCGACATGGAAAGAACCGTCCGTGCGGAAGTTATTTCCAGCACCTTTGACGAACAGGCAACACGGCATGTGCAGGTAACGGAAATGGTACTGGAAAAAGCCAAACGTCTTGTGGAGCATAAAAAGGATGTGATCATACTCCTTGATTCCATTACCCGTCTGGCCCGGGCCTATAACCAGACCGTCCCCGCTTCCGGAAAGATACTTTCCGGCGGTGTGGATTCCAATGCCCTTCACAAACCCAAGCGCTTTTTCGGCGCCGCCCGTAACATCGAAGAAGGGGGCAGCCTGACGATTATATCTACGGCGCTGGTGGAAACAGGCAGCCGTATGGACGAAGTAATTTTTGAAGAATTCAAGGGAACCGGCAATATGGAGATCAACCTGGACAGGAGGATCAGCGACAGGCGCCTTTTCCCGGCAATCAACATCAAAAAATCCGGTACCAGGAAGGAAGAACTGCTGCTTACCGAGGAAGAACTGCAGAAGATCTGGATACTCAGAAAGGTTATCAACCCCATGGACGATGTCGAAATTATCGAACTGCTGGTTGACAGAATGAAGAAAAGCAAGAATAATGAAGCATTCCTGCGCTCCATGAACACAGGCAGCGCAGGTATGGAATAGTCCCTGGTTATAGTATTGGGGCATTGTGAGGAGAATAGGTACGAATGAAAGCGAAGATTCATCCAAAGTATGAAAACACTACAATCACCTGCGCCTGCGGGAATGTTATAGAAACCCGTTCCACATCCAGGGATATCAAAGTTGAAATATGCTCGGCTTGTCATCCTTTCTTTACCGGCAAGCAAAAACTCGTAGACACTGCCGGGCGCATTGAACGGTTCCGCAAGAAATACAATATTAAAGAGTAGACTTCTATTTTTCTATAAACAGCGCGATAAATTCCGTCCGCTTTCTTTTGCAGGGTATTCTATAGACTGAAAAACGGTATATTATAGGTATACTTTTTTTATTTACTACGATAGAATCATTAATTAAAGGGATTACAGGATAATTTTATAAGAATTACCGTATTGCTTGTGCTGCTTTGTTTTGCGGCAGGTTTTCTGACCGCCCAGACAACAGCCGTGGAAATAGAAACTCTCCTGAATACCAGTGCGGTTACTTATGCACAGGCGGCGCGCCTTACGCTGGAAGCGTCCGATGTTATCGCAACGGCAGACGGGGAAGAAGCCTTTCGGTATGCCGCAGACAGAAAATGGTTGCCCAAAAATGCGTCCGCACATCAAGCAGCCCGTCTGGACGGGATTGCACTGCTTGTTATGCGCTCGTTCGGCATTAAGGGCGGGTTGTTTTATTCCATTTCCAGGTCTCCGCATTATGCCTACCGCGAACTGGTCTATAAACAGGTTGTTATGGGCAGAACCGATCCGGCAATGGCCGTTTCCGGAGATAATTTTCTGTATATGCTGAACCGTGTTCTTTCCATAAAAGAAGCAAAAGAAGCGGAAGAACATAAGCAGGTATTGAAAGAAGAAGAACGTCTTGCCAAAGAAATTAACGAAGAGTTGGCGGCTCACCATGTGGAAGATGCAAAGGCCACGGTAACCGCCGAAGGCGTTACCATAAGCATTTCCAATATTCAGTTTAGGGCCAATTCGTCTGAGCTAATGGAAACGGAAAGAGCCAAGATACGGGAAATAGCCCAGATTTTGCAGCATGTGCAGGAAAGGAACCTCCTTGTTGCAGGCCATACCGCCAGCGCGGGAACCTGGGATGAACAACAGCGTACCAGCCGGGATCGGGCGCAAGCGGTGGCAAACTATCTGATTTCGCTGGGGGTAAGGACAACGCAGGAAATAACCGTGCGAGGCTACGGAGCGGACAGGCCCATTGCGGCCAGCGATACCGCAGAAGGCATGGCGCAGAACAGGCGGGTAGAAATTACTATTCTGTACACAGACAGCACGGAAAGAGGTAGACGATGAAACATCGCCTGAAATATACCTTTGCACTTGCTTTTGTTTTGCTCCCTGTTTTTACCCTTACTGCCTTGGACATGGGACTTATGCTGGATCAGGGCGGATCGTATGATCAATCAGAAGAGGTACAGTACAGCGGTATGCTGATTCCCTGGTTTTCCGCTCTCTTAGGAAAAGCCTCCGACCTGTATATTTCTGCCGGAGTTACAGCCAAGTACGAAATCAGGGAATGGCAGATAATACCGGAACTCCTGCGCACGGAATTAACGCTGCGTATGGAAGAAAACGGAGAACTAAAAATCGGCCGTATGGCCTATTCCGATCCGCTGGGTTTTGTTGCAAGCGGCCTTTTCGACGGGGTGCGTTATGTCAGAGATTTGAATAACGGTTCGATGATTGGCATTGGAGCATGGTATACTGGGCTTCTCTACAAGAAAAACGCCTACATCACCATGACCGAGGACGACCTTGTCAAATATAATACACTGGTTGAATATGCGGATTTTTCTGATACGTATTTTGCGCCCCGCCGTGTAATTGGCGCTCTGGATTGGGAACACCCCGGGCTTGGGGAATTTATCCGGCTGAATCTTGCATTGGTTGGTCAGTATGATCTTTCCGGCAAGGAAAGTCTTTACCATACCCAATACCTTATTGCAAAGGCTGCCATGCCGATAAACAATTTTATTTTTGAACTGGGCGGCTGTGCAGAGCTGATAGAAAATGCAGAAAAGCTGCAGGTTTCTTTTGCCGGTGAATTTGGAATTGGCTGGTATCTGCCTACCAAGATATACGACAGATTGTCGTTTTTGGGCCGCTTTTCCGGCGGAACCTTTAATGATACTTTTGTCGCTTTTAACCCCATTACAACCGAATCCCACGGCGGTGTTCTAAAAGCAAAGCTTCGCGGACTTTCCATGCTACGCCTGGATTATACCGCACGGCTTCATCAGACTTTTTCTATTGGCCTGCAAAGTTCCTATTTTATTTTAAGTGATTTGGATCCCGATTCATTTGGCGGACCGCCAGGCGGTAAAGACGGGTATTTCCTGGGTAATGAGTTTTATGGCCTTATGGTCTGGAGTCCGGTTTCGGATATTCAGGTAAAAATAGGAGGAGGCGCATTTTTACCTTCTCTTGGAGATGCTGACAAAGATGCCGACATGCAATGGGTAGTTAGTGTAAGTATAGTGTTGGCGCTTTTCTAATTATTTTATTTTTCGTATACTAAAAACCGGAGGCTTATGATGAAAAAGGCAGCGATGATGGCAATCGTTCTTTGTGTAATGCAGCTTTTTTGTGCAGTTCTGGTCTTTGGCCAGAGCGGAGTAATAAAGGAGCTTACCGGCACGGTGGAATTAAAGCGTGCAGGTCAGACGGCTTTTGTACCTGCCAAAGCAGGAGATACTGTGGCCCGGGATACGGTTGTGTCCACGGGTTTAAAAAGTACAGCCATTATTGCAATTGGGAGTACCGTTATCACTGTCCGGCCCCTGACCCGCCTGACCCTGGCGGAAATAAGCTCTTCTGCCGGAACAGAAACGGTCAATGTAAGCCTTCAGACCGGAAGGGTGCGGGTTGATGTAGACCCGCCGGCAGGAACCAGAACCAATACCAGTGTCCAGGGGCCAAGCGCAACCGCTTCGGTACGGGGAACGAGTTTTGAATTTGATACACGGGAAGTAAAAGTAGAAAAGGGCACCGTGGCCTTCAGCGGCAATAAAGGCGGGACTATGCTGGTCAGCGCCGGTTCTTCCAGCATAATAACCGAATCCAACAAAGCCTCGGACCCGGTAGTAACCAGCGCAGCGGAACTTCTGCCGCCGCCCCCGGTAGGAAGCGATTCCGGTTCTACCAGCATCTTTGAAAGTCCGGCTCCTGCAACAGGTGATTTTACTGTCGAGCTGATTTACGAATGAACCTCCTCGCCCTGAAGGGCGAGGTATTAAACCCCACTGTGAATAGAAAAAGAGCATAAAGAGGTTTGCTGCAAGGAGGCATTGGTGTGAAGTTCTGGAAAAATGTACTGCTGGGTTTTGCGGCAGCGGCTTTCTTTTCTTTTCTTTATATAGCAGGGGTACTGAATCCCATAGAGGACAAGCTTTACGATTTTTTTCTGCGCTTCCGTGCAAAACGTGAACGCATAGACAGCGTTGTATTTCTTGATGTGGATGACACGGCCATTGCCTATAACGGCGTTTTTCCCTGGCCCCGTTCCGTAACTGCCGACGGCCTGCTCCGGCTTAAAGAATTCGGCGCCAAAGCTGCAATCTTTGATATTGAATATATTGATAAAGGGCCTCAGGGAGTAGACACCATCTATCTGGATCAGGGACTTCCCGAAGATTTTAACCGGAGTTTTTCCGAAATCAGATCGGCGGCATCGGACATAATTACTGCTTTTTCGACGGGACGGTTAAGCCGCAGCGATATTGCCGAATATTCACAGGAACTGACTTTCTTAATCAATGATGAACAAAACAGGCTTTTTACAAGAGCGCAGGGAGTAGCCAGGGACAACGATCAGTACCTGGCCGAAGCTTCCGCTTTGTTCGGAAGAAGCTGGGCTTCGCTAAACCTTCGCCCCGATCCCCTTTCCGGAGAACAGGCAACCCGGCGTCCTATGGCGGAAGAGTTGTTTTCCTATCCTGTTGATGCTTCGTCCTCTGCGTTGACGGGAAAAAATGTCGACATACTTCCTGCTTTGCCTTCTTTTTCCCTGTCTGCAAGAGGGGCAGGCTATACCAATGTAGAAATCGACTCAGACGGAATAAGGCGCAGAATTTTCCTGGCCCAGAAAATTTTCGATCGATGGTATTTGCAGCTTGCCTTTTCTCCATTAATAGGTTCTTTTGGAAATCCTGCAATTGAATTGAGCGGCAATAAATTGCTAATCAAGGATGCATACTTTCATTCGGGCCGGAAAGATATTTCCATTCCCCTGGACGGACAGGGAAGAATGATGCTTGACTGGCCGCCCGAAAATTATATGCAAAGTTATCGTCATATTTCCTTTGCCGAATTTTCGCTGCTGGAAGACAGGGAAGCCGAACTGGAAAAATACAGCAAGACCTATCTTCAAACAGATCTGCATTTCTTCGGCGAACGGGATTCGTCCCTTACGGTTATTCCGGTTATGGCGCAGGAGCTTGCCGGACTTTTCGATGCGATTCACGATTACAGGGCGGCTGCTCTGGAATATTGTTCGGATGAATATTATATCGCTTATTTAGACTACCGCGCCGATAGCCGCGCCCTTATACAGGAAATTATCGATCTTGATCCGGGAACCAAAGCAATAAGAGTTGCCGCGCAGCTTGCGGCAGAGGGATCGCCTTCCGCCGAAGCTGCAATGGAAGAAGCCGAATACATTAATGGCCTTACCAATGCTGTTGCCCTTATTCTGAACAGTTATAATGAATTGCGCATCGAAATTGAAAACACTGTTCGGGACAGATTCTGCATTTTGGGCCGGGTCGATACCGGAACCACCGATATTGGGGTTAACCCCTTTCATGGTGAGTATGTTAATGTAGGCACTCACGCGGTTGTGCTGGATACCATTCTTTCGGAATCGTTTATTGTACCGCTGGGAATCTGGTGGTGTATTCTTGTTACCATTGTTGCAGTTCCTCTGTTCATTTTTCTTACCGCTTCGCTTTCACCGGTACTCCGGGCTTCTCTGGGTTTTTCCGGCGCGCTGATTTTCTTTGTAGCTTCAATACTCCTTTTCCGTTTTACCGGAATTTTCTTCGGCCCGCTGGGGCTTGTATTGGCCATGATCAGCGCCGTTGTTATTCGAGAAATTATTTCCTATGCCGGTTCGGAACAGGAAAAACGGTTTTACCGCAAGGCCTTTGCCACCTATACATCCGAAGCGGTTGCGGACGAAATTGCCAAAAACCCTTCGCTGCTCCAGCTTGGCGGAACCAAGCGCCGGATGAGCGCCATTTTTACAGACGTTAAAGGCTTTTCCACCATTTCGGAAAAGCTTACTCCGGAAGATCTGGTAAGCCTCCTTAATCGTTACCTTACCGTAATGAGCAACGTAGTTCTGGACGAAGAAGGAACAATCGACAAATACGAAGGGGATGCAATTATCGCTTTCTTTGGCGCTCCGCTGGAACAGAAGGATCATGCCCTGCGCGCCTGCCTTTCTGCGGTAAAAATAAAAAAAGCCGAAGAAGAATTAAACAAGGTAATTATGGAACAAAACCTTTCTCCTTCGCCGTTATTAACCAGGGTGGGCATTAATTCCGGGGATATGGTAGCCGGCAACATGGGCACCGACAAAAAGATGAACTATACGATCATGGGAGATGCGGTAAACCTGGCTGCCCGTCTTGAAGGGGTAAACAAGCAATACGGTACATGGATACTTGCATCGCAGGATACAATCTGGGAAACAGGAGATCGTTTGTTGACCCGCCGCCTTGACCGGGTTCGTGTTGTGGGCAAAAGCGAACCGGTTCAGCTGTACAATATTCTGGATACACTGGAAGACGCTTCGGCAGATCAAAAAAAGCTCGTAGAAGTTTTCCACCAGGCATTGGATTGTTTTGAAAAACGTGAATGGAATAAAGCGGAGGAAGGATTTAATGAAGTCCTGTCCATCGAAGCGAATGGACCCGCAGTGCTTTACCAAAACCGCTGTAAAAAATACCTGAGCGCTGCCCCCGAAGACGGCTGGGACGGAGTCTTTAACCTGACGGAGAAGTAAATCGCACCTACAGAGAAATACTTGTCTTTACGAATATGTTAAATGCGCTTAAACCCAAAAGCATAACGGTAGTTACGATTGCTCCTGCGGTAATTACTCCCAGAATAACGGCAAAGAGAGTTTTCTTTTTGGAAAGGCCCAACACCCAGGCGCCGAGTGTGCCGGTCCAGGCTCCTGTAATGGGCAGGGGAATGGCCACAAAGACTGCTATGCCCAGTGCGCCCCATTTTTCTACATTTTTATGGAGTTTTTCCCTGGCCCGTTTGACAAAGTTATCAAAGATTGTGCGGTACCAGCCAAAGCCTCCCTGTACTGGTAAAGCTTCGCCGCTCTTTGCCGAAACGCCGTAGAACAGCCGGTGTACGGTAGACAAAAAAAGCCAGCAGAGGGGGGCCACAAGTGCGTTTACCGCAGCAGCAAAGGGCCATGCAATGTACCAGGGTATGTTATGAGCCATAGCATAGGGTATGCCTCCGCGCAGTTCGGAAATAGGTGCAAGGGAAAGTATTGCAGTTAATACATAAATCATATAATGCCGCCTCCAAATTATACGCCGTTGTTTACACCGGCAG
>WRIX01000066.1:0-11864 GCA_009782495.1 Treponema sp.
TAGAGTGTCGTTTATTTACCGGAATTTGTAATATAAACGACATTAATGGCGTATATATCTAGTTATGTGAAAGTTTGGCAGAAATTGGTTTGAATAAATAATATATTGACAAAACAAAATAATTCATTTTATTTTATACATTGAGGAAAAAATGCATTCTAAAAAGGATCATGATGAAGTTGCAAATGTTCTACTAGATATCATAGGAAAAAAAGAACCTTTTACTAGAGAAAAGGATGTGTTTTATAATTGGTTTTTTAAAGAAGTAAAAATACGGTTGTCAGAATTTAAAGTATATCCTGATTATTACTCTTCTTATGGAACGGCAGGAACTGTATACCGATTGCAAACCCCTTATATTGAATTGGCATATAATTCATATTGGGATTTCTATAATGTTAAAATAAAGCCATATAAAATACCCTGGGAGAATTTTCATCTATTGGGACAATATCCAAGATTAAAAGAATTAGAGAAACTTATTGGTCTTCTTTATGATTATAAACTTTACGGAAAACAACGATTGCGGATAATGAAGTATATATATGATTTTGGTTCGCCTCCTATTGTAATATTATATGATGATGGTAAGCAAGTTGAATCTTGGAAGTATATACCAATTATTGTAGCAAAAGATTCTATGGGTAAAATAATAAAAAAAGAAATTACAGTTCCTGAAAAAACACCTGATAGCAATAAATTCATTAAATACAATAAAACAGGAGAATTTATCACCATAAAATATGGCAATGGCTTTATTTTAATAAATGATATTCAATTAATTACCACAAAAGAATGGATAAATAAAAATACTGGATTAAATAATATAGAATATGAATAGGTCAAATAAATGTAAAACAGCCAAAACTGCACATAAAGAAGTTGCAGAAAAAGACACAATGTCGCATAACAAATAAGAAAAAGGATCGACACAGAACCACAAAAGAAGTACCATGACCTATTATGGCACGCTATAGAGAAACAGAAAAAGGACAAGGATTCTTTTTAACCGTAAAATTATCGGAACAAATCATTCCAGGGACATTCGAGCATACCTTACAACGCTGGTATACGGATCAATGGGACTTATCGAGGGGAAGATGCTTGCACTAGACGGATGCCGCCTTCCTTCGAATGCTTCGAAAGAATGGAGCGGGACGAAAAAGGAGTTGCACGAGAAGTAAGAAAAGATACAGAAGCTGGTTAAGCAGCTGCTTGAGAAACACAGGCAGAATTGCGGTAACACAGAATTTAGTTCAAATGTATGAAAAAGTATACAATGACTAAATCCGAATTGATAGAAATTTTGTAGAATTCCCACTTGACAGTATTTTATACTTTTGTTATACTGTTTAATATGAAAACAGCAATTTCTTTACCTGATGTAATCTATTTTGAAGCAGAGGAAACTGCTCAGAATTTGGGTATTTCTAGAAGTGCATTATACCTTAGTGCCTTGACTGACTATTTAAAAAGAAATAATCGCAAAAACATCACCCAAAAACTAAATGAAGTATACAATGATGACTATTATGCAGAATTTGAACCAATAGCAAATGCCGCTCTTGAGAGTATAAGGGAATTAACCAAAAATGATACGTGGTGAAATTTGGTGGGCAGAATTTGGTCCCCCCTATGGGAGTGAAATTGGTTACACACGTCCTGTATTAATAGTACAGGATGATAGTTTTAATGAAAGTAGAATAAAGACTATTGTTGTATTACCTTTGACGACAAATTTACGTTTATTGGATGCACCTGGTAATGTATTTATTAGGAAAAAAGAATCAAAATTTACTAATGACTCTGTTATCATTGTTGCTCAATTATACGCAATAGATCGTGGAAGATTTAGGGAAAAAGTATCGAAAGTCACAAAAGAAACAATGGAAAAAGTAAAAATAGGTATGAAGTTAGTTCTAGGAATGGATTAATAAAAAATTACGGCACATAACAAACGGTAACTGTACGCCGCCTTACGGCGGCTCGGCCCAACCTAGAACGTTAGGCGAAATAATATTTAGATGGTTGGAAACATATATTGACAAATTGTAAAAATAGCAGCATACTAGAATAAAAGGGGTTTTCATGAAAATAAAGTTATTTATTTTAGGTTTTTCATTTTTCACTATCTACTTTTTGCCTGCACAGGAGCTCGCATTTCCACCTAAAATTAACCTTTTTCAATATACTGCATCAATATCCCAACGCCCCCTTTACGGTTTCCCCAACGCAAGAATATGGGGTTGGTCAAACAATGGAAAAGTTGCTTATTCAATCGAAACGGAGGTTGACGGAAGGGGTGGACAAAAAATAGATTTTGTTGTTTTTGATTTGATATCTGACGAAACGATTTTTGAACTAAAAATGGACTCATTTGATCATAACGATGTTGAAGACGAGATTTTATATAATTTGTTTAGATCAGATATAGCAAATGCCTTTGTTTGTGGTTATTTTTTAAGCCCGTTTGAGAACAGGGCATTAGTTGTTGTTGCAGAAGAACATGGGTATTTGAAGGAACAGAACTGACGTATAGATTTAGTGGTTGCCATTTGGGAATAGGTTTTAATTAAAATTGAGTAGTAGATAATAAGGAATAGCTATGGCTATAAAGAAATCAATTCGTGAAGTAATTCACGTTATTAAATTTTGGTTATACGAAAACAAGCTTAATGCCGGCGGTAAATTGGGATTTTCAGTGATTTGCCGCCGCTCTGCGCAGTCTGTCATTTACCGCTGCACCGATTCCTTCCTCAGGCAATACTTCGGCATGAATACAGCTGACGCCTGTTTTATCAAGTATATGAAGGTATTCAAACAAATGTGCAGCCGCTTCCGTAGTATTCCCTTCTTCGGAAAGGGTTAAGATCGTTTGCGCCTTGCACTTATCCGGCACTTGTCCGGCACTTGTCCGGCATTTCCAAGGTTCCCTGTTCTGTGCGGAAAAGAAAAGATACCCTTCTTTCTTATGATAAGGAAGTACAGCCATTTCTTCCGGGCTGTGGAGGAAAAGCGGTATGTGCGGCGCATAGTGGCTTTGTAACATACCCGGCGAAGGGGCCGCAAATCGTCCTGTCTTAATATGATCACAGTTTAAATCAGCGCTGTCTTTTGAGTCCTCCTGAATAGGGCCAATAAGCGTTTCCAGTTGTTCCCTGCTTATGCCGCCGGGCCTCCGAATAAGCGGTACAGGAAGAAGTTCCAGCACCGTTGATTCCACGCCGACCGGACAGGGGCCTCCGTCTATAATGCAATCTATGGAATCTCCCAGCGTTTCTATAACATGTTCCGCCTTGCTGGGACTTAACCGGCCGAAAGGGTTGGCGCTGGGCGCCGCTATTGCTCCGGTAGAAAGCGTTATTAAGGCCCTTGCAATTGGGTGGGAAGGAAAACGAATTGCGGCGGTTGGCAGTCCGGCTGTAGCCAAATCCGGAACTTCTTTGCGCTTGGGAAGAATCAGTGTAAGCGGACCGGGCCAGAACGAATCAATAAGAAGGTACAGCTGTTCCCTGCGCTGTGAATCAATGCCGTCAAGACAGGCTATACGTTCCAGAAAATCAAGGCTTGCAATGTGGATTATAAGAGGATCGAAACGGGGACGGCCTTTAACTTCAAAAACCCTGGCCAGAGCAAGAGTATTAAAAGCATCGGCGCCCAAACCATAAACTGTTTCGGTCGGAAATGCAACCAGCTTTCCGCTTTTAAGTATTCCCGCTGCGTTTTCTATATCCGCGGAAGAAGAACTCAGTTTAATCAAACTGCTTTGCGGAAGTATGAGATCTTTCCCTCTTTACCTGTTTCTACAAACCCCATACGCTTTAAGTAATTGATATGTTCCTTTACCTCACCCTTGGCCAGGAATACCGAACCGGGTCCTGCAATACGATTAACAACATTGGTAAAAAAGAACTGGGCATTTTTAAAATCCCTGTAGGCGTGAACCACATAGTCCATAACTATTGTAATCTCTTCATCTTCTCCCCGTTCATACGCAACAAGGGATACCGGCAGGGTTTCCCGGAGTATGAAACAACATTCCGCATTTACCAGAGTTCCTGTCTTTAAATCAGGATTAAACGAAGGGTTAAAGCGGCGCATATCTTCTCCGTGAAAACGGACAAAACGCTGGAGGATATCATCTTCCAGAGAATCAACAAAGCGTATGTCAAATAAATCAGTTCTGTTCGTTTCGTACTTTATCTGAAGAAGATAATATGCATTTACAATTATGGCAAAGCCGTTTAAAAGCAAAATAGAAGGAGAATTGATCAATATGCCATAGCAAAGAAAAATTATGGATCCAATAAGATTAACAATGCGCAGGCCCTTTATGCGTTTCATGCAGAGACTGGCGGAAACCAATATAGTAGCGGTTATACCTACAGCTTCCCGTAAATGAACGGAAAGGCCAATGGAATCAATAAAAGTTTCCCACATTTTTCGATCCTCCTGTTAATTAGTAGTTTAGCTCTAAAGTCAAAAAATATCCATAGGTATAAACTTGTTCCAAAAACTGAAGTTTTGGAAAGGCCTCAGTATTATCACGGCAGTCTCTTTCTGTTAGGATAATTTATGCATCATTCAATAGAATACATCCTCTTTGACCTGGACGGTACCCTTTATTCCTCTCGTTGGGGACTGGAACAGGCTGTAAGCAGCCGCGTTAATGACTATATTGCCGAATATCTGAAACTCCCCAGGGAAGAAGCATGGGCCCGCCGGAAAGAAAGGATTCAAAAAGGCGGATACGGTACAACCCTGGAATGGCTGCGTGCCGAAGAGGGCCTTAATGACGAAGAAATGGAAAATTACTTTGCCTATATGCACCCGGAACACGAAGCGGATACACTTCCGCCTGATCCGGCCCTTCGGAGTTTTCTGCTTTCGCTTTCTTCCCGGAACATTCCGTTTGCCATTCTTACCAATTCAATTATGGAACATGCCGACAGGATTTTGGACAAACTTAAAGTGGCCGATTTGTTTCCCGTAATTTATGATATGCGAAAAAACGGGTTTAGGGGAAAACCGGATGCCGTTATGTTCCGGAATGTGCTTAATGATCTGGGGGTTACTGCCCCTTCATGCTGCCTTATTGACGATGTCCCGTTCTATGTTGAAGGTTATCAGGCCATTGGCGGAACAGGCATCCTGCTTGATGAAGATAACAAACATCAGGAATTCGGCGGCTTCCGTATCCAAAAGCTGGAAGAATTATTGAACCTTCACTGGCATGACGGAACTCCGCTGTTTCCGTAATTTTTTGCCGTATTATTTTTTGCCTGGTTGATACTCGCTTTCTTTCTTAACATCCATGGAAATCAGCTTGGCTATAATTTCATGGTCGTTTTCCTCTATGGCTTTGACTATATCCGCCGACAGTGCAGCCAGGAAATTAATGTCGTAGCGAAGTTTGTCGGTTAAAGACAGCATCTGTGTGTAATCTGTTTTAACGGCGAAACTGTTCTGCTGCAGGTTTTCCAGCGCGTTTGTTATTCCCGAGCTTTCGGAAGACAACCTGCTTAATGTATCAATAAGTTCTGTCATGGTACCGGCAAAGCCGTTGATTTCCTCGGACATTCCATTAATCAGGTTGCCGGTATCGGCGGAACGCCTTGAAGTAGTGTTAATACCTTCGATAATGCTTGACAGTGTTTGGGAGATACTGCGTGAATTTTCCCTGGTAGTCTCCGAAAGACGGCGAATCTCATCGGCTACAACAGCAAAACCTTTTCCGGCATCGCCGGCATGAGCGGCTTCGATGGCGGCGTTCATGGAAAGGAGGTTGGTGTTGGATGCAATAACGCTGATGGTCTTGATTGCCGATGCAATGCCGTCTACCGACTCGGAAATGCTTTGAACCGCCTGAATAGTCTCTTTCATGGCATCCTGACCCTTGGCAGCGTTATCAATTAGCTCCATTATGGATTCCCGCTTTTGCCGCGAAAGGTCGGAAGTACCCTTAAGGGAGCTTACCATTTTTCCCGTAACATGCGAAGATTCATTTACCGATTCAGACTGCGAGTTAATACTGTTGTTCAATCTTTCCACAAGATTATTAATATCTTCGATTACGCCAAGAGCGCGGCTGATGTGTTCCTTAAGCTGCTGGTTGATATATACCGTGGTTTTTTTCTCTTCCTCAAGGAGTGCAAGGTTGTATTTTGCACAGTTATCCGGCTTGTTGAGTTTATTATGGATTGCGGTTGCCATTGATCTGCAGCTTCCGTAACCGCAGCTTGTACAGTCGTATATGTCTTCGTCCTTGAATTTTCTCATTTTTTTGTAGATTTCTTTTAACTCATCCTGGTCGGGCCTTTTAAGGGTATAATTCCCGGAAAGGTTCTGGTAACTCCTGCTGTACAAATCAGGCTTCCAGTAATGGTTCAGAACCTTGTGATATTTTGCGTACAGCTTTTCCTGCCTCCTGGGATTAATTTGTTTTTCTGCTTCTGCGCTGCGTTTGCGAATCGGACTTTCAAGTTCGTCCAGGTTTCTTCTGATATTCCCTGTACCAGGGCCCCCGTTACAGCCCCTTTCGCAGTTCAGGCAGTCTATAAGCAAGGGAAACTCAATTTCCGGCTTATCCAGCAAATGAGAAACTCCCCTTAAATAATGGTAGATTGTATCAACGCCTTCGATTTTTCTGGTATTTCTCCTGATGCCCGGCACAAACCTTTCGGCAGTATCAAGAAGACCTCCCGGAGCCGAAAATGTTACCGCACGTTCGGCCGGCGCTCCTATATATTCCACTTCCGGAAAGCTGCCAAGATTAATATTGTTTCGTTCAATGTGCTGTTTAAGGGCAAGCATTGTAACGTTGTAATCTCCCAGCCGGGTTTCGTCAAATTCCCTTTTTTTGGCAATACAGGGAGAAATTACCGCCATTTTAAAATTCCTGAATTGCGGATAATACTCACGAATCATTTTAAGGGAATGCAGCATAGGGCTGTCCGCCGGTGCAAGGTAGGGTACCAGATTCGGGTGATAAATTTCAATGTAAGAGACGATTGCCGGACAGGGTTGGGCAATCACCATCCTGGGTTTCTTTTTCTTGATGTAATTAACGTAGGAAACAACGGTAAGTTCCGCTCCAAAGCTTACATCGAATACCGCTTTAACGCCCAATGATTTAAGATATCCGTTTACATTAAGGTATTTGCCGGGAAAAACCGAAGCCACAGCCGGGGCGGCAATGGCTATTATCGGATCCCCCTGTTTTAGATCGGCAAAAAAACGATCCGTATCGTCTATTAATTCCCGTGCATCATGAGTGCAGGTAGGAATACAATTTCCGCAGCCTATGCACAGATCATGGTTAATTGTAAGCGTTTGCCCGGAACCATCCATGCAGTATTTTACCGGACATGAAGTTATACAAGCGTAACAGTTGACGCATTTTTCTTCGTTAATCCTGATTACCGGGGCAAGTTTGCCTGTATCGTTCATTTCTCCCCCTTTTATTTGCAAGCGGGTTTAATACCCTGCCCTTCATGGCGGGGTTGTTGATCAGTCTATGCCGGCTTTTAAGTATCTTAAAAAACCGGAAAATTTCGGACAATCATGGTAAATATTTTTCTATAGCCTCAACCAATACTTCCGGTTTTACCGGCTTGGTCAGAACATCGGCAGCCGATGAATTTCTGGCTTGTTTAAAATACTCCTCTCCGGTATTACCGCTGACAATAATAATCGGCACATTTATATAACTGGGTATTGTTCGTATATCTGCAAGAAATTCAAAACCGGAAATGTTCGGCATCTCAATATCCAGTAATATTATATCCGATTCGTACTTATTCAGAAAACTCATAGCCTCAGAGGCGGACTTTACGACCCTTAGGTCATATTTTGGGACTAAAAATACTTTATATTCCGTAAGCTGTTGTACATTGTCATCAATAGCCAAAACGACCTTTTTACCTTCATTATTTCCCATGTTTTTTTCCTATTCTTTAAAATTATTACTTCCTATTATTTCAGAAATGTGCAAATTAATCAATGCAAGAAAACACCCAAAAGCCCTACATACAGTTAATCCGCATTATACACCGGATTTACCGGGAAATTGAAGTTCTGAGGACTTTTATACTACAGTAATACTATGAAAAACGTTATTTTTACAGGAAAAAATCTTTCGCTGTGCCTTTTGGCCGCCCTGGTTATTGCTGCGGTTTTTCTTGTTCCAAGGTTCGCAAAAGCCCAGACTGGTACAGAAACAGAGCAAGCTTTTCGTAATGCAGGGCTGCGCCTCCTTGACAAGCGGCAGGATCCTGTTGATTTTACCCTGCCCTTGCTAAACGGAGGGAATGCAGTTCTTTCATCCTATAGAGGAAAAGTGGTTATTCTTAATTTCTGGGCTACATGGTGTCCGCCCTGCCGGGCAGAAATGCCTTCTATGGAAACCTTGTATCAGCGGCTGAAAAGCCAGGGTCTGGAGATACTTGCAGTCGATTTGAGAGAAGACAAGGCCACTGTACAGCAATTTATCCGAAATAGCCGTTTTACTTTTCCTGTACTGCTGGATGAAGACGGAAAAACCGGTTCAAAGTACGGTATTTCAGCTATTCCTACCAGTTTTATCGTAGACAGGGAAGGAAAAATCGTCAGTAAGATTGTAGGGAGCATAGCCTGGGATAATCCAAAGGTTATTACTGCATTTGAGGCGCTGCTAAAGGGCAGGTGAAGCTTCCCGGTCCTGGTGCCTATGAATTCAGCCAATCTGCCAAAACCCTGAACGGCAAGGCCTTGTTCTGAGCCCAGTCGATATACTGATACTGCCATTTTTGCAGGATCATGTTCAGTGCAGAAAAGCGTCCGCTTAGAATCAGAAGGCCAATGATGATGAGAACTATGCCGCTGATCTTTTGAATTGCAGAAAGATGTCTTCGGAACCATTTGGAAGTAACAAGAAAGCGATCAAAGAAAATAGCGGCCAGTAAAAAGGGAAGGCCCAGCCCCAGGGAATACACGCCAAGGTACAAAGCGGCGATGCCCGCCTTGCCGCTTTGTCCAGCAAGAAAAAGTACACCGGCCAAGATAGGTCCTATACAGGGAGTCCAGCCTGCGCCAAAGGCCGCCCCTGCAGCAAATGCCCCCGGCAAGCCCCGGAACTTTCCTGTAAGGTGAAACCTCTTTTCATAATTAAGAATGGAAATAAAGTCAAAAAGAACATTCAGCCCCAGAATGATCACAACAATGCCCGCAGCAATTCTGACGTAAAGGGATACTCCGCCCATCAATAAAAAGGTAGCGGACATGATGATGCTTAAAACTATAAACACCGCAGTAAAACCCAATACAAAACAAACAGTGGTAATAAGCAGAACGGATTTCCGGGGTTTTGTACTTCCTAAAATGCTCAAATAAGACGGAATGAGGGGAAGTACACAGGGGGAAAGAAACGAAAGGAGCCCGGCAGAAAAAACCAGTAATATTGAAGGGTAACCATCCATACTTTTAATATAGTATAATGATTTTATAACTCATTTTACAGGAGAAAAAAATGAAAAAAGAAATGATTTTTGGGATCCTTTTAGGAGCCATGACGGTTGGAACTTTTGCTCAGGAAAACAACAAAGTTTTTTCCTGTAAAGTTGGGGCTTTTGAGGTTTCTATGCTGGTTGAAAGCCAGCGTAAAGGAAATGCCGGTATTCTTGTCGGCGCCGACGAAGCCACACTAAAGCGTTATATCCCGATCTTTGGTTTTTTCCATGCTACCAATATATTTCTTGTTAAGGGAAACGGCCGGAATATTGTAATTGATACCGCATTCGGCGGCGCATCTTTTGAGAGTATGAAAGAATTGGGGGTAGAACCGGATCAGGTTGATGCAATTCTTATTACTCACCTTCATGGAGATCATATTGGCGGTCTGTTAAAAGACGGTCAGGTGGTTTTTCCTAAGGCTGCAATATATCTTTCCCGGCTGGAATACGATTACTTTACCAAAACTAATCCAAATCAGGGAGCGGTTGCCGCCCTGTCCGCTTATGGTTCCCGTGTACAAACTTTTGAACCGGGTGAACTGGGCGGAAACCTTACCGAGCTTCTTCCCGGCATTACTCCCATTGCCAACTATGGCCATACTCCGGGGCATACCGTCTATTTGGTGGAAAACAACGGAGCAAAGTTTTTAGTAATCGGAGACCTTTTGCACGTAGCGCTTGTCCAGTTTCCCGTTCCTGATATTTCCGCAAGCTACGATATGGATCAAAAGGCAGCAGCAGTAGTACGCAGGCAGATTCTGGACTACGCTGCAAAGAACAAGATTCCTGTCGGCGGCATGCACATAGTTTATCCGGGTGCGGGAATGGTGGAAACTGACGGAAACGGGTTTAGATTCGTACCATCAAAGTAATTGGGGTAAAAAAATGCCGGGTATTTTTTGCTACCCGGCATAAAACAAAACTATACTTTTAAGCCGTTTGTCAGAACCGGTAACCAAAAGACAGGGTTACACGCGGGCCTCCGACGAATATAAAATTTTCGACTATTTTAAAAGCATCATCAAACCCGCTTATGGTATCTTCATCTTTTCCGATACCTTTTGCCAATTGTTTCTGTATGGTATCGCCCATGCCGATTGCTCCATAATACCCGATAGCAGGTTCAAAGGTAAATCCGCCGTTTTTACCGAAACTTATCCTCCATCCAAGTTTTGCGCCGAATTTAAAGTAGTTTCTTGATGCAGTGACTGAAGCGGATTCTTTTTCTCTCAGGCCTCCTGCTTCTACAACGACATCACCAGAGAAGGACGTTGACAGATTTGCATAACCCAGCATACCGTCCAAAAAGAATGTTTCGCTTCCGGGATAATAACGAACATGGCCTTCTATAGAAAAAGAAGTTATATTTATTCCAAGTGAAGCTTTGGCGTTTGCGGATAAAACTGTATCATAATAGTCTTCTACAATTCCCAGATCGCCTCTTAAATAGGCGAATCTTCCCGCTACGCTTAAATTTGAATGTATTTGCCGTTCATATTGCGCTCCAATGCCGAAACCGCTGGTGCTTGGACCGTCTTCATCTATATATCTACCAATTTGTCCGATGGCTAAACCGACAAGTGCCGGTCCGGCATCTACAGTAATTGTATTTTTTGCCATTGTTTTATAATCTTTTTGTGCAAAAATCCCGCTTGTAACAAACACCGCCAGAACTAACAATATTAATCCTTTCTTACCCATTAATTACTCCTTATACCCAGGTACAATATTTCTTAAGCCGTTAATGACTGACTAAAATATACGGCTATTTTATTGGTATGTCAACGTACACCGTTTTTAATAAGAAGAGTTCAATTATGCAAAATAGTATCCAGTTCTTTTTCAATGAGCAATAAAATTGATTTTTTTCTGTTCTGTATTTCCAATTCCTGTTCCAAAGGGAATTTGTTTTTTTCTTTAAAAAGCTCCAAAGGATCGACATCAAGAGCATTGGCTATTTTTTCAATTGTAGATAGTTTTGGAACATTTTTGTAAATTTCCATTAGCCCAATATAGCTGGTAGCAGTATTACAGGCTTCAGCCAGTTTTTCCTGTGAGATACCTTTTTCTTTCCGTATCCGCTTAATGTTATTGATAACGAGCCGTTCCAGGTACATTACTATATTAATATTGATATAAATCCCAAGTATTTATTGACAAATCTGATATATATTTATATTATATTTGATATATTTCTTGCTTTTTTGCTTGAATTTATATCAATTTTAAGGTTTAAGGAGTGATTTGTATGAAAAAAAGTAAATTATTGGTTTTGAGCATTATTGCTTTAATATTGATCATCGGATTTGTGTTGGCAACCTGTGATAACGAGACTACTACCGACACATTAGCTTGCCCAGGAGATGGAAATTGCAG
>WRIX01000066.1:11964-13385 GCA_009782495.1 Treponema sp.
GCAGGGCCGGCGGAATAAACACGCGCCGCCAAAAGACATCCTGCAAGGGCGGCCAGAAATCCGGAAAACATATACACCATCATAATTGTTTTTTTGGTATTTACACCGGAAAGGCGGGCCGCTTCGAAGTTACTGCCAACGGCATAAACATGCCTTCCCCATTTTGTTTTCTGTAAAATAAAACCAAAGATAAAAACAGTAATCAGCATTATAACAACGATGTTGGGAATTTTGGGCACTCCCGGAGGAACATAGTACCCGCCCATATCTATGTCGTAAATATTACCTATGCCGAAGTTATATCCTGTTCCCATAGCGGTAAAAGAGTTAGGCAATCCGCTGATCGGATACCCCTGGGTCATTGTTAACGCCAGACCGCGGGCTATGGTCATGGTACCCAAGGTAGCGATAAAAGGTGGCAGCTTTCCAAAAGCGATCATTGCTCCGTTTGCCGCCCCCGACAAAACACCGGTCAACAGACCCAGCAAGAGGGCAAAGAACATGGGCAGATCCGGATGAATCCCAATAAACTCATCATGAACCATCATCATCCCTGCCACCATTGCGCACAGGGCTATATTGGAGCCGATGGAAAGATCGATACCGCCTGTAATAAGGACGTATGTTTGTCCCATAGCGATAATGGCAATTACCGTGGTCTGTTGAGCTACAGTCAGGAGGTTATCAATATTAAAAAAATATTTGGTAAAAATGGTAAAGAACAGGCCTAAAAGCACCAGTCCCATAAAAGTAGAAAGGATCTGCTGCTGAGCCCTGGAAAGATTCATTTTGGACAGACTAAAACCGGCCATTAATAACCCCCACTCCTAATATTGTGTCGCATAATGCATTATTTCTTCCTGATTGGTTTCTTTTGTAATCAGCTCTTTGGTGATCTTTCCGTTACACATAACAATAATCCGATCTGACATACCAAGCACTTCCGGTAATTCCGAAGAAACAAACATAACGCCGATGCCGTTCTTTTTAAGGTCGTTGATAATGTTATAAATTTCGATCTTGGACGCTACGTCTATACCCCGTGTCGGTTCGTCAAAAATAACCACCTTGGCATTCCGCAAGAGCCACTTGCCTACTACTACCTTTTGCTGGTTGCCGCCGGAAAGTTTCCGCACATACTGGGCAACGCTGGGTGTTTTTATCCGCAGGCTTGTTACCATGTTTTGAGACTTTTCCGTTTCCAGCTGATTTATGATAACCCCGTATTTGGAAATAATATCCAGGCTTGGAAGGGTGATGTTTTCCGCCAGAGTCATCCTGACGCACAAGCCATCCCGTTTGCGATCTTCCGGAGCGCAGAAAAGCCCTTTGGCAATAGCGTCTTTTGGATGTTTGATTTTAACCGGTTTTCCGTCCAGGAGCACTTCACCGGCGCTCATCCTGTCCGCCCCGGAAATAGC
>WRIX01000067.1:0-1779 GCA_009782495.1 Treponema sp.
CTCCAGCAAAGCACCACATGAGATTCAAGGTTACCTGGATCGGCGGCAATTTCCGTTTTGCAAATTTTAATGGCTTCCTCATAATTGCCGTTCCGGTATTCCTTTAAGGCATCTTTTTTCTGCGAACTCCAGAACCACTGTGAATGAACCAATAATACCGGCATCAAAAAAAGGCTCAGCAAAATAATCGATCTGTTTGAAAAAATAACCCTGGATTTTATTTTTTTAAAAAACAAATCATTCATCAGAATCTTTTATCGATCATTATGCAGCGGCCGGAAAAATAACAACCTGTTTCCATGTTTATTTCCGGAGCTGTAACATTACCGGTTAGCTTTCCGGATATGGCAACTTCCACTTTTTCAGCGGCATTTATATTCCCTTTTACGGTTCCCAGTATGATCACTTTGGATGCTTTAATATGCGCCTCTACAACCGCTTCTTCGGCAATCATTAAAAGGCTCGTACCGTTAATTTCGCCGGAGACTTTTCCCTGAATTAAAAAAGGCTTATCAAAACGTAAAATACCGGAAAACTCAATATCCGGCGATAAAACCGTATCAAAATCTTCCAGTTCAAGCGCGTCGTTATGAACATCAGTCATGTGCATGCCGCCTCCTTGCGGCAAATTATAATAATTTCTTTACACTCGTGGGCCGAAAGGCCCACATTGGTACACTGTAACGGACTATTCCCTATTCGTCAATTACAGGCTAAACTGGTATTTGGTAAAAGTAAAAAGGAGCCTAAAATGGATTTTGTAAAAGAAATGACGGCAAAAGCCCAATCTCTTCAAAAAAAGCTGGTTCTTCCCGAAGGAACCGAAAAACGAACGATTCAGGCCGCAAGGATCCTTACGGACGAAAAACTCGCCTCTTCGGTAACTCTTTTGGGTAATAAAGACGCCATAGAAGCGGCAGCTGCCCGGGAAAACGTAAAACTGGACAGGATAACACTGATCGATCCTGCCCTTTCTCCTGATATTGACAGCTACGCAGAAAAACTCTATGAGCTCCGCAAACACAAGGGTATGACTATCGAACAGGCAAAAATCGACATGGCCGATCCTCTCCGCTGGGGGGCAATGATGGTTCATCTGGGTGAGGCGGATGCAATGGTCGCAGGGGCGGAAAACACCACCGGCGATGTACTCAGGGCCGGGCTTACGATAATCGGCATGACGCCGGGACTTAAAACCGCATCTTCCTGCTTTGTAATGACAGGCATGGATGCATCCTGGGGTAAAGAAGGTTCTCTTATCTTTTCCGATTGTGCGGTAGTTCCCGACCCGACAGCGGAACAACTGGCCGATATTGCAGAAAGCGCCGCCCAGTCCTGCCGGGAATTTTTGGGAGTAGATCCGGTTGTCGCCCTGATGTCCTTTTCCACCAAGGGATCGGCAAAGCATGACGATGTAACCAAAGTTCAAACAGCCGCGGAGATCCTTAAAAATAAAAATCCCGGTTTTCTCTTTGACGGAGAACTTCAGGCCGATGCAGCCCTGGTTCCTTCGGTTACCGAAAAAAAAGCTCCCGGCAGTCCCATAACAGGAAAAGTAAACACACTTGTTTTTCCCGATTTAGGTTCCGGAAATATCGGCTACAAACTGGTACAGCGTTTGGGAAAGGCAGATGCTTTCGGACCTTTCCTGCAGGGTTTTGCAAAACCTATTAGCGATCTTTCCCGGGGGGCTTCGGTAGACGACATTGTAGTTACCTGTGCCGTTACCCTTTCCCGGGCAAAATAGATTGTGGTAAAACAAAAGCAGAGTTTTTTCCG
>WRIX01000067.1:2386-13373 GCA_009782495.1 Treponema sp.
CTTAAGCTGTGCCGGGAAGAAAATTATGAACTGGCCATACAAATGCTCCGTTTTGTACTGGAAAACGGCCGGGACGGCCCATTACTCCGCCTGACACTGGGAAGGGCTTCCAGAGAATTGGGACTTCCGGAAGAAGCTGCCGAACATTACACTCAAGCCCTGAATTTTTCGCCCAATGATCCCATGATCCGCTGGTACCGTTCTTCCATTTTTATGGAACTGGGCAGAAAAGTTGATGCCATAGAAGACCTTTCCATAATTCGTTCACAGGGAGTACAACTGCCCGATCTGCCGTGGAACAGCATACTTATCGATCGTTTTATGATTAATTCTTTTTTGGAAAATGGTTTATGGAGAAGAGCTGCCGATGCATGCCGGGACTGGTTAAAAAGACGGGGAGCGGAGCCGGAAATTCATGCAATGTATGCGGAAGCCCAGAACAAGCTTGGAAATCACGAAGCGGCGGAAAACCATATACGAAGAGCGCTGGAGTACAATGAAGAGAATTTACCGCTGTGGTATGCGCTTATGCTGTATTCCTGGGAAGGGCGGGATCTAAAAACTCTGAAAAAGGCCCTTTATACTGCAAAAAAACTCGGCGGAGAAAAAGATATTCTATCCCGTTTTTCCATACTCTATGAGACGGAACATTCAAAAGATACCATGCGGGTGATCACGTTATTGCAGAAATCCATTCATACACTGGGACCGGAACCGCAATTAATGTCAGCACTAGGCAGAGCTTATCTTAGCGTCGGACTTTTGGAAGAGGCCGAAAGCTGGTTTTCCAAAACCTTATATCTTCAAACAAAGAACGAAGAAGCCATGCTTGGTATTATTGCTGCCCGCGAAGTAATGTTTGAAGAAGGTGAGCAAAAAAAAGGAGAAAAATTAACTGCTGCATATAAAGAATACCTGGATACTTATCCCGATAACCGTAATATTCGGCGGGACGAAGCTTTGTTTCTGGTTAAAATCTGCGAATACGAAGCTGCCGCAAAAAAACTGGAAGCACTCCTCGCCTGGGATCCATCCAATCCCGGACTTAGGCGTGTTCTGGCATATTCATACCGCAAACTGGGTAACTACCGTTCAGCAGCAGTGTATCTAAAGGCTTTGCTTAAAGAAAAACCCAAAGATATACGGCTGCTCATTGAATACTGCGGCTGTATAGAAAGAGCCGGAGGCGGTACGTATGCACGTTTGGTACTGGAAAAAGCTGCGGCGTATTTTGAAGACTCTTCGGATATTTCCATTGCCCTGGGGCTTTTGTCTTTCCGTGAAGGCCGCCTGGAAAAATCCTTTGATTATTTACGGGAAGCTGTTTCAAAGAACAAAAAAGACCCCAGACCCTACCGCTGGATGTATCTTATCGCTAAAAAAAGAGGGGATGAAGCAGGGGCAGAGCGTTATGACAGGGAATATCAGCGGATTTTAAAAAATTCTTCTGTTTAAAGTTTTTTTAGGCTTGCGGAAAAGCAAAAATTGCCTTATTATGATACCAGTAATTAATTATTATGGGGGAAATATATGGCTAAAAAGAAGGAAGCTGCGGAAAAAACGCCCAAAGTTAAGAAAAATGAAACGGCTAAAACGCCCAAAGTAATGAATCTTTTCGACGCATACGCCAGTGATCAACTGCCAAAGGACCAGGGGTATATCGTTTCTTCGTTTATCAACGGAAACACAGGTTATTCCATCTACGAAGTTATTTCCTATTCCGGTGTTAAAGCGATTTATCCGGAGGGAGGGGGCCTTACTTTCCAGTCCCAGGGCAGAAAACTCCATGTCTTGATTGAACCTGGTTCTTACCCTCATAAGGCTATAGAACCATACCTGCGGGAAAAACAGGATCAGATCCCCTTGCGCTTTAAAGAACTGGCAAAACATACCTGTAAAAACCAGTCAACAGTTTATTGGTCCCTAAAACCCGTTGAATCCCTTTCTTCGTTTACCGTATCACGGCCCATAGGCTTTAATGTGTCCTTTGTGTTTTACAATAAACCGGACATTTATACCACCCTGGCAAAATTCTTTGAACAGTCCTTTGCCAACGATGCCGGACTCCCCATGTCGGACGCCCGTAAAAGCGGTGAAGATATAACCGCTATTGTTAAAAAATCCATGAACTTTAAGGGGCAGTACGACTAAACGTCAAGAGGGGAACCTCGCGAACTTTCATTCGCGACGCCGCTAAAGCGGCTCGGTTGAGCATACCATGTTTTAACGTTCAATTGATAAAAAAGGCTGTCGTTATGACAGCCTTTTTTGCTTTCCTATCGCTTCACGACACGGATGTCGTCATCCGGCGGCGCGTTCCAGTTCTGCCTGGGCAATTGCCAGAAGAGCGATAGGCACCGAATACGGCGAACAGGACACATAGTTAAGACCTGCATCCATACAGAAACGGACATTGGCAGGATTGGCGCCATGTTCACCGCAGAGGCCGCAGACCAGGTCGGGCCTGGTAAGGCGGCCCCGTTCCGTTGCCATAGCAATTAATTCCTTAACACGCGGATCAAGGGTACTAAAAGGATTCCCGATAATCAGGTCAAAGAGCGTGTAGTCCGGCATAAAGGCAGTAAAGTCGTCGCGGGAAATACCCAGAGTGGTCTGAGTAAGATCGTTAGTGCCAAAACTGAAGAAACGGCCGTATTTGGCTATTTCCCCCGCGCCAAGAGCGGCAGCAGGAAGCTCAATCATCGTACCAATCTGGTATTCAACCGGTTTTGCCTTTTTTGATTTCCGCAGTTCTTCCTCAATGTCAACAATACCGGTATAGCTGGAACCTTCGATCTTTTTACCATAAGCAATCAGCTTGAGTTCAGATGCGTTCATAACAATGGGAATCATTATTTCGGGCCGGGCGTCAATTTTTTCCGCACGCAGTTTGTAACAGGCTTCGAAAATAGCCTTAACCTGCATAGCATAGATTTCGGGATACGATACGGCAATACGGCATCCCCGGTGGCCCAACATGGGGTTAAACTCATGCAGTGCGTCAACGCCGGCGACAATTTCTGCCTTGTTCACCTTTGCGCCTCTGGCCTTCTGTATGTGATTAATCAAAGCCTGCATTTCATCATCGTTATGGGGCATAAATTCGTGGAGCGGGGAGTCAAGAAGCCTTATGGTAACTTCCTTGCCTGCCATAACTTTCAGGATTCCATAGAAGTCTTCCCGCTGCATTACCTGAAGCTTTGCCAGCGCCTTGGCCCGGTCCTTGGGATCGGTAGACAGCAGCATTTCCCGGAAAACATTGATCCGATCGGCATGGAAGAACATATGTTCGGTACGGCACAGCCCTACCCCGTCGGCGCCGAAGCTTAAGGCAAGAGCAGCGTCTCTGGGAGTATCGGCATTACAGCGGACATGGAATTTTTTAAGGAAACCTTTGGAAAGTTTGATAAAGTCAAAAAGACCGGATTCCTTGGGATTAGGCTCAATCAATTTGGCTGTTCCCATATACACATTACATTCGCCGTAGAAAGGCACCTGCAGGGTAATGTAATCACCTTCTTTAAAGGTGAAGTTTCCCAAAGTTGCCGTCTTGCCCTTTATTTTCATTGCCGGAGCAACAAGAGATACTTTTCCGTACTGACGGGCAACAACCGAAGCATGGGCGGAATAGCCGCCTTCTGCGGTAAGAACCCCTGTACTTACTTCAATACCCTTTACGTCTTCCGCAAAGGACGATTCCAGTACCAAAACAAACTTTGTATTTTCACCTTTTTGTATGGCAACTTTAAGCCCTTCAAGCAGCGCATCGGTACTAAAGAAAGCCCGGCCAATAGCCGCCCCCGGAGCGCCGGCAATACCGCCCTTCCAGCCCTTTAAATCCTTTACACTGCCCGGATCAATTACCGGGTGAAGAATTTCGTTAAGGCGAATAGGCTCAATGGATTTAATTACTTCGGAAGCATCAATTACCTTACGGTTAGCCAGATCCAAAAGAAGTTTCAGATCCGCCTGGGTTGATTTTTGATCTACCAAACGCTGTTCAATTAGCCACAGCTTACCGTTTTCCACAGTAAAGCGGATCTGGCGGATTTCCCTGAATTTATCTTCCAGGGTCCAGGCAATTCGCTGAAGCTCCTTCAGGTGAGCAGGGCCTATCTTGTCAATTGACTGACCGGAAGAACCGCTTTCGTTAAATTTCTGCCGGAAAAAACTGCCTTGCAGCACTTTTTCGCCGGTTACAACATTACGGCTGAAATAAGCTCCCGAACAGGAATCTTTACCGTAATTTCCGTAAACCATTGGGGCAACCATCAGAGCGGTATCGTTGTCGTTCTGATCGTCCATCTGGAACATTTTGGAAATTTCACCAAGGGTGATGAGTAATTGCTCTTCGGCGCTGTCAAAGAAACCTTTGGGGAAATACTTGGAGTAGAAATCCATATAGAATTCGGCGCTTCTGTCGATCTTAATCGGTTTTTCTTCCTTGCCTAATTCATTGGAAGGCCCGCGAATACCCAGCGCACGATTCAAAAGACTGAGTTGGGCGCCTATTTCTTTCTGGAGTTTTTCGTTTGCTTCCAGTTCCTTTATCCGCTCTTCGATCATAAGCATACCACGGATTAGGAACAGTACTTCATGGGCAGCAAAATCCTTGCCTACCCAGTTTACAAAACCTTCAATCGTCGGCTTTGCAAAACCAAAATTGTGCAGGGCCGGATATGTGGTAATTGCCAGGTTAGAAGAAATGACCACCTTAAGAAGCATGGGGTTTTCGGAATCGCCGTAGCTTTTACCGACAATTTTGCCAATCTTGTCCAGGTATGTAAGGACATCTTTTTTTATCGCTTTTGGATCGATTTGCGAAGCAAGGTTCGTATCGATAATAAAGCCCGGCAGAATGGGGAATTTTAGTTCCGCAAATTCATTGGCCTGGCGTCCGCGAATACCAAGCAGTTCGGGGGCAATGCCCTTGATAACTTCTTTCTGACTAAAAAAATGTATTCTTTTATCCATATACTTTTTCCTTTAAAAAAGCTTGAGTACGTTGCTAACAGATCCGTGAAGGAAGGCCTCGAACTGATGGCTTGCCCCCTGTGCCAGATATCGCTGCAATTTTGCCACATCCTTGATTTCACTTCCCGCAACCGCAAATTCAATGGCGCTGCCGTGTTTTACTTTACCCCACTTAAAAAGGGAGTTGATGTCCAGGATTCTTTCTCCCTCGTAGTAAATGTAAACCTGAAGATTCGGATAGGTGTTGTTGTAACTTGCAACGATACGCTTCCATGCTTCTACATTGCCGTTGTGGAAAAGTTCGTTCTGAACCACTACCGCATAGCGCGGTGTCATCTTTACCGGCCCTGTGGGAGCTGCTGCAGGCGGAGCCGCAGCGGTAACCACAGGCGGCGCCACACGATGAGCTTCCGGAGCCGCAACAGCTGTAGAAGCACGCTTGCCTGCCGCAGCTTTCGTCCTGGCCGCTTTTGGAGCTTTAGGTGCTTTTGGAGCCTTGGGAACGGCTTTTGCTTTTGGCGCTTTTGCCGTAAAGCTTCCCTTTAAAAATGCCGGAGGAACGCTGGCTTTGGAACCTTCAAAGAAGCGTACCGCCAATTCTGCAGCTTTCAGACAGCTTTCATCCGCCGGATCCTTGCCTTTACCGGCATAAATCACCAGAAGTTCCCGTTTCCGCAAGGATCCAAAGGCCGCCAATTCTTCGGCAATTTTTGGATTGGCTACCAAAAGCCCGAGTTCCGGATGATGGTAAGCCGCAATAAGATCAATTCCCTTCCATTTTTCAAACTCTTTGGCCAGGGAAGAAATATCTGCCGTTACCGTACTAAGATTGGCAGAGACAGTTTTATATCCCATTTTGTCAACAAGGAGTATATTTAAAACAAGACCTGACCGGCTGCCGTCCATCTCCTCATCTTTAATTTCGTACAGAAGATCTGCAAGGTTATCATTACCTTCAGCATCTTCCATAATTCCGATAGTCCTTTTTATATGCCTGACCGCCGAATTAAAACCGGCTCTGGTAGAAAGGATCTCAAGATTTGCTAACTCTTGTGCCATATTAAGCTCCTCCTAGAAAAAACGCCCCCGAAAACCGGGGGCGTTTCGGTGTTTTTTGCCTAACCGAATTTATTGTTTACAGTTCTTTAAGTGAACCGCCGCTTCCGCCGGATTTCCGCGTCTTTCTGGGTTTTGCCGAAGCCGCAGTCGATCCGGGCTTCCTGCCTCTGCCCCGCTTGGGCGCTTCGATAGCGGGAGCCTTTGCCATAGCTTCGCCGGAATTCAGCATATCAAGGTATGCCTGCCCGGTTGCCACCGGTTTTTCCGGTTCTGCAGCGCTGGTGTCCGAAAAAGACTGATTAATATCTTCCCGAACCGTTGAGCGCCGCCGGCTGAACGATGCAAAAGCCGCATCCTGGAATCCTTTGGAGACCCCATGCAGAAATTCATTCAATACGTTCGCCATAGCATCCAAAGTTGCTTTTTTCCGTTTGATGGAAGTGATGTCCACATCAAGAAGAAGGCCAGGTTGGATATGGTAAGGGTTAATCATGTAATCAAACTTGTTGTATTCCTTTTCCAGGAAAGCAAGCCTGTCTTCCATTACCCGCCGTTCTATGGGGTACTGATAATCATACATGCTTTTCATCTTGTTCCGCATAAGGATAATTTTCTGGCGGATTTTATCCTTTTCGTAGATGTAAGTACGGTTCATCCGTTCTACTTCTGTTTCGCCGGCTTTTACAAAGGAAATTTCATCCCACACCTTGGCAATGTCTTCGTAGAGAGGATCACCGCTTTTTGCTTTAATTGTCTTGCGGACCTTGGCTTTTTGATTGGCGGCCAGGTCGTCAAAATCGGTAACTTTAAAAGCCGGTTTGCTGCCCTGGTAAATAACTTCAAGCACATCCCATAAATGCTGAACTTCCGTTTCAAAGCTCTTCATCTGAACGCCAAAAGCATTACGTTCTTCGTTTAACTGGGCGTTGTCATAGTACCGCATCCGCACCTGATACCGCTCGTCGGGAAGGTTTGCCGTGTCGGTATCTTCATATTCACGGATCAGCAGTTCCCTGGCGTTTTTAAGGTTTTCGATGTACTGGTACCCCATTTTGGAAGTGTCCAGAATGGCCGTAATGGAGTTGATTGCCGTATTGAAACCCCGGTTCCGGATGTTTTCAATATCAATGATCTTTTTGAGGTTTTCACGGATGTTGAGCTGATCGAAAGAGTCGGGGTCAATTTCCGCCCGAAGATCGGCGATCCGGTCCATAAGGTTCTTGGCAATGATGCTGTAACGTCTGGATTTGGGATTTTCCGATTCATCTTCGGTAAAGTTTTCGACTCTTCCCATTTTACTAAAGATAATTTCGCTGTCTGAAAGCTCTTCCAGCCCCTGATCAATCCGTTCATCTTTGATCTTTTCAATTTCTTTATCGATGGAATCAATAATATGCTTTGATAAAAGATCCTTAATCAGGTATTCCACGGTTACCTGGTAGTGGAAAATCGGGCTGATAAGCTCTGCATCAAGGATGTTGACCGAAAGTTTAACATCCGATACTGTTTTTGGCTTAACTATATTGTCCTTAAAGGAACATTTGACAATAGAATAAGCGTTTTCACCGCGGATAAACGCTCCTGTATCCGTCTTCTGCCTTAATAGACTGTTGGTCAGGTTTTCAAGATCATTAACACCCCGCTGGATATGACCCATCAGGTGGCCGTACATATTGACCATTGATTTTTCAATTTCGCCGGTATTGAACTTATCAGCGCCGCCGACAGCATCAAGGAGTTCCGATATTTCCTTGGGTGTATAACGGGCAAGGATCTTGGTTTCTTCCTTGTCGACAAAATTCCGGACTTTTTTAACCATTTCATCTTCAGTCGTTACAACATAACGATTGAACATATTCTGGTAATTCTGGTTAAAGTAATTGTACAGCTTTTCCTTCATCCCGCCCATGATATCCAGACGTTCAAGAACATCTTTGGGCAGCTTGGAAGAGATGTGGTGAATAACCTTATTGGTCTCTTCCTCCAAAAGCTGATTTACTTCGGCTTGCTGATCCCGGTATTCCTGTGCAAGCGAGTTTCGTGAACCGACAGCACTGGGCTTTTCCGGGTGAAATACATTAGGACTTTTGGGTAGGTCAATTGCTCCCATATTTTTGTCTCCTCCAAAAAAAAGTTTTCAATAAGTACATTAATAGTATGTTTATTATAGATTGATTAATCTTAAAATGTAAACCCCTTTTTCAAATTTTTGTGAATTTCTAATGTACATTTATGAAAATTATGGTAAACTATTACTATGTTTGGGAATAAATTGAGAATTTTGGGCCTTTTTTGCCTTCTAACGGTGTACGCATCCTCCATTTGGGGGGCAAATGACCGTACTATTCCTATTGATGTGTATATTATTGTAGACAGTTCTTCCGCTATGGAAAAAGGCAGGGAAGAAGCAACCAACTGGCTTTGCAGCACCGTTATAGACGGGATGCTTCTCCAAGAAGACCGTATCTGGATATGGACCGCCGGAAGCGGGCCGGAACTGATCTATTCTGGGACTCTGGAAAACAAAGAAGCGGTAAAATCTACAATACGGGGTATCCGTTATCAGGGGAATGCCGCAGATTACCGGGGCGCACTGCAGGAAGCAAAAACCCAGGCAGGAAAAAGCAGCAGAACCAGTTATACCCTGTTGATAAGCGGATCCGGAGCCAAAGATCCTCCTTCCCGGGAAGCGGAATCGGCAGGACTTTTGCGGTATTCCCGGGTAGAAAGCTTTTCCGGCTGGAGGGTTCTTACCATTGGATTTGATTTAGACACTAAAGTAAACCGGTCTTCGGCTTCCAATAATAACCGCCGGTAAATCAGGTCTTGATAGGCTTGTCTTAATGACCAGGGGACATTTTAAAGTATTTACGATAATTGTTTTTCTCCTGACAGCCGGGATAATAGGGGCGCTGGTTTTTTTGCCGGTTGACTTTTTTTCTTCCAAAAACCGGGAAACTCAAAGGACAAAAGTAGTAATCCCACAGGGCATGGGAGCCGGCGGAGAATCCATTCGTTCAACATACGGAGAAGATACCCAGGGTTTAAGGCTTACTTTAGAGGAAGACGAAATACCTGTTGCGGTTCTGACAAGGGATTTTAACAGCAACTCCTACGAAGAACAGGTTATCGCATACAGAAAACTGCAGGATATCGACTCCCCTATTTATATTACTTATGCAGAATATGATGCAGAGAAGGAATCTTATTACAGACAATGGAACGCCCCAACAGCCGCCACAAAGCCCGGCACATTAATCCTTTACAGCGAAGATTTGATAGGCGACGGGGGAATCTGTATTTTAGTTTCGGGAATGAACGGCGCAGGAGAGCAAACCCTAACGGCATTCAGAAAAATTGATGACCAGGACGAACCGTTTATCAAAATTGCTGAATTTCTTATTGAAGGTTCCATTGCCGTAGAAGAACCGGAATACGGCCGAAGGGCTCAGGGACGAAGCCTGGGTATTGCAACTTACGGCAGGGATTACAGCTCTTCAAACATAATGGACCAAATTGAGGTAAACTATACCTATAATCCGGTCAACGGCCTTTATGAACAGTCCGGAATGTTAAAAATCCCCGGGACACAGATTGAACAAATGCGTGTACGGGAATTGCTGAACGGAGACCCAGAACGTTTTGAAGGGTTTATTGACGGACTTTGGTATCAGGAAGACGGACAGATACGAAAATATGTGTATTTTAATACCAATACCCGGGAACTGATTTTTTATAATGATAATTCCGAAGAAGTGTTTGTCTGGCAAAATACCACCCCCACCCGCCTGGGCATACTCATTAACAGCTGGAATGTATCGCTAACCAAGCTCAGACGCACGATCAACGTAGAGCTTGTCTCCCTGGAAAGTATCCGGCTCAGAGTATTACAGGATGCATACCTCCGATCGGGCCCCAATGTAATTTGGGACGGTTCTTATTCGCGTCTGCCGGCAGCGGAACCGGCAGCGGAAAGCCGGAAAACCCTGCCATACACAGAAGACAGTTTTACCGGTCAGGACGGAATAATTACCTTTAACAAAGAAGGCGCCTACCGTATTGACCTCCTGTCCGGCCCATCGGAACTCAGCCGCACCGGTCAATATGTATTCTATGCACTTGATGTACATCAATTACTGGAATTACGCAACGAAAAAGGGAATGGGGAAACGGAAAGAGAAACTTTTACAGTAAGCAAAACTGACGAAACCCTAACCCTTAGCCGTGTACGCATCGGCACCAGAGGAATTCAGGACCTCCACGAAGCGCCCATAGTGCTGCGAATTAGCAGATAAATTCCAATATTAACGAACTGAACGCATCAATTTTCCCATATCGGTGGGGGGAAGAACACCCATTCAGACCATGGCGGTCGAGGCTGCCGTCGACGCACACTTTGGTGTGGCATCTTCCTCACCTCGCCGAATGGTCTTCATGGCTAACCTTCCCCCCACCTATGTGGCAACATTATCCCCGATGAGTTCAGTTCGATACGTTTAGGTTGTTATTATAACGGATGAAAACCGCTATCTGCCGCTGAGCCTGATATTTGATTAACTGAACAATTGCCTGGAAAGGGGTGAGGCTGCGCTGCCAAAAAGTTCCTGGGGTTCCCTGCGAAACAGATCACGGGGAATTAAAGAAGTATTTAGCATAAAAGAGCCTGACTACTTAATGATTAACCTCATAAGGTTTTAAAAAATACGGAATTATTTTTAAGTAGTCAGGAAGCTGATTGAGCAGGTTCACCCAGAGTTTTTGACAGTGCAGCCTCACCCCTTTGCTGAATTTATTCGGATTTATTAAATTGCCAGGCTCAGCGGTAAATTGTGATTTATCTATAAATTCACCGGAAATGACTCAAATCCTTTGTCTTTTAGCTGCTTCATGGTAACTGTTAGATCCGGGCCCGGCAGAACTCCTACTATCCAATGTTCTTTCCCATTTACCGTTT
>WRIX01000068.1 GCA_009782495.1 Treponema sp.
GGAAAACACCGGACAGTCTGAAAATGCAGAGGAACTTGTTCCTCCGTCAATTTCCAGGACAGTAAATTCAAAAATCCTGGGAGGACATCTTTTTACCATTGATTACAGGCTTGCTCCTGCAGCCGCTTCGGAAATGCGTTTCAATTCCGACCAATGGCGCAGAAATGAAGATATAGACTGGTCGGATATTGAATATCAGCTGTTCAGTATCAGGGCTGACGGAAACATTGGCTTAACACTGTCGGAAAGAAATGATATTTATACACATTCTTTGCGGTTTTACGGAACTACATCATGGCAGGATTATTCCTACATGGACGATACCGTGTATACCGGCGCTAAACTTGATACAGCTATGAGACAGATGCGCAACATGAGATATCTTACCAGTTCCGCGTCTTATGGTTTTACGATATTTCCTTTTTTTCAAAGTGAAATGTGGCAAACCAGTAATTTAAACTATACGCTGAAAGGACTCCTTGGATCCGGCCGTTATATAAACGATGAATGGACTATGAATGCCGGAAAATGGGATCGCAATGATATTGAAATTCACAGTCTTCAGGGCAATTTTAACGCCAATATTATGGACTATATGCAAAGCCTTTCGATTACTGCGGATCTGCCGTCCAAAGAAGCGACAATAGCAGCCGATGCAACAGCCAGGGTGTGGATATCGGAAACAAATACCAATACCAGGATACTCCGTCCTTTTGAAGATCCTTACTATGAACCGGTATATTTTACGGAAACCCTGCGTTTTACCGATAATATTTCCTTGCGGCATTATATGGTCTACGATCCGGAGATATCCGACTGGACTATGATGACAACAAGTCTTGTATACGGAGGCTTAAGCGCTTCGTTTACTGCAGCACGTTCTTTTGGTTATGACCTGGTTACCAAAGCAGGTGAGGCTACCGATTCGCAGAACCGTTCATTTGGCTGGTACCAGGATGATGTAGAAAGATTTATCCCTCAGTATTTTACTCTGGATTACAATAAAGCATATTCCATAAACGAAGGGGGCAGAGTTAGTTTTGTAGGATCGGTTAATACCGGGGTGAATTACGATCTTCAGCGTTATACATATTCAAAATTTTATTTTACCCTGAGCGCCGGATTAAGAATAAACCGTTTTTTGGATGTAATCCTTAGTTCCCATTCTGAAAATGCTGTTATATTCCGCTATTTCCAGAATATTCCTGTTTTTGGAAATCAGGAAATTGATGTACCGGGAGAAAAAAATATATTTATTGATGTTTTTAATTCTTTCCGTTTTGATGATATTAAAAAACGGCAGGAATCAGGTTTTAAACTGAAATCTTTTGGCCTGGATTTGATTCATCATTTGGGAGACTGGGATGCTACACTGGGGGTTACATTAACGCCTGAATTGGATAAAACTTCATATCCGTATCAATACAAATTTTTAAGCAAGGTATCATTTATCGTTCAATGGAAACCAATTAAAGAATTCAGAACCACCACAAAATACGACAGTAATGAAGGATTTGGGTTTGAGTAATTGTTTACCGTATTATTTTATTCAATTCTTCAAGACAGTATAATTTTACCGCCGCAAATAGCTCAGGGGAATTATATGACGGATTCAGTCTTCTGAAATATGCCGCAATGGGCAGCAATGTAGCGGAAATTTCATCCTGCTGCAGGATATCAAAAGCCTCTAGCTTTTCAACTGATTCCCTGTAATTCTTTAAAAACCCGCAGGTACCCTGATACAATTTACCTGAACATAAAAGTGAAAGCTCATGCGATTTGTTTTCGGTAATTGCTTTTTCTTTTTCTTTTACTTTCTTCCGGTAAAATTTCAGAGAGGTGGTTTCGTAATGCCAAAAATCGTTTTCTTTTTTAATTTTTTCCAGTGATGAATCACGATAAAGAAACACCGAGTGCTGGGCTTCAAGCGGCAGATATCGTGATTGGTTTTTTTCAAAATAAGGGTAGATATAAGTTCCCCGTGCATAGGTTTTTCCGAGCGGATAAGAAAAATCCGCCCCGTAAAAGGTTATTTCCCTTGCTCCGAGATTTTCCGCCAGCGAAAGCGCTGCATACGTAACATTTGCGCCGGAAGTATCCAGTACTGGAAGCGGTCTCCAGGATCTGCTTATGTACAACGAAAGAGGATGTCCTCCCGAAAAGAAAATCCGGTTTTCTGTACGTGATGCAACAGGAGGCGGGCTGGCAAGATCCAGAAACAGATACGTTTTCTTCGGTATCATTCGGAAAAAATGCTGATAACTGATATGCTGGCAGTCAATGGAAATTACTGCATCCGGTTCTATATCTGCATGAAGCAAAACGGGAAGGGATGTATCAGATGCGATAATAAAGCTTTTGTTATTGTTATTTGATGTAATTTCTTTTTTTAAAACGGAGACTTGCTCTTCCAGGGAAGGGCCTGCAGCGCAGATAAGAGCTTTTTTTATTGGTTTTATTATTCCGTTTTGTTTTTCGGCAAAAGGCAGATTTCTGATAATATTGGAAAACCACCTTTTTCCGAAATACGCCTGTACAGAATAATCCCTGGACACCGTATCTATGGTATTTTTTACCGTATCGGCGGCTGTATCGAAACGGCTGTCTGTGCCGGTACGCACACGAAGAGGAATAACACGAATACCGCCGTCAATGGCAGGTATATAATTTCCTAAAATAAAAGCTTCCAGTTGTTCCGCCGAAGGATTACAAAGCAATCGAACCCGGTTGTCCCGGAATAGTTTTATATAATCTTTACTGCTTAATAGTTCTGCAATTCCATTAATATCATATTCAATTATAAGGATTTTTTTGCTTGCTTCCCGTTCAAGAGCCGCTTCCGCAGCAAAAGCGCCGCCTAAACCAAGGAACAACAGGCACCCTTCTTCGGTTAATGTAGAAATAAGCCGTTGCGCTTCTCTTCGCGGATCTACCGTTGAATGAAGCGGATGGGCTGCGCCGTTACTGTCCGTGATTGCAGGAATTATTTCGCCGGATCGGGCATGTAAAAAACGGTAAATTCCTGCTGTAGTAATTGCCGACGAAAGCTGGACACAAAGATGGGGATCATTTTTTGACAGTGCAAGAAGGTTTCTTTCAAAAGTTTGTTTATCCATCGGCCAGTTCCAAAAGTGCTTTTTTAATTTTACCCGTATAATTTATAATTTCAGGTGATGTATCGTGCAGCAGCAATTCACCCAGTTCTTTTCCGAGTTGTTCATTTATAAGAGGATTTTCAAGGGAATTGCACAATATATCAATAAGACTCTTTTTGCTTATTTTGTTTTGTGCATTTTGCACAGTAAAATTCGCTTTTGTTCCGGAATTATTTATAACAGGTTTTCCGGCAGGAATTCCAAATTTGGAATTCCCTACAGAATAAAGCCGGCCGGAAAACAATGATATGTGGCCGGTAAACCACGACGCATAAATACCGTGGCTTCCCGAACATTGTATCATGTTTTCCCTTTCAAACACCTGTGAATACAGAGGATTTTTACGATGTTGCTTTTGTTCCTGAAATTTTTCAAAGGCATACGGCCTTGCATGGGTTAATAGATCACGATGCGATAAATCCATACCGCAGACATAAACATTGCCGGAGCTTAAATAAAAAGCCAAATCCAAGGCAGATACGCTTACAGTACCCCGTTGGGGAAATGCAAGTGATAAATATCCCGCAGCCTGAAGCACTATATCCTGCCAAAGACTTCCGTCTCGAAGGACAATAACCGGATAATCCTCAAAATGGGATGGCAGTTCAGCCGTTAATGCTGCGGCAATAAACGGCTTTTCCGAAGAGGTTTTATTGTTTTCTCTTAAACATTCAATTAAATGGAAACCTGCCCATGATCCGCCGTCTGTTGTTATAATAATATCCGGCCTGATTCCGTTGTAAAAAAGAGCCGGCGCTGCCGAAGATACGGCAATAATTAACAGCCGGGATGATTCTTTTTTCCATTTAATAATATCATTTATGGAATCTTCCAGACTTGGCCCGGCAGCACAAACCAGTATTTGCATAGAGCCACGGTTAACAAGAGTAATTTTGTTGATCAACTCTATGTTATTAAGGGCATTCTTCAGCCAGCGCTTTCCGAAATTCTGCACTGTTTTCCTTCCCGCCCCGATACGCTTTATTAAATTCACCGTTACAGAAGTTAAATCAAGGCAGGCTTTACCGTAGGCATTTACCGAAGGTTTCCAATCAATTAATTTGATGTCGGAAGCATCGGTGTCAAAAAGAATACGTTCAAGAAAATCCTCCAGTGTTTCTGCGGAAGAAGGATTCCAGCTTAATTCCCCGTGAAACAAAAAAATATTTGCTGTATCCGGCAGGTATTTGTTGCTTTTATCGAAAAAAGAAGAACAATGCAGAGAAATAACCTGTGACATGGGAAATTTGCTTCCAAGGTAAACGGCAAGGTAATTCAGACCGGGTTCAAGTAAAATAAAATATTTATACTGTTTCAGTTTCAGTGAATTGATATATTTTTCGGCTTCCGCATCAGGATCGTATCGTGAATGAAGTGTTGTTTCTCCAATTTGAACCGTAAAACCTTTTTTTGCGGAAATTAGCTTTTCATTGTAAAAATTGGTATTGTTTAAAAAAGAATATACATCGTTCTGAGGGCAGCCGGCACACATTTAAAGAAAAGGTTGTATAAGCAACAGAGCTTCTTGGGGTGTATTTGCCTGAAAGCTAAAAATGTTTTTTCCCGGAACAGTTTTTGCAAGGTGCTTTCCAATCAGTTCACAATCCTGTTTTGAATCAAAGAGAACCAGAGCTCGTACCGGAGACAATCCCTGAACAGCGCCAAAACCGGAAATCATAGAAGCAAGCCGGCCCGTAGATTCTCCCGCAGAATTCTTTAACATTTCTACAATTACACCTTTAAAAACACCGAATTTTGAATAACTTTCGGAAAGATTCTCCATTATCGCATTTTCCTGATTGGAAGAATGAACAGGAATGGTTTCTTCTGTATTTTTGCGGTGTTTTTGGTGGATTAGCTTTAAAAGACCGCCCTTAGACGGTTCGTCAAGTGACGAAAAATCGTCACTTGTTGACGTACCTGCAGCAGCTTTGCTTAAAAGCCCCATTTATACTAATCCCAGTTCCTCGAAAAGTTTTTTATACGTATCAAAGTATTCGGATTTTGCAAATTCTTCTATCTTGTCTTCAGGCAGGGATTCCAGAAGCTGATCCATATATGAAAGAACAATTTTTAATTCCTGCTTCAGATTATTGGGAATTCCATCATCGGAAGAACCCTGATCGTAAAGTCCCTTGGGCACCGTTTCGGAAAAATCCAAATTTTCGTCTGTCTCCGGAATAAGATCCTGTTCGGCAAAGTCCTGTTCGGCGCTGTCAATAGCCGGAAAATCTTCTTCTATATCCGGAAGATCTACCGAGGGAATTTCCATAGTTTCTTCGGTTTCAAAAATAAAGTCATCGGGACCGGCCGGAATTTCCTGTTCAGTTTCTTCCATTTCAAGATCAATGGAAATATTGTTAATTGACGGGTCTAAAACCGGAATGGCAGCGTCATTGGCTGGCAAACCAAAATCGTCAGCAGCACTTTCGGAAAAGCCAACCGTATCGGTAAATGTTTCATCAATCTCCGGAATTGCCGAGTCTGTTTCACCCATTGATGGAGAAAATGAAGCCAGAGGGTCTTCTTCAAGATAACTGGTATCTTCCGGCGCTTCGGTAATGGGAATGGCCCCTTCTTCTCTCAGCGTATCCAGTTCATCCGGGATGTCTGTTGATTCGGAAGTTAAGTCCAAAGAAATATCGAAATCCTCGGACTCCGGAATTTTCACTTCGTTTTCTACTTTAATGGCTCCATCCAGTTCTGACAGATCATCATCAAAGCTAATATCAACCGTCTCCGATTCTCCGGAACCGGTTTCTTCCGTAAAGTTTGCCGTATTAAGGATGTTGTCCAGTTCATCTCCGGTAAGGGCGATTTTTTCATCATCTTCTTCGTCAAAAAAGCCCGAGGAATCGGCGCTTTCCTGACCTTTTACTTCACTGCGGACTACGGAAAGTTCCGATTTAAGACTGGATATTTCTTTTTTGATCGAAGAAAGCTCATCTGCAATACGCTGCAGAAGCTGGGTGGAAAGGTCTTTTTCGCCCGAAGAACGGCTTGGAGCAGGCGCTGTTTTTTCAAAACTTTCAACAGGTTCAATTTCAGGGACAGAACTGTCCAGGTCGCCAAAATCAATGCTTTCCGGCGGTTTTTGGTCCGAAGAAGAGGAATCAAGAAAATCGGTCATTGATACTTCCGTAAAACCGTCTCCGTCAACAGATGTTGGGGCAAATCCTTCAGGAAGCTCCAAATTTTCAGGGATTTCCTCAAATTCAATTTCTTTGGAATCGAATGAAATATCCTCTTCTTCCTGATCTTCTTCGTTTTCTGATTGGGAATCAAAATCTTTTACTTCCATTTCGGTTTCCAATACATCGTCAAAGTCAGGCAATTCTTCAATATTAGGGACAGAATTGGACAGATCCTGTGGCTCGCTTTTTACCCATACTCCGTATTCGTCCAATTCATCTTCAGAACCGATAGTACTTCTGTCGTCATATATTGATGGATCTTTTTTACCAGCCATTAGCCGCTCCCGCTATACAGTTATATAACAAAATATCGGTAAAAAACACATAAATTTCCACAAATTTCTTTCAATTTTATACTGTAACTTGCCTGAACATAGATGTCAAGGTTCTTTATTAAGTACAACATAAAAAAAACCGTTAATTACAATGATGAAACTCGGTAAATATCTCCTGGTCCCCTGGTTTAGCCTTGCTGTTTATACTGTACTTTCCATTTACAACGGACCGGCAGGAATAATCCCTTACCGGGAATTAAAGAATGAACATCAAAAAATCCTGGAAAATCTGGATAAACTGCGTGCCATTAACGATGAATTGGAAGGAACTATGGATGCCCTGCGCTACGATCAGGAAACCATACGCATTAAGGCCAGAGAACTGGGGTATGGAGAAAAAAATGAACGTTTTGTCCGGATTGTCGGACTTCCCGGGATCCGCCTCAGCGAAATGAAACCGGGGATGATTAGAACCTTTGTTCAGCCTGTTCCTTCAGGTAAAACCTACCGGCTCATTTCCTTTTGTATGGGGATAATCCTTTTTACCCTGTTTTTGGCCGGAGATATGCTGTTTAAAAATGATGATTCAATACACAAATATTAGGATAATTTTCCCCTGAATTCCCTGGATACTTCCCGTTTTATATCCCGTTCGCGTATATCGGCCCTTTTATCATAGACCTTTTTACCCTTACACAGGCCTAATTCCACTTTAACTCTGCCGTTTTTAAAGTAAAACGACAGCGGGATAAGTGTATATCCTTTTTCTTCGGTTTTCCGGGCTATGCGTTTAATTTCTTCCCTGTGAAGCAGCAGCTTTTTTTTTCGATCCGGATCGTGATTAAAGATCGAAGAGAAGGGGTTTTCGGCAATGCGCAGGGACCTGAGCCATACTTCTTTGTTGATTACTTCCGCCCAGGCATCGGGAAAAGAGATTTTTCCGTCCCGAAAGGATTTTACCTCGGTTCCCAGGAGTTCAATGCCGCATTCATAACGGTCATCTATCGTATAGTCAAACCGCGCTTTACGGTTTACGGCTATTGTTTTTATCCCCGGAGGCACCTTAATCACCCCGTTTGGGGGTAATTACCGGTCTGAAACCGGCGAAAGGAGAGGATGTGCCGGGGGGCAGGGAACCACGGCTTTCCATGTCTGATGTACCCGGGTTATTAATCCAGGAACCTCCCCGGAGCACACGTTCAAGCGGGTAGTTTTCCGCTGGTAATGCCGTCCTTTCAAAGATGGCAAGAGTCTCGTCATTTACCGGAAAAAAGTTCAGCGGGGCAAAAGGATCGGCGCACCATTCCCAAAGTAACCCTATATCAAGGTTTGTATTGTATGCCGTATATTCCCATTCCGCTTCCGAAGGAAGCCTTATTTCCCAACCCGAGAGGGAAGCGGGTAATTTTGTATTAAGCCACTCACAGTACGCTTTGGCTGCATACCAGGAGATTCCGGACACAGCCTGTTCCGGATAACCGGGATTATCAAGCCTGACAAGATAATCTTCCCCAACAAGACCGCGCTCAATCAGTTTGCCGCGGTTTTCCGCCGCCCATTCGCTTTTTTCCCGCGTAAAAAGATCCCATGCTTCCTGCGAAACAAGAAAACGGGAAATGAACATAGGAGGCAGGATTTCCCTTCTGTTGAATTTTTCCAAATATCCCGTGTCTGCTAAAATAAAATTTAAGGCTTCCAGATCAATGAAAGATGGTACTTGTACCGGAAAATCAAAACTGCCCGTATTGCTCTGAAAACCATTATCGTTTGCGAACCAGTCAGACAGTAAAAATTTACCTTCGAATCCACCGGGAAGTATTTCCGAAAGCCATAGTGCAGAAGCGCTGTTGCTTCCGATTTTTGAAACAATTTTCTGAAGCGAATGTATAACCGTCAACTGAGACGGCGAAAGGCCATTGTTATCCAGAAGAAATTGAGCACGCAGAAGATCCCGGGCAGAGGCTCTTGTTACGGCATACCGGAGTGAATAATCCAGAATTCCCTGCATGGATTTTCGAATTGACGGATCTTTGGCAGTAGGTCCGACCCTGTAGAGTCCTTCCGACAAGCACATGGGGTTTTGAAATCTTTCCGTTGGTTCCCCTGCGGCAGCCCAGTACATATATTCAAGTGCGGAACTGGCCAGAGTTCCCGCAGGATCCGGACAAACAAGATTCCCTGCAATGTTAATCTTTGCAGGAAAAAAAAGGGAAGCAAAGATCCTTCCTTTTACCTGCAATTCCTGCCTGTCAACTGTAAAACCCGGAAGTACAAATTCAATGCTATGCTTTCCCTGCGGAATAAAAACTCTGCAAGGGGTATAACCAAGTGTAATGTCGTCAATTCTGACTGCTGCGCCCTGTGGTTCAGATATAAATATTCCGGCGGCGCCGGGTTTTATAATACCCGGATAAATCAACAATAAAAAAAGAACAGCAAGAATACCCATTCCGTACAGTACTGCAAGATAAACCGGAGGTTTAATTCCCAGAATTACGGGGAGTGTAACTCTGTCCTGATCTTTTATTTCCAGTTTTTTTCCAAAACGAATCTTTCGCAGCGGAGAACCAGCCATATTCCTGAGTATAGGACAAGAACGGGTATTGTTCAACCATCAATTATCTGATAGATTTGTAATTAATGAGTGCAAAGTCTTATTATCCGTTTCTGCAAAAACTTCAGCAATTTACAGAATCCATATTAACAAGGCGAAAAGCACGATTACGGATAAAAAAAGAAAAGCAACGATCAAAAAACCCGATAGTAGACTGGGTAGAAGCATTTATCTGGGCTGCAGGGGTGGTTCTCCTTATCAACCAGTTTTTATTCCAGGCTTATCAGATCCCTTCCGGCTCGATGATCGATACACTTTTGGAAAGGGACCGCATCTTTGTCAATAAATTGATCTACGGTCCCGAAATCCTTCCGGGTATAGGAAAACTGCCAAGCCCAATCAAACCGAAAAGAGAAGATGTTGTTATTTTTGAAAGTCCGGAATACTTTTCCAACGGCCCGGTTTTTGATATTGCCCAGCGGATTATTTATATGCTGACATTATCCCTTGTCGATATTGATAAAAACGAAACCGGCGGACCAAGGGTTCATTTTTTAATTAAGCGCGCTGCAGGTATGGGCGGGGACACTATACAAAACCGTAACGGTGAATTTTATTTTCGTTTTAAAGGCGAAGACCGCTGGATTAGCGAGCGCGACTACCTGGCAAAGCAGGGGTTTACCCACAACCTGTCCAGGCTGGTAAAAGATCATCACTACCCGGCTTTGGAAGCAATCGGGAAATCCAAAGCTTATTTTGATTTGGGACTCATGCCTCCGCCGGATCTTACGGAAAAAACGGATAGTTTCCGGTCGCCGTATTTTGACTCTCTTGCAATGGAAAAAGCACGGTATGCCTTTTTGCGGGGAGCGTATCCCCATGATTCCCGTTACCGTTCTTTGTTTATCAGACAGGAGAGTATTTATGTACCCGATGACAGTATTCTTCCCCTGGGGGATAACCGGGATTTTTCACATGACGGACGTTTTTTTGGTACCGTTAAAGCCTCTAAAATCCTTGGCAGAGGGGCGTTCAAGTACTGGCCGCTTTCCCGGCTGGGAGGAATACACTGATGGCAAAACGCTGGCGTCAGTATTCGTATGCGGATCAGCAAAATTATCTGCGTAAAATACGGATTGTTTTAATCTGGATATTTGTTTTTTTTATTATACATACCCTTGTTTCGGGTTTGGTTGTTTCCAACAGGATAGTGGAAAACAATACCATGCGTCCGGGAATCCTTTCAGGGGAACGTTTTGTTTTTTTATCGTTAACCGTTCAGCATATGTTCCGCGACAGAAACGAAGGACATCTTCCTTTTCAGCGCGGACAAATAGTCCTGGTAGATCGAAGTACCGAAAAAAAGCCGGTTTTCCGGACGATCTTAGATTTCGTTGTCCGGTTTTTTACACTGCAGCGCTACAGTCTTTTTTCCAAAGAAGACAATCTTTATGTAAAACGTGTTATCGGATTACCCGGAGATACAATCAGCATGAATAATTATATTATAAGGATTAAACCGTCCGGTGAAAATTATGAGTATACCGAATTCGAGTTAACTGAATCTGATTATACACCGGAACTTCCGCAGCCTTCTAAATTATGGGATGAATCAATACCTTTTTCCGGTTTAATGGACAGTATTGTATTGGGAAAAGAAGAATGTTTTGTTTTGTCCGATGACCGCAGTGTTACCAACGATTCAAGAACCTGGGGGCCTGTACCTGCAGGTACCATTACTGCCCGTGCTTTGGTTCGCTATTGGCCGCTGACACGTCTTGGCCACCCCTGAGTTTTCCCTATACCTTCATATCCCCTTTTGTACCGAAAAATGTGACTATTGTGATTTTTATTCTGTTCCGGTAAACAATGCCGGACGGGATCGCTTATTAGCCGGTTATACAGAGGCGCTACTTTGGGAAACAGAACAGCGGCTGAAAGAAATGGTGCCGGAAAGCACTGCATCCGTTTATGTCCCCTCGGTATATATAGGAGGCGGAACGCCTTCTCTTCTTGGAGATACGGGAATTGCCCGCCTGCTAAAAGGTATTAAAACATTAATTGGTTTACCGGAGGAAATAACCGTTGAGGCAAATCCCGAAACAGCAGATCCTTTATTTTTACGATCGTGTGCTGAAAACGGAGTAACACGGCTTTCTCTGGGAATTCAAAGCTTTAACGAAAACTTGCTGAAAGCTGCCGGAAGGCAGGGTTATCAGGCAGGTTGCAATACTGAACTGCACGATAAAGCAATACTAAAAAACCTTTACGAAGCAAAAACTATTTTTGGAAAAAGTTTGTCCCTGGATCTTATGAGCGGGATTCCCGGACAAAATGAGGAAATGCTGTTAAATGATATCGAGAAGGCGCTGTCCTGTGAACCGGGGCATATTTCTCTTTATGCGCTGACAATAGAAGAAGGCACACCATTGGCGCTTCGCAGTAAAAACAACAAAGCCTGCACAAATTACAGCAAAAAAAGCCTGTCAGAAGAACAATCGGACAGGCTCTGGCTTTTAGGAAGAGATACCTTAAAAAAAGCAGGCTATGAACATTATGAAATATCAAATTTTGCTCTTTCTCCTGCTTATCGTTCAATTCACAATATCCGTTATTGGCGTATGGAAAATTGGCTGGGAATAGGCCCCGCAGCTTCGGGGACTATAATCAACGGCGATGGTACGGGCCGCCGCTTTAGTTATTCAAATGACGTTGAACATTTTTGTTCTGCCTTCCAAAGCAGAACCCGTCCGGGCTTTTTAACCGAAGATTTAGACATTAATACCCTGTTAAAAGAAACCCTGCTTATGGGATACCGTTACCGTGAAGGGCCGGACCCCGTATTGTTTGCCCGGCGTTTTGGAAAGACCATTGAAGAAACAATACCCACTACGCTTTTAAAATGGCAGAAAATAGCCGCAAATGAATCAATACAGGAAACAATAATGAACTACCTGAATCCATTTTTGCTGGATGCATTTTTGGAACTGGAAAAAACCAGTTAATTTTTTGTATTTTTATCTCGCAAAAACGCTGAGCCGCAAAGAAGATGCGCGGAAGTGCAAAGGAAGATTTTCTCACGGAGGCACTGGGGCACAGAGCCTGCAAAGGTAAAACAGGGTTTCTCTTTCTTCTAACCTCCGTGCCACTGTGCCTCTGTGCGAAATAATTAGAAAACATTCTCTTAAAATTTATCACGCAAAGACGTGTTAAAAATCCACATCCATGCGGATTTTTAACTCTGGAGTTTTCTCTTCGATAAAACTCCGGCCTAAAGCATTGGAACCACCGCCCTTCATGGCGGAAGGATGCAGCGTTTTTGAGCAACGAATTACGCGAATGTTAGTTAGACTTTTTCATACTTACCCAGTAGTATGCTTTATTACTCATAAATCTATACTACGTAAGGAATTAAGTCAAGTGGTCTGTTTCATAATTATTCACCAGTACTCATAAAATATCATACGATTTCAAATAATATGATGTCTAATCTGATGTCATATTATTTGAATTGCACATAACGTAATAGCAAAACGGTGTTTTTAGACACCGCAGACCCCATAAAGAATACCCCCGATTGTAGCTTATCCCGCGCCGTAGAGCCGTCTCAATCCCAGTTGCCGTATCATTTTACCTTTTACGCTTTTATAGCCCTTCAAAAGCCGTTTTTGCGTTTTCAAAGCGTACCGCATATGAATTACTGTTTTCGGCAGAAAAACAGCCCATTGCAACAGTGAAACATGAAATCCCATCCCAGGAAATTTTCCCGCAAAGACCCGCCACCCTCGTCAGTGTTACATTTATTCGCCGTGGTTAAAGGCCGTGGGAAATTATCGTACTCCGCCCACCCAAAGCCGCGCAACCTTCGAGCATAGCGTGCTCCGGTGTCGGTGTGGTGGCGGCCTACATTGTCCCTCCCCCTTGCCGCCGGGCTTCCCCC